>NZ_JSZN01000016.1:0-376676 GCF_000801975.1 Burkholderia sp. A9 | reverse complement strand
GATCGACAGGTGCGGAAACAGCTCGAAATGCTGGAACACCATCCCGACCTTCGAGCGCAGCTTCGACAGGTTCGTCTTCTTGTCGCCGACCGACTGGCCGTTGACGAGGATCTCGCCCTGCTGGAACGGCTCGAGGCCGTTCACGGTCTTGATCAGCGTCGACTTGCCCGAGCCCGACGGGCCGCACACGACGACCACCTCGCCCGTCTTGACCTCGGTCGTGCAATCGGCGAGGACCTGAAACGGGCCGTACCACTTCGAAACGTTGCTGATGGAAATCATGAAAGTACCTGGATCGTAATGAGGCGCGCGCGGCGCCGGTTCAGCGTGCCTTCGCGACGCGATAGCGGCGCTCGAGCGCGCGGGCATACCACGTCAGCGGGAAGCACATCGCGAAGTAGAGCAACGCGACCAGCGCGTAGATCGGAAACGGTTTGAACACTGCGTTGGTGATGATGTTGCCGGTCTTGGTCAGTTCGGTCAGCCCGATGATCGACGTGAGCGCGGTGCTCTTCACCGCCTGCACGAGGAAACCGACGGTCGGCGGCAGCGCGATCTTCCACGCCTGCGGCCATACCACGTAGCGCAATTGCTGGGTCCACGTCATGCCGAGGCTTGCCGCCGCGTTCCACTGACCGCGCGGTACCGCGTCGACGCAGCCGCGCCAGATGTCGGCCAGATACGCGCTCGCGTTCAGCGTCAGCACGACCGATGCGGCAACCCATGGCGTCACGTCGATGCCGACGAGCGGCAGCCCGAAGAAACCGAGAAACAGCTGCATCAGCAACGGTGTGCCCTGGAACAGCTCGACGTACAGGATCACGAAGCGACGCAGCGCGGCCGACGCCGAGATGCGCATCGCCAGCAGCGCGAACCCGGCAACGCTGCCGCCGACAAACGTGATCAGCGACAGCAGTACGGTCCAGCGCGCGGCGAGCAGCAGGTTCCACGCAATGTCCTGGAAGGTGAATTCGATCATCGTGCACGCTCGGTGGGAAGGCGGGTTTCAGGAGCGCGGGCGCGCCACGTGAAGCGGGCAAGCCTGGCGCGCCGAGGCGTGGCCGCCGCGCCGCGCTGTGTGCGACCCGAGAACAGCCGGCGACCAATGCGATTGAGCAGCATGCGCAGCGCGATCGACAGCAGCAGGTAGATTGCGGTCACGACGATGTAGATCTCGAACGCACGGAAATTGCGCGACTGGATGAAGTTCGCCGCGTAGGTCAGGTCGGGCACCGAGATCTGCGACACGACGGCCGAGCCGAGCATCACGATCAGCACCTGCCCGAGCAGCGCGGGGTACACGTTCGCGAGCGCCTGCGGCAGCACGACGTGACCGAACACCTGCCGGCCGTGCAGCCCGAGCGCCCGCGCGGCCTGCACTTGCCCGTGCGGTACCGATTCGATGCCGGCACGCAGGATCTCGACCGCATACGCGCCGAGGTTGACCGTCATGGCCAGCACGGCTGCCTGCGCTTCGTCGATGTGTACGCCGATCCCGGGCAACCCGAAGAAGATGAAGAACAACTGGACCAGGAACGGCGTATTGCGGATCAGCTCGACGTAGGCCGCGACGAGCGCACGCGCCCAGCGCGGGCCGGCGAGCGCGATCCAGGCGCCGGCGGTGCCGATCAGGCCGCCGAGCGCGGTGGCGGCCGCGGTGAGGCCGAGCGTCACGCCGATGCCGCGCGCAAGCATGCCGGCGTAGAGGCCGAAATCGCTGAAGTCGAACACGTAGGTCATCGCGATGCCTTTCGTCGTGAATACGGGGCGGTGGCGGCGCGCATCACAGGTCGGCCGGCAGTGCCGCGTGCAGCCACTTCTGCGACAACGTGTTCAGCGTGCCGCTCTTCTTCGCACCGGCGATCGCGTCGTTGACCTTCTGCATCAGGCGCGGCTCGTTCTTGTTCAGGCCGACGTGATCGGGCGAACTGAACAGCGAGAACTTCTGTTCTGGATCGATCGACGGATGACGCGCGATGATCGTTGCGCCGACGTCGTTGCCGACCACCAGCAGTTGCGCCTGTCCCGACAGGAACGCCGCGATTGCGCCGTTCGGGTCGTCGAAGCGCTTGATCGTCGCGCTCGGCGGCGCGACCTTGCTGACGCTCAGGTCCTCGAGCGTGCCGCGCGCGACCGCGACCGATTTGCCGGCGAGATCGGCGGTGCCCTTCACGGCGAGCGACTTCGGGCCGAATACCGCGAGGTAGTACGGCGCATACGCGTTCGAGAAGTCGATGACCTTGGCGCGTTCCGGCGTCTGTCCGACCGACAGCAGCATGTCGGTCTTGCGGTCGGCGAGATACGCCATCCGGTTGTCGCCGGTGACCTGTACGAGTTCGACTTTCGCGTTGAGCGCCCGGCCGATCAGGTTCGCCATGTCGATGTCGTAGCCCTGCGGCTTCATGTCGGGCCCGATCGAACCGAATGGCGGATAGTCCTCGAACACGCCGATGCGTACGACGCCCGATTTCGCGATCGTGTCGAGCGCGTCGGCGTGCGCGAGCGGCGCGAAGGCGGCGAGGCCCGCTGCACCGGCGCAGGCGCAGAGAAGGACGGAACGGGCGAGCAGGCGCTGCACGTGGCGGATTGCGTGGGTCGTTGCGTTCATGGCGAGATCCTCGTTGTTGCGCTGGAGAAAGGGAAGGGAGATCAGGCGCCGCGTGCGGCGATGAGCTTGCATGCATGTGCGGGCAATTCCGCGAGTACCGGCATGCCGACGTGGAGATCAGGCGTCTCGCGCGGCGTCGTCGCGGCCGTCAGCGTGAAGCCCCGGCAGTCGATCGTCGCTTCGATCGATGCGCCGACGTCGCGGACGAACGTGATCGTGCCGGCCAGCGTGTTCGGTGCCGCCGCCGGCGGCCCCGGGCGCACGCAGACGTCCTCGGGACGAATCAGCAGGCGCACGGCGTCGGGCGCGCCGGGTGTGTCCGGCGCGCGCCGGATCGCGAGACGCTGCCCGCCCGGCAGGACGATCGCGTCGCCGCCGTCGCGCGTGACTGGCAGGATGTTGCCGAGGCCGATGAAGTCGGCGACGAATTCGTTGACCGGATCGCGGTAGATGTCGAGCGGCCGGCCGACCTGCTGGATCCGGCCTTTCTCCATCACGACGATCTCGTCGGCCATCGTCATCGCTTCGCGCTGATCGTGCGTGACCATGATCGTCGTGATGCCGAGCCGTTGCTGGAGCAGCCGGATCTCGACCTGCATCGCCTCGCGCAGCTTCGCATCGAGTGCCGACAACGGCTCGTCGAGCAGCAGCAGGCGCGGCGACGACGCGATCGCGCGCGCAATCGCGACGCGCTGGCGCTGCCCGCCAGACAGCTGCGTGACGAGCCGGTCGGCCATGTGCGGAAGCTGGATCAGCTCCAGCAACTCGGCGACGCGCCGCGCTTGCGCGGCCTTGGCCGTCTTGCGCAGCCGCAGCGGGTAGGCGATGTTCTGCGCGACCGTCATGTGCGGAAACAGCGCGAGCGACTGGAACACCATGCCGAAGTCGCGCCGGTTGGCGGGCACGTGCGTGAGGTCGCGGCCGGCGAACGTCAGGGTGCCGGAGGTCGGCGTGTCGAGGCCGGCGATGATTCGCATCAGCGTGGTCTTGCCGCAGCCGGACGGACCGAGAAAGCAGACGAGCTTGCCGTCCGGCACCGACAGGTCGACGTGATCGACCGCATACGCTTGATGGAAGCGCTTCGTCACGTTCTGGAGGATGAGCTGGGTCATGAGGGTTCCTTGCACGGGCGAGGGCGAGGCAGTGCGCGTCAGAGCGCGACACCCTTGTCGCCGACGAGTTTTTCGAGCATCCAGATCAGCGCGAAGTCGATCGCGACCGTGAACACGGCGAAGCAGAACACGGTCGGGTCGAGCGACGACACGGTACGGCTGTAGAGCCAGACCGGCAGGGTCATCGTGTCGATGCTGTACAGGAAGAACGTCACCGTGAATTCGTTGAACGACACGATGAACGCGAACAGCATCCCGGCGAGAATGCCGGGCCGCATCAGCGGCAGCACGACGTCGACGAGCGCGCGGCGCGGGCTCGCGCCCATCACGCATGCGGCTTCCTCGAAGTCGGGGCCGATCGACGCAACGGAGGCGGCGCAGTTCTTCACGGTGAACGGCAGCGTGAGGATCACGTGCGCGACGACGAGCCGCACGATGCCGAGTTCGACCGGCAGTGCATTGAACACGATCAGCAGCGCGAGGCCGAGCATCACGAGCGGGTAGACGATCGGCAACGCGACGAGCTGCTCGACGAGCGTCTTGCCGCGGAAGCGGCAGCGCGACAGCGCGTAGGCCGCGGGTACCGACACGGCGGTCGCGATCAGCATCGTCGCGACCGCGACGACGAGGCTCGTCGTCAACGCGGCGCCCATCGACTGCGCGCTGCCCGCATCGGACGACACGAACGTCTGCCACGCGGCGCGATACCAGTGCAGGCTGAAATCGCGCGGCGGAAATTCGAGCGTGCCCGATGCACCGAACGACATCGTGATCATCGTCAGGATGGGCAGCGCGGCGAGGAACAGCACGAGCGTCGCGAGCGCACCCGTCGCGCGTCCGAGGCGGCCGGGCATGGGCGCGCGCAAGAGCAGGGCAGTCATCGGTTCACCTCGCCGGTACGTTGCAGGGTGCGCACGAGGCGCTGGGAAACCGCCATCACGACGAGCGTTGCGCCCATCAGCACGACGCCGGATGCCGAGGCGGCGGGCCAGTTGAGCAACGGTGCGACCTGGTCGTGTACGAGCACCGCGAGCATCGGCACGCGTCGACCGCCCAGCAGCAGCGGCACCGCGAATGCGCTGGCGTTGTACGCGAACACGAGCAGCGCGCCGGAGACGAGGCCGGGCATCGCAAGCGGCAGCGTCACGTGCCGCAGCGTCTGCCAGCGGCTCGCGCCGAGCGTCGCGGCGGCTTCGTCGTATGCGCGGGATACTGCACGCAGCGCGCTCGACAGCGGCAGCACGGCAAGCGGGAATGCGGTCTGGATCAACCCGAGCAGCACGCCGTGCTCGCGGTACAGCAACTGCAGCGGCCGCCCGATCACGCCGGTGGCCAGCAGCGCGCGGTTGAGCAGCCCGGCCGGCCCGAGTATCACGAGCCAGCCATAGCCTTGCAGCAGCAGGTTCACGAGCAGCGGGAGCAGCACGCCGGCGAGCAGCAGCCGGCGCGCGAGCCGCGATTCGGTGCGCGCCATCGCGAGCGCAACCGGGATCGCGAGCAGCACCGCGCACACCATGCTCTGGAACGCGAGGCGCAGCGTGAGCCACAGTGACTTCGTAAAGTACGGGTCTGCGAGGTCGACGTAGTTCTGCAGCGTGAAGGTCCGCCATTCGTCGCCGGACACGCCGACGCTCATTCTCAGCACCGTGAGCGTCGCGGCGGCGAGCACCGCGAGGAACGCGAGGATCGGCGCGAGCAACAGCCAGGGCGGCACGCCGGGCAGCGCGGGCCCGGCACCGGCGCCGGCCGGTGCTGCGACCGGTGCTGCATCGCGGGGGGAGGACAGGGAGGCCATGTCGTTACGCCGAGAAGAGGCCCGTGTAGCGCTTGATCCACGCCGGCTGGACGGCCGCGAGCGCCTTGTCGTCGTGCAGCACGGCTTTCTCCGCGATCTGCTGCGGCGACGGCACGAACGCGCGGCTTTCCGCGGGAATCACGGCCTTCGCGTTCACGGGCCCGTTCAGCACGTCGGCCGCCATGCGGCCCTGTACGCCCGCGTCGAGCGAATGGTTGATGAACGCGTGGATCAGGTCGAGGTCACCCGGGTGTGCTTTCGGGATCACGGTGAACATCAGTTGCGTCGCAAAGCCTTCCTTCATCCCGTACGTCACCCCCATCTTGTAGTCGGGCTTGCGGATCTGGTCCGGGAAGAATGCGGGCGAATAGATGCCGCCGATGTCGAGCGAACCGGTGCGGAACAGGTCGGCGACCTGGTTCGGGTTTTCGCCGAGGGTCATCACGCGATCCTTGAGTTGCGCGAGCTTCCTGAACCCCGGATCGATGTTCTGCTGCGACCCGCCGGCCAGCTTCGCGGCGATGATCGCGAGGTCGACCGCCTCGGCCCACTCGGGCGGCGGCAGGAACAGGCGGCCCGCATACTTCGGCTCCCACAGCGCCTCGTAGCTCGACGGGGCGCTCTTCACGGTCGACGTGTTGTAGATCAGCCCGTCCGACCACAGCAGGTAGCCGATGCCGAAGCCATTCGCGCCCGTGCGGTATGGCGGCGCGACGTCCTTCAGGTTCGGCAGCTGGTTCAAGTCGGGCTTCGCGAGCAGGCCGGCGTCCGCAAGGCCGGCCGCGCCGACGCCGGCGAGCGTGATGACGTCGTAGGTCGGCCGCTCGCCCGCGGCCTTGACCTTCGCGACCATCCCCGACGTGCCGTCCGCGCGATCGGCGATCACGCGTGCGCCCGTCTGCTTGCTGAAGCTCTCCGCGATGTTGCGCAGCGCGGCTGCCCCGGTATCGTCGGACCACGTGAGCAAGCGCAGCGTCTTGCCCGCAAAGCTTTTCGACTGTGCTTTCGCAGTACTGATGAACGGCATCGGAAGGGCAGATGCAGCGAGTGCCGTGCCGAGGGTTTTGATCACCTGCCTTCTTCCCGCCTTGAAGTGTTGCATGGCCGTCTCCTGATGAACGATGCCGTGTGGTCCGATGCCGGTCGCCGAATTGCGGCGCGGGGTGTGGATGAACTGTAGGGAGGTCAAATTTCCGCAACAAACGAAATATCCGCATGCGCGGCATGACATAAATGCATGGGCCGGCGGCCTCAGCGGGCCGGCATCATGACCTGCTTGACCTCCTGGAACGCGGCTAGCCCGAACGGACCCAGCTCGCGCCCGATGCTGCTGCGCTTGTAGCCGCCCCATGAGGTTTGCGGATAGATCAGTTGCGGCGTGTTGATCCACACGACGCCTGCCTCGAGCGCATTGGCGACCCGCCTGCCGCGTGCCGCGTCGCGCGTGACGACGGTTGCGACGAGCCCGTATTCGGTATCGTTGGCGGCCGCGATCGCTTCGTCCTCGGTGTCAAACGCGCGAACGCACAACACCGGTCCGAAAATCTCGTCACGCCAGAGCGCACTGTCGGCCGGCACGTCGGCGAACAGCGCGGGCCGGATGAAGTAGCCGGGGCCGGCGGGCGCGTCGCCGCCCGTCACGAGCCGCGCGCCATCGGCCCGGCCCTTTGCGATGTGGCGCTTCACGCGTTCGTATTGCGCGCGGTTCGTCAGCGGGCCCATCTGCACGCCGGGCGCGAACGGCGGGCCGACGACGGTTGCGTCGATCCGTCGCGCGAGGCGCGCGATCAGGTCGTCGGCGAGCGGGGCGGCGACGAGCACGCGCGAGGTCGCCGAACACATCTGCCCGGCGTTGAACAGGCCGCCGCCCGCGATCAGTTCGACCGCGTGATCGAAGTCGGCGTCGTCGAACACGACGATCGACGACTTGCCGCCGAGTTCAAGGCCGACGCCCTTGATCGTGTCCGCGGCCGTTTTCATGACCTGTGCGCCGACTGCCGTGCTGCCGGTAAACGACACCTTCGCGACGAGCGGATGCGCGCACAGCCGGGCGCCGACGTCATGGCCAGTGCCCGTCACGACGTTCAGCACGCCGGGTGGCAGGCCCGCTTCCGCGACGATCGCGGCGAGTTCGAGTTCGGGCAGTGGCGTGACTTCGGACGGCTTCAGCACGACGGTGCAGCCAGCCGCGAGCGCGGGCGCGAGCTTCCACGCGGTCGTCACCATCGGGAAATTCCACGGCACGATCAGCGCGGCGACGCCGGCCGGTTCGCGCCGGATCCATGCGCGATGGTCGCCGCCGGGCAGTGCGATCTCGGTTTCGCAGTCGGTGTCGAGGGCGTCCGCGAGGCCCGCGTAGTAGTCGAAGGTGGCGATCACGTCGGCGACGTCGATCTCGGCTTCGGCGAACGGCTTGCCATTGTTGAGCGACTGCAGCGTTGCGAGCCGCGTGCGACGTGCGTTGACGCCGCGCGCGATCGCACGAAGCAGCGCCGCGCGCGTGGCACCCGTCGTGCGTTTCCAGCCGGGAAACGCGCGCGATGCGGCCTGTACGGCACGTTCGACGTCTGCCTCGCCGCCTGCGCTGACGTCGGCGAGGACCGCTTCCGTCGACGGGTCGACGACAGGCAGCGTCGCGCCGTTGAAGCTCGTGCGCCACGTACCGTCGATGAAGTGGCGCGTGTGCAGCGGCGGATCGAACGCGAGATTCGGCGTCATGCTCATTGCGGCACCCGACCGAACCAGGTTGCCTCGTCGATTTCGATCACGGTCGGAATCGTGCGTGCCGTGGCGTCGCGCAGCGCGTCGGCCAGCGCGTCGGGTGTCGCGACCGCGTGCGCCGCGCAGCCGAAGCCGCGTGCGAGTGCCTGGAAATCGGGCGTATACGGATCGACGCCGACCGGCGTGATGTCGCGCGCGACCATGTATTTGCGGATCTCGCCGTAGCCGCGGTTGTTCCAGACGATCACGATCACCGGCACGCGCGCCTCGACCGCGCTCGCGAGCTCCGGCAGCGTGAACTGCAGGCCGCCGTCGCCGATCAGGCACACGACCGGCCTCGCGGGCGCGGCGAGCTTTGCGCCGATTGCTGCGGGCAGCCCGTAGCCGAGCGTGCCGTAGCCGGTCGACGAGTTGAACCAGCTGCGTGGTGCCGGCGCATCGTGCGTGAAATTGCCGACATAGACAGGGCTCGTCGAATCGCCGGCGATGATCGCGCCCGGCAGCGCCGTGACGATGGTGTCGACCAGCAGCGCCTGGGCACGCGCGGCGCCATCGTGGCCGGACGCGATCGTGGCGCGCACGGCGGCGACCCGCTGCGCGCCCCAGCCGGGCTCGGGTGTCGGCGCCGGCCTTTCATGCAGGCGGGTCGACAGCGCGCCGAGCGCCAGCCGCGAATCGCCGGCGATGGCGATCTCCGCGCGGGCATTGCGCATCAGCTGTTGCGCGTCGATGTCGATGCGGATCAGCCGGCCGTCGATCGCGAAGCCGCCGTCGAACGTGACGTCGTAATCGGTTTCGCCAAGTTCGGTGCCGACGGCGAGCACCACGTCGGCATCGCGGATCGCCGCACGGGTGGCCGGCAGCGACTGTGTGGAGCCGATCAGCAACGGGTGGCCGGCCGGCAGCAGGCCCTTCGCGTTGATCGTCAGCGCGACAGGTGCGTGCAGGCGTTCGGCGAGTTCGCGCAGTTCCGCCGCCGCGTCAATTGCGCCGCCGCCTGCCAGGATCAGCGGCCGGCGCGCGTGCGCGAGCAGGTCGGCCGCAGCCGCGAGGGCGTTCGCGTCAGGCGCGGGTCGCGCGGGCAGCGCAAGCGGAGCGGCGGGCAGCGCCGGCGCCGGCATCACGATCACGTCGAGCGGAATCTCGATATGCACCGGCCGCGGTCGCGCGCTTTCGAAAACCGCGAATGCGCGCGCAAGGACCTGTGGCAGGTCGGCGGCGTCGAGCAGCGTGTGCGAGAACGCGGTGAGTCCCGCGAACACGTCGCGCTGCGACGGCAACTCGTGCAGGCGGCCGTCGCCGCTGCCGAGCTCGCGTCGCGCATTGACGCTCGAGATCACCAGCATCGGAATCGAATCCGCGTAGGCCTGCGCCATCGCGGTCGCGATATTGGTCATCCCCGGGCCGGTGATGATGAAGCAGACCCCCGGGCGCCCCGTGACTCGGGCATAGCCGTCGGCCATGAAACCGGCCCCCTGTTCATGGCGCGGCGTCACATGACGGATCGACGACGCGGCAAGGCCGCGATAGAGCTCGACGGTATGCACGCCGGGAATGCCGAACACGCATTCGACACCCTGGCGTTCGAGGAGGTCGACGAGCGCTTCGCCGCAGGTGCGGGGGCGGGCATGGAACGGTGACGCCGAGGCCGTGCGGGCCTCGGCGATGCAGGAGACGATGGCTGGATGGCTCATGGATCGTGATGTGCCGATTGGGAGGATGAGTGGCCCGTACCGAAAACGAGGGGGCATGAAGCGGATTGTCGGTGTCGATCCTCGGTGCCAACAATCGATTAGTTCTCATGCGGCGCATGAGCGTCGCGCATGGCGGAGTCGATTCGCGCCGTGGCGACTACCGGTCGTCATGCATGCCGGTTCGGCATTCCCGTCTCCGCACGCCGGAAGCCTGAAATTAGGGGATTTCCCGCGGTTCCACGGCCTGTTTGATCACTGCTTGTCTCGCCGCTTTTCTTCCTGCCTGCTTGTATAGACAAATTCGGCCGCTTGCGGACGACATCGCGATCGCGGCGGGTATCGTCGCGGGCGAACCGCCGCCTCTGCAGTAGAGTCGGGTGGCGAGTGGCGGATCATCCATCATTCATTCGGTCGAGGGCGCATGAACGAAATGGAGCGACAACTTTCCGCGCGACCGATGAGGGCATTGGGTGATGCCGTGCCGGCCGATCAACAGATCGAGCGCTACGTCGTCGAGCGGATCGAGAAGGGCGACCGGAAGCCCGGCGGCGCGATCCCGATCGAGGCCGAGCGGGTCAGCGGGTTCGGCGGGGCCCGGATGACGGTGTCGCGCGCGCGGCGTCAACTGACGGCCGAGCGCGTACTGACCGCATCCAGGGTGCCGGCACGTCTGTCAGGCTGTGGCATCCGGCGTCGCGGTTTTATCTGGCGGACTAGCCTCAACCGCGCCGGCGCTGCCAGCGGTATCAGCCGGGTTGCGTTCCGGGTGCGTCCCCGACCAGGGCTTCACCGGTGGAGTCGAACGAGCGTCGATCCTTGAGCAGGAGCGCGCCGATCAGGAAACTGCCTTCAATGAGGCAATTGAACAGCAGCGCAGTGTGATAGTTGCCGTGATTCAGGTCCACGATCTTCGCGAACACCGTCGCCCAGATCGTCGCCACCAGATAGCCGGTCGACCAGAAAATCGAAAACCTGACCGAGACTCGCGCGGTCGTCATGCCGGGCTGGTCCTGGCCGAGGGTCAGCAGCGTGGCGACCGGGAAGGTGAGCGAGAAACCGAGCACGATCGCGCTGCCCAGTGCGAAAGCGGACGGTGCGGCAAAGCTGAGCGCGAACGCGGCAACCAGCTGTATCACGCCGAAGACGCGCAGCAGCAACAGCCGTCGCGACTTGACTCGCCCCGCCGCGACCATCCCGCAGATGCCACCGGCAATGCCGGAAAGCAACACGGTTTCCGTCTGTTGAATGCCCGCGCTCGGATAGAAGGTGAACAGGACGATATAGAACGACAGCAAGCCGGCATACGTCAGTGTGATATTCCACGTGACCGCATCGCGCAGTCCGTCGCGCAGCCGGTAGCGCTCGCCCTGGGCCCGCACCACGGTTTCGCCTTTCTCCAACCGGGTTTTGCCGAAGATCAGCCATACCAGCGTCAGGACGATGCTGAGCGCGGAAACGGCCAGCAGGACGGTGCGCCAGCCACCGAGCACGGATGAGGCCCAAGGCATGAAGAACAGGGCAAGCGTGGCGCCGATATTGAAAGCCGTGTTGTTCAGGCCATTCACGAACGGCATCTCGGCTGCGGTGAACCATTCGACGGCAATCGGATTGAAATAGACCAGCAGCAGCGCGCCGCCCAACCCGACCAGAAAGCGCGAAATCAGCAGGACCGGAAACGAGGGCGCCAGTGGCGTCAGGATTCCGCAGCAGATCAGCAGCGTGGCAACGCTGATGGCGTGACGCAGACCCAGCCGGCTGACGATGAGCGCCGCGATCGCGGTGCCCACGATCTTGGCGATGGTCACGGCACTGCTCAGTGTGCTGGCGAGGGTCAACGTATGGATGCCCATCTGATCCATGATGTTGTGGATCGACACCGTCGCGCATACCCACGACAACGCAAATGAAACGTAAGTCAGGAACAAGGTGCCTTCGATCAGGTACTTTCTCTTCACACTCGTCTCCAGTGTAGTTAAACGTAGGGAATCCTGTTGTTCCCGCGTACAAGCGAAGCCAGGCTGATCGGTCAAGCCAGTCGATTGATCAAGTGCATGCCCGATGGCCCGCGATCGCTTGTCGGTAGTTCAATCTGCATCCGTCGGTATGCCAATCGAATCCACGACGGGCGTTCAATATGTGAGCACCGTAGGTGAAACCCTTGCATCTTGACCGCCGCTGAACGGCGCGATTCTGGCGGCTCACCGTCCCTCGAATCTCGGTGCCCGCTTCAGAAGGAAAGCGGCGACACCCTCCGTGAAATCCGCGGTGCCTGCATTGCGAACGAAGTCATCCAGTTCGCCGTCGAGCTGCGCATGCAACGATCGGTGAAAACTGGCGTTGAGCTGACGTTTGATCGCCGCCGCCGCTAACGGAGGAAGATGGGCCACCCGAACGGCAAGCGCGTGCGTCTGCTCATCCAGCGTCTCGTCGGGTGCGACGAAGTTGACCAGCCCGAGCCGGTGCGCCTCGTTCGCGCCAATGCTGTCGCACAGCAGCGCGATCTCCATGGCCTTGCGCAGGCCGACCAGACGCGGCAACGTCCAGGATGCCGAGCAGTCGAGGCTGTTGCCGATTCGGGCATAGGCGAGGTTGAAGGTCGTTGACGTCGCGGCAATGCACAGATCGGCCGCCATGGCGAGGCTCATGCCGCCGCCGGCCACGGGGCCGTGCACACTGGCGATCACGGGGCAGGGCAGCGCCGCAAGCAGCCGGACGGCCTCGTGCATCGGCTCGAGCAGCCGGCGCGCGGCGCACGCCGGGTCGGGCGCACGGCGGAAGTAAGCAAGGTCGCCTCCGGCCATGAAGCCGCGTCCTCGGCCTCTGAGCACGACCGCTCGTATATTCCGGGCGCCCTGGATCTCCCCGACCGCTGCGAGCAGCGCACGCGCTGTCGCGACGTCGATCGCATTCAACGTGTCCGGCCGGTTGAATTGAATTTCCGCGATGGCATCCTGAATGTCCAGGCAGACAGGCCTGCCGTTTTCGCGTTCCGTTTCCGCTGTCATGATGGTGATGAATCGTGTGGGTTCCTAACGGATTGGCCGGGTCGACAGCCCCATTTTCTTCGAGATGATGGCCAGCATGACTTCATCGGCCCCGCCGCCGATCGATCCGAGCCGCGCGTCGCGCCAGGCCCTCGAGGCCGGGTTGTCCCAGGTGTAGCCCATGCCGCCGTAAAACTGGATGCACCAGTCCGCGACTTCGCGCGACAGCCTCCCGGCCTTGAGCTTGGCCATCGAAGCCAGATCCGTGACGTCCTGGCTCCATCAGTTGGTGGTGCGGTTCGGAATAGAGCATGTCGTCAGCTCGCGTTTGAGTTCGGAACGGCCGCATGTTGGCGCTAGAATGTCCGACATGCAAACAAGACGCATGCAAAATGTTCAAATGATGAATACTGATACTCCTCCTGTCGCCGGTGCGCAGAGCGCGCACCGAGTACTGGGCTTGCTGACGCTGCTTGCCCAGAACCACGATGCCGGCATCAAGCTGAGCGACCTGGTCACCCTTTCCGGACTGGATCGGGCCACTGCATATCGCCTGGTCAGTGCACTCGTGCAAACGCTTTACGCGGATCGGGATGAAGTCACGAAGCGGTACCGGCTCGGCATCAGGGCGATGCAGATAGGACTGGCCGCGATGAGCCGGGTACCGCTGCTGGAACTGGTTCGTCATGCGCTGCAGTTCCTGGCACGCACGACGGAGGACACGGTATTCCTGGTGGTGCGCAATGGCGATTACGCGCATTGCATCCACGTCGAGCACGGCCCGTTTCCGATTCGCGTGGTCACCATGCTGGTCGGCAACATCCGCCTGCTGGGCCTTGGCACGGCAGGGCGTGCGCTGCTCGCCACGATGAACGATGCCGAGCTCGATGCATTGTTCATGCGCCATCGCACGGAGCTCGAGCAGAAAGGCGTCACGCGAGCCGCGTTGCGTAAAAGCATTGCGCACACGCACCAGCACGGGTTTTCGGCGGAGCACGATCTCGTCGTCGAAGGCGTGTCGGCGGTCGGCGTCTCGTTCGCCATCGCGGACGGCAGCTACGCCGCGATCAGCATCGCGGCGCTCCGCTCCCGCATGGATGCCAAGCGCCGGCAGTGGATCGCGGGCCTGATTCGAGACGAGATGCGCAAACTGGGATTCGAGGTGCCCGGGCCCTGAGGCCGGGGGGGCTGCCGCTTTTTTCGGTGTGGCGTTCACATTATGAATAGGTGAGCGAAACATGTTTGTGTCGTGCTGGTGGTTCTACCTACCATGCGCGCACTACAGTCCGAAAAGCGGAGACATCCATGCAGGAAAGCCCCCTAATTATCGAGAATTCAGGTGCGGTACGGCGCATCTGGCTGAACCGCGGCGATGCCGCCAACGCTCAGACGCGCCAGATGCTGATCGAGCTCGATGCGGAGATCGCGCGAGCGCAGGCCGATGACTCGGTCAGGACCATCGTGCTGGCCGGAAAGGGCAAGCACTTTTCCGCCGGGCACGATCTGCGCGAAGCGCAAGCCAGGCGCTCCGACTTCACCGCGGAAGAACGGTGGCGCTACGAAGCACATCATTACCTCGACTACTGCCTGAACATCTGGGATTGTTCCAAGCCGGTGGTGGCGCAAGTGCAGGGCGCCTGCGTAGCAGGCGGGTTCATGCTGGCCAACATGGCCGATCTCATCGTGGCCGCGGACGACGCGTGGTTCTGGGACTCGGTCATGTTCTCGATGGGGCTTGCCGGGACCGAAGTCCTGTTCCAGCCGTGGGTGATGGGACTGCGTCATGCGAAGGAGTTCCTGTTGACCGGGGAACGCATCGAGGCGGCTGATGCGTATCGCATCGGCATGGTCAATCGGGTCGTGCCGCGGCCAGCGCTCGACGATGCCACCATGGCGATCGCGCAGCGGATCGCCGATGCGCCGCCGTTCGCGGCCCGGGCACTCAAGAAGTCGCTGAATCGCACCTATGACATCCAGGGGTTCCGCAATGCGGTCATGGCCCACTTCGATACGCACCAGGTGACGCACGCGTCATCGGAGTTCGCGCACATCCGCGACCGTGGCATGGCCAAGGTCATCGAAAGCAACAAGACCGACCTGCGGAAATCCCATGAACAAGCCTGAGACCGCCTTGCCCGCGCACCCGGCCCAGGCCACGCCGATGCAGCGGCTGCTCGATCCGCGTTCCATCGCGTTCATCGGCGCTTCGGCGGATCCCAAGCGCCTCGGCGGCGTCGCCATCGATCATCTGGTCGATTTCGGCTACGCGGGCGCCGTATATCCCGTGAATCCGAAATACACGGAAATGCATGGCTTCCCGTGCTACCCGGATATCGAATCGGTGCCGGAAGTCCCCGATCTCGTGGTGCTGGCCATCGGCGCCCGCGACGTGCTCGCCATGCTCGAGCGCTGCCATCGGAAAGGGATCAAGGCCGCGATCGTCTATGCGGCCGGTTTCGCGGAGGAGGGAGGGGAAGAGGGCGCGCGGCGCCAGCGCGACCTCGATGCGTTCGGCCGGGCCAGCGGGATGGCAATCTGCGGTCCGAACTGCATGGGCCTGGCGAACTTCAACACGCGGGCGATCACGGCGTTTGCCACCTTGATCAAGGACTTTCCGCCCGGCGATACCGGTCACATCGCACTGGTCACGCAAAGCGGCAACATGTCCGCGGTGATCTATGGCGCGGGGCACCAGCGCGGCTTGCGTTTCAGCCAGTTCATCAATACCGGCAACGAGGCGTGCCTGGAATTTTCGACGTACCTGGACTACCTCGCCGACGATCCCGACACCCACGTGGTGATCGGATACGCGGAGGGACTGCGCGACGGGCAGCGATTCATCGACGTCGCGGCGGGTTTCAACCGTGCGAACAAGCCGCTGGTGCTCATCAAGTCGGGCGAGACCGAGCAGGGTTCCGTGGCCGCCATGTCGCATACCGCTGCGTTGGCGGGCAATCAGGCGATCAATCGTGCGGCGTTTCGCCAGCTCGGCGTGATGCAGGCGCGCGATCCGTCCCATCTGGTGGACCTGGCGTACCTCGCCGGTTTTCGCGGCAAGCGCGGCGGCCGACGGGTGGCGGTGGCGTCGATTTCCGGCGCGATGGGTGGCCTGTTGACCGATCTGCTGGTGCAGAGCGGACTGGAGGTCCCGCCGTTGCCGTCGCATCTTCAACGGCGTTTGAAGGAAACCGCGCCAGAGCTTGGCATGGTGGCCAACCCGATCGACTTGACCGGAAACCTGTACAACCGCGAAGGCATCGCGGGGAAGGTGTTCGGCGCGCTGGCGGACGCGCCCGACGTCGATGCCGTGCTGGTCTACGGTACCGGCTACCTGCTCGACAGGATTGCCAACGAAGTGATCGAGGCCTCGCAGTCTTCAGGCCGCTTGTTCATTGCGATCGACACCGGGCGTGCTGCCAGCCGCGCCGAGCTCGAGCACGCAGGTGTGCCCGTGTTCACCGACGCCGCCAAGGCAGTCGCGGCCATGGCGACCTACTTGCCGTGGTTCGACGAAGCGGACCGCCGGACACACTGGGCCGGCTTGCGCCAACAGCCGCGCTCACGGGCAGTGGACGATCGGGCGCGACAGCGGCTGGATGAGTATCAGGCGAAGCAGATGCTGTCTCTGTACGGCGTGCCGGTCTGCGACGAGGCACGTGCAGCCGACATCGAGGACGCGGCCGTGGCGGCAGATCGAATGGGGTATCCGGTCGCCATCAAGATATTGAGCCCGGATATTCCGCACAAGACCGAAGCGGGCGGCGTCCGGCTGTTTCTCGAGGATGCGGACGCGGTGCGTGCAGCCGGCCCCGAGATCGTGGCCAATGCGATTGCGGCCGTACCGGAAGCGGAGCTACGCGGTCTGCTGGTACAGCGCATGGAACAAGGCGTCTGCGAACTCATCGTCGGTGTGACGAGGGATCCGGTGTTCGGCCTGGCCATGACCGTCGGGCTGGGCGGCGTGTTCACCGAAATCTTCCGCGACGCGGCCCATCGCCTCCTGCCGGTCGACGAAACGATCGCACGCGAGATGCTCGGCGAACTCAAGGGCTATCGCCTGTTGACCGGCTATCGCGGCAAGCCGGCGGCGGATATCGATGCAGCCTGCCGGGCGATCGCGGCGGTATCGCGCGCGGCGCTCGCCATGCCCGCGGACGTGTCGGACGTGGAAATCAATCCATTACTGGTGAAACAGCAGGGGGCCGTTGCACTCGACGCGCTGATCCTGACTCGAAACGACAGCGAGGTACCTCAACGATGAGCAACTTGTTCAGCTACGAGCATGACGAAATGCGGCGAAACATCCGCCGTTTTGTGCAGGAAGATCTCGATCCACACGCGGAACAATGGGACGCGCAACGCAAGGCCCCGCTCCATGAAATCTTTCGCAAGGCGGGGGAGCTTGGGCTGCTCGGGATCAACAAGCCGGCGGCGTATGGCGGACTGGACCTGGACTTTTCGTTCGTGGTGGTCGCCGCGGAGGAACTGGGGCGATCCCACGCCGGCGGCATCCCGTTCGCGATCGGCGCGCATCTGTCGGCGATTCCGGCGTTGGCGGCGCATGGCAGCGACGAACTCAAGCGGGAATTCCTGGCGCCCGCGATCAGCGGCGAGGCGGTCGCCTGCATCGGTGTCAGCGAGTCGCAAGCGGGGTCCGACGTTTCGGCGATCAAGACGAGCGCGCATCGGCAAGGCGGCGATTGGGTGATCAACGGCTCCAAGATGTGGATCACCAGTTCGACGCAGGGCAACTGGATCAGTCTGCTCGCGAATACGTCGACGGAGAACGGCCCGTACCACAACAAGTCCTTGATCGTCGTGCCGATGGATGCGCGGGGCGTCAGCGTCGGCCCGCCGCTGCACAAGCTCGGCATGCACTGCTCCGACACCGCCCCGGTGTATTTCGACAACGTGCGCGTTCCGGTGCGGCACCTGATCGGCGAAGCAGGCGCGGGATTCAGGTATCAGATGGAGCAGTTTCAGCACGAGCGGCTCTGGGGGTGCTTGCGCACGCTGGCCGGCCTCGATGAAGTGCTGCGCCTGACGGCTGAATACACGAGCGAGCGCAAGGCGTTCGGCAAGGCCATCCTCGACAATCAGGTCGTCTACCACCGGCTGGCGGATTTTCACGCCCAGGTCGAAGCGGTACGCGCGCTGGCTTATCAGGCGGTCGAGGCGATGATCGCCGATCAGGATGTCACGACGCTGGCCTCGATGGCGAAGTATCTCGCGGGCAAGCTCGCGCTCGAATTGCCGTCGGCCTGCGTTCAGTACTTCGGCGGCCAGGGCTATATGTGGGAAAACCGGGTGACCCGGCTGATGCGTGATCTCCGGATCGTGGCGGTCGGCGGCGGCGCCAACGAGATCATGCTCGAAGTGATCGCGAAGCAGACAGGCTTGCTCAAGCGAAGCCGCTCCCGCAATTGAGGACGGTGGGTCGACCGACCCTTGGGTCCGTCTGCCCGCGCGCCCGGCCGCGCGGGCAGACGGGGCAACGCATTCGAAACCTGGGCGTGGCGGAGCGAAAGACCGCGAAGCCCGCCAGACGAGCCCTTGAGCCCTTGAACTCAAGCAAGTGCGGCACCGGAACAACGGACGCGCGTAGCGCGCCTCGTCGGCGCTCCGTTCACGTCTAGCGTGAACGGGTAACGGCCATCCGCGAGATGCGTGCGCTTTCACCGATGGAGTAGCCTTTGGACATCTCAACCCGGATCCGGGAAAGTGCCGCGAACGCGGTCAATGCCGAGGACGCGGACATCTGGCGATGGTTTGCCGGGCTGGTCGAGGAACGTCGTATTCGCTGGTGTCTTGCCGACGGTAGCTGGTTGGTCAGTGTCGATCACCGGCACGTTGCGACGGAAGGAAATTTCGATCACGCGATACGAGCGGCCCGGCTGGGTAGTCTGCCATGGGACAAACAGGCGGATCTCGCGGTGCCACGACGACGTGCGGCGTAAGGCCGCCGGGCGTCCGGTTGCCTGCGTCCTCGTCTGAGGATAGACGGCACGCCTGATCGCGACCGTCGAGCCGTTCGCTCCCTGGCTCATCGGCATCCACGATCACGCTCGCCGACCTGAATTCCCGCGGACGGTGGCGCATAATATTCCGATGTCGACCCTTGGCGGGAAGAGGGTTTTATGCGCTGCACACTCTGCGGGTCCGAGAATCCTCCCGGTGCGACGGTGTGCCAGGAATGTCAGGCCGTGCTGTCCCGCACGTGCGCGCAGTGCGGACATGAGACAGCGCCCGCCGCGCGCTTCTGCAGCAATTGCGGGGCGTCGCTCGCGACGCCTGCCGCCGCGCAGTCATTTTCCCGACCATCGGCTCCGGAGCCGTCGCCCACGCCGATTCATTACACGCCGGACCATCTTGCCGAGCGGATCCGCGCCGAACACGCGGCCATGGAAGCACGCGGCGAGCCTGCCGGCGAGCGCAAGACCGTGACCGCGCTGTTTGCCGACATGGCCGGCTCGACCGCCTTGATCCACGATCTCGATCCCGAAGTGGCGCATCGCCTGATCGTGCCGGTGGTCGAGCTGATGATGGAAGCGGTTCATTACTACGAAGGGTACGTCGCCAAATCGCTCGGCGACGGCATCCTTGCGTTGTTCGGCGCACCGATCGCCCACGAAGACCACGCACAGCGAGCGCTCTTCGCTGCGTTGCGCATGCAGCACGCGATGCGGCAGCATGGCGACCGCATCCGTCTGCAGGAAGGCATTCCTCTGCAGATTCGCGTCGGCGTTCACACGGGCGAGGTCGTCGTCCGTTCGATCCGCACCGACGACTTGCACACCGAATATGATCCGCTCGGGCATACGATCCACATCGCGTCGCGGATCGAGGGCATCGCCACGCCCACGTCGATTCTCGTCAGCGAGTCCACCCACAAGCTGGCCGAAGGCTATTTCGAGTTCAAGGCGCTGGGGGCCACGCAACTCAAGGGCATTCCCGCGCCGCTGTGCGTCTACGAGGTGCTTGGCCTGGGTGCGTTGCGCACGCGCCTGCAGCTGGCGGCGCACCGTGGTCTCGCGCGGTTCGTTGGCCGTGAAACGGAACTGGAACACCTGAACCGGGCCCTGGAGACCATGCGGGCCGGGCATGGGCGCGTGGTCGGCGTGGTGGGGGAGGCCGGTGTCGGCAAGTCGCGCCTGTTCCACGAGTTCAAGGAGCGTTCACGGCGCGGCGCGCTGGTGCTGGAGACGTTTTCGGTATCGCACGGCAAGGCGTTTTCCAATTTGCCGCTCATCGAACTCCTGAAGAACTATTTCCAGATCACGCCACAGGACGACGAGCGGCGCTGCCGGGAAAAGGTCATCGGCAAGGCGCTCGCGCTCGAGCGCAGTTTCGAGGACCTCGTGCCGTACGTCCTCTATCTGCTTGGCATCGGCGAGGGCGGGGCGGTACTCGTCGAGATGGATCCGCAGATCCGGCGCGACCGTACCTTCGATGCGATCCGGCAACTGCTCGTGCGCGAGAGCCAGAACCAGCCGGTCCATTTGCTGTTCGAGGATCTGCAATGGCTGGACCGCGAGACCGAGGCCTTCCTCACCTTCCTGATCGATCACGTGCCGGACGCACGCATCCTGCTGCTGGTGAACTACCGGCCCGAGTATCAGCCCGCGTGGGCGCGTGCAGCGCATTGGAGCAAGATCCGGCTCGAACCGCTTGGCCGCGCCGATGCGCAAGGGCTGCTCGCGGCGCTGCTCGGCGAGGATCGCACGCTCGTGCCGCTCAAGCAGCTCATTCTGGAGAAGACCGAGGGCAACCCGTTCTTCATGGAGGAGGTGGTCCAGACGCTGGTCGAAGAGAAGTCGCTGCTCGGCGATGCCGGGCGTTATCGGATCGTGGAGACGCCGGCGACGCTGCACATTCCGACCACCGTGCAGGGCGTGCTCGCCGCCCGGATCGACCGGCTTCCCATCGAGGAAAAGGAACTGCTGCAGGCGCTCGCCGTGATCGGCCACGAGTTTCCGTTCAGCCTGATCCAGCGGATCTGCGGTGAGGCGCAGGCGCGCGACGATGAACTGCGTCGTCTGCTCGCCCATCTGGAAGCGGCGGAGTTCATCTACGAGCGCCCCGCCTTTCCCGAGGTCAATTATTCGTTCAAGCACGCGCTGACTCAGGAAGTGGCCGGGCGCTCGTTGCTCACGGAGCGGCGCACCACGCTGCACGAGCGCACCGCGCAGGCGATCGAGGTGCTGTTCCCGACGCGTATCGCCGATTACTGCAGCGAGCTCGCACACCACTACAGCCAGAGCGGCAACATTCCCAAGGCGGTCGAATACCTGCATCGTGCGGCGCAGCAGGCGCTGCGCCATGCCGCCCATCACGATGCAATGAATCACCTGGGCGCAGCGCTGGCGTTGCTGAAGGGCTTGCCCGATAGCCCGATGCGTGCGCATTGGGAGCTGACGCTGCTGCTTTCCCTCGGGCCGGTCTTGATGGACGTGCGCGGGTATGGCGCGACGGAGGTGGGCGCGACCTATACGCGCGCGCTCGAATTGTGCGAGCGGACCGGCGACGCATCCCAACGCTTCGCGACGCAGTTGGGATTGCGGATGCACCACGTGGTGCGCGGCGAGTATGCGCTCGCGACCGATCTGGGCAAGCAGATGCTCGGTACGGCCCGGGATGCGAACGATCCGGGCTTCCTGATCGAGGCACATAGTGCGCTGGGTGCGTGCTTTTTCCTGCAGGGCGATTTCGGTGCTGCTCGCACGCACCTGGAACAGGCCCTTGCGATCTACGATCCGGAGCAGCATCAGGCGCACGTCTTCACCCACGGGGTGGATCCCGGCATTCGGGCGTTCAGTTTCCTGGTGTTGACCTTGTGGTTTCAGGGCTATCCCGATCAAGCGCTCAAACGTAGCGTTGACGCGCTCGCCCTTGCACAGGCCCTTGCGTATGGGCCATCGCTGGCGTTCAGTCTGACCTACACCGCGCACATGCATCAACTGCGGGGGGAGCCGGCGCTTGCTGCTGAGCGCGCGGAAGCGGTCATTGCCGTCTCGACCGAGCATGGCCTGCCGTACTGGCTCGCGTGCGGGATGCTGTTTCGCGGCTGGGCGATGAGCGCGCAAGGTGACATCGAGGGCGGCATTGCGCAGATGCGGCAGGGGCTCGATGCGCACCGGGCAGCCGGCGGCGAAGACCAGCGGCCTTATTTTCTCGCGTTGATCGCCGACAGCTACTGGCGCGCAGGTGACAAGCGCGCGGCACTCGGCACGCTGGACGAGGCGATGGCGATCGTCGAACAATCCGGAGAGCATTGCTACGAGGCCGAGCTGTACCGGCTCACGGGAGTCTATTTGGCTGCAGGGGCGAGCAAGGCAGGCACTGCAGCTGCATCCGATGACGAAGCCGTGGACTGTTTTCACCGAGCGATCGCGCGAGCACGCCGGCAGGGTGCCAGAGTGCTGGAATTGCGAGCGGCGACAGACCTTGCGCGGCTGTTGCAACGGCAGGGGAAGACGGTGGAGGCGAGGCAAGCGCTGTCCGAGGTGATCGCCTGCTTCACGGAAGGATTCGACACCAGCGACCTGCGCGAGGCGAAAGCGCTGCTGGATGGACTGGATGCGCGCACCGGATGAATGGACCGACGGCGCACGGCGACGTATCGTGTGACGACGTGCGGTCGACTACCTGTTGCTGCTCCGCATGAACGGAAAGCCGAGGAGACAGGCATGGCAACCACGCACGCAAGACGCCGCGACGATGTCCCGCGCAAACCGATCGCGCTGGCGTTGCAGGGCGGCGGGATGCACGGCGCCTTCACCTGGGGCGTGCTCGACCGGGTGCTCGAAGACGGCCGGCTCGCGATCGAAGGTGTCAGCGCGACCAGCGCCGGCGCGATGAATGCTGCCGTACTCGCATACGGGCTGCAAAAGGGCGGCGAGGACGGTGCGCGTGAGGCGCTGCACGACTTCTGGCACGCGGTCGCGCAATCGGCGGAGCGCTACAACCCGCTGCGCTGGGTGCCCTGGTTGAAGGGTACGCACAGCTTCGGGCTCGATCATTCGCCGCTTTATGCGTTCGCCGACATGATGCTGCGCGTTTTTTCGCCCTATCAGTTCAATCCGAACAACCTGAATCCGCTGCGCGAAGTGCTCGAAGGCCAGGTCGACTTCGACGCGCTGCGCAAGCACTGTCCGATCCGCTTGTATCTATGCGCAACCAACGTGGAGACGGGGAAAATTCGCATCTTCACGGGAGCGGATGTATGTGCGGACGCGGTACTTGCATCTGCATGCGTGCCGACACTGTTCCAGGCGGTCTCGATCGATGGCGAGTACTTCTGGGATGGCGGCTACATGGGTAATCCGGCCATCTATCCGCTTATCTACAATTGCGCGACGCGCGACGTCGTGATCGTGCACATCAATCCGATGGTGCGCCGCGGTGTACCGATCACGGCCGCGGAAATTCTCAACCGGATCAGCGAGATCAGTTTCAACTCGTCGCTGATGCGCGAGATGCGAGCCATCGCGTTCGTCACCGAACTGATCCAGCAAGGCACGATAAACCGCGGCGACATGAAGGAAATGCTGATCCATTCCATTCGCGCGGACGATGCTTTGTGTGCGTTGAGTGTATCGAGCAAGTACAACGCGGATTGGGGCTTTCTGAGCGAGCTGCGTGACCACGGACGACGCGAAGCGGATGCGTGGCTCGCGCATCACTACGGCAACATCGGACAGCGGTCGAGTATCGACATTCGCAGGGAATTTCTCTGAGCGCAGCGCGGTAATGCGGCATGGCGCGATCATGCGTAGCCGCCTCGAGCCAAGGAGCGAACGTGAACCGGACGCAGGCGCGGTTTGTCGCGTTGTGGTCGTGTAGCGGCGGGACACATGCCGAGGATGTCTACGGCATGCTGGCGCGCTGCTATGCGGAGCCGGCGCGCCATTACCATACGCTCGCGCATGTACGGCGATGTTTGCATCATCTCGACCTGGCGCGTGACGCGATTCCCGAACCGGACGCCGTCGAACTCGCGCTCTGGTTCCATGACGTGATTTTCGTGCCAGGCGCGCACGATAACGAGCAGCGTAGCGCGGACTGGTTCCGACGCCAGGCAGGGGGGCAAATCCGCGCGTGCGATCAGATCTGCGCGATGATTCTCGCCACGACCCACTCGGGCATTGCCGCAGAACCGGATACCCGCTTCGTGTGCGACATCGACCTGGCCGTGCTTGGCGCCTCTCGCAGCCGGTTTCGCGAAGACGGCCGGCGCCTCCGGGCAGAGCGGCCCGATCTTGACGACCGGGCTTATGACCTGCATGAGCGGACCATTCTGCGCGGGCTGCTCGTACGCCCGCGCATCTACCTGACCGATTTCTTCTACACGCTCTGCGAGACGCGAGCGCGCGAAAATTTGAGCTGGCGGCTGGGGTTGCCGGTTCCGGCATGATGACGACAGGCTGGTGCGCTGGCGCGATGATCGAGCGTAGCCGGGTTACATCGACGATCAACGCTGGCCGGCTCGTCCGTCCCGATCGAGCGCTCGTCGAATTTCCAGGGCTGGAACGCAAAGCCTTGTCAGAACTGCCTCCCGGCTCGCTCGCCGGTCAAACTCAAACGATTTGTGATGGTTGGCCGGGGCACGCGAGGGGCAATGAAGTCCGCTCAAGGAGCGGCTGACAACGGCTTTTCGGTAGTTGGATGCTGCGCCGAAATTCGCTGAAATCCTCTACCGGAGCGATTCGCTATTTTTTGAGTTATTCGTGACATGGCGGGCACGTGTGATTCAAATATAAACATATCAGCCCGATGACGAGATTCGAATGTTTATGGATGAAACGACTGAGTGACCCGCAAGGGCCGCGAAACTGCCGGCGAGCGTGGCTTCGCCAGGTCAATATTATTTCTGAAAGAATGTTGAAGAATGGTCTTCTCGCCGAAAGATCGTGTCGATGTTTACGATGAAATGGCTTCGATTTGTCGCAATAAATTCGTCACTGATGTTTCCGCGCGAAGGATTGATGCGCTGGAACATCCACTGTCGTGTCAAGTCACTGTGCGCGCGGCAGGATTTATTGAACAAACATGGCAATTGTTGCTGTTTTGGCTGGGGTTACGAGACAATCAAGCCCTATTTATTTCGATTCCAGAACGAATAAATCCCTCTACACTGTCTTCAGCAACGGCTGCGATACAGTCGCCCGGATTGCCGCAGGCGGGGCTGAAAGGTCGAAGCGTGAAGTACCGTGGTGATGTCTGGTTTTAAAAAAACAAGAAAATTGAAAAAGAACCGCTCTAGAGCCTAACCGAATAGGAAAGAGCATGCAAAGACCGGGGACTGATGTCCGCAGTGCGGGCACATTGCACGATTTCCGCGCAGCGGCGTGCGCCGAGACCACCGTTTGTCGGCTCGACATGGTCGTGCCTGCACCGGTATCGCGATTGCCGGGCGTCGCGCGATGAAGGGGATCCGGAACGGGGCCGCGCGCGGCCCGGACGGGTGCACGCACGGCAACGGCACGCTGGACGCGCATGTGCTGATCGGCGTGTCGGCAGCATTTCGCCAGTTGGTCCGGATGATCGATCGGGTGGCGCCGACCGACCATACGCTACTGATTGTCGGGCCAACCGGCTCCGGTAAGGAACTGGTGGCGCGGCGCCTTCACGCAAACGGCTCGCGATGCGACATGCCGTTTATCGACGTGAATTGCGGCGCCATACCCCATGACCTGATCGAGGCGGAGTTCTTCGGTCATGTCCGCGGCGCCTTTACTGGCGCGGTCGAAGACCACCGCGGCCTGTTCGACCAGGTCGGGGCCGGCACGCTCTTTCTCGACGAGATCGGCGAGCTGCCGTTTGCGCTACAGCCCAAACTGTTGCGCGTGCTCGAAACGCGCACGTTCCGTCCGATCGGCGCATCGGCCAGCCAGCGCTTTGCCGGACGCATCGTTGCGGCCACCCATCGAAACCTGCTGGAAGAGGCGCGCGTTGGCCGGTTCAGGGAAGACTTGTTCTACAGGCTTGCGGTTTTCATCCTCAATGTGCCGGGACTCGCGCAACGCAGCGAGGACATCCCGCTGCTGGCTGCGCATTTTGCAGCCCAGCAAACGCGCGCGATCGCGTTCACGCCGGCGGCAATCAAGCGGATGTGCGAGCATCCGTGGCCGGGCAACGTTCGCCAGTTACGCAATCTCGTCAGCCAGCTCAGCGTGTTCGCGGAGCATGCGCGGATCGATGCCGAAACGCTCGCGCCGTTTCTGGCCACGGACGCGCCCGACGCGACGGCATGTGCGCTGCTCGCGGACCGCCTGCTCGAGTTCGGTGGCAGCGACAAGCTGGCCGCAGCCGAACGCTTGCTCATCGACCGCGCGCTCGAGAGGACGTCGTATAACAAGAGCGCCGCGGCCGCGTTGCTCGGTGTCAGCCGGAAGGTCGTCGAGCGCCGGCTCAAGGCGCGCGAAGCGCAACACGGGGAGGCTCGGCAGTGCCTGGAGCGTGCGGAAGCGCTGGCGGGCGCCATCCAGTATCGCGAATCCGTCGCGCTGCTGCAGCGCTGCCTCGATCTCCTGCAAAAGGCCAGCCCGACCGAGGAGAGCCGCCGATTGCAGTTTGGCGCCTATCGCCTGCTTGCCGTGGTGCTGCGAGGCGTCCATGGCTGGCAATGTCCCGAAGCGACTGCTTGTTACGAGGCGGCCTTGTCGATCGGCGATGGCGTATGCGACGCACGCGAACTCGCCACGGTGCAGTTCGGCATCTGGACGACGCAACTGGTGACGCTGGAACTCACACGGGCGCGTGCCACTGCGCAGGAACTGCTTCACCGCGCGCACGCGATGGACGATCGGGCGATGCTCGACGACGCGCACGTCGCGTTGGCCAACACACTGTTCTGGCTCGGCGACAGTGAGGAAGCGCTGGCGTTGCTTTCCCGTGGCGGGCTGACCGGCATCGGCCGCGCCGATCGGCGGCTCGGCGTCTCGGGCGCCGATGTCGGAGGACTCGCATTGACGTTCGAGGGTCTCGCCGCTTTCCAGACTGGCGCACTCGACCACGCACGCGATGCCATGGACCGTTTGACCGAGCGAGCGGAACTCGATCCGCCGCATTTGCCCGGTTGCATGCTCGACCTGCAAGGCGCCGCGTGGCTTGCGATGCTCTTCAACGACGTCGAGCGGCTCGGGACCCTGACCCGTGCGTTCGACGCACTACCGGCGACCGGCGCACCGGCTTGTGCGGGCGGTGCGGTCCGGATTTTCAGGGCGTGCTATCTGAGTGCGATCGGCGAGTTCGGCGCCGCCGAGGCGATGCTGCTCGACGGCTATGAAAACGAAATCGAAAAGCAGGGCGGTGCGCTGTTCCATTCGGTCAAGGCCTGGAAGCACGGCGAGATACTGTTGAGCACGGGGCGCGCGCAGCAATGCGAAGTGCTCGTTTCCGACGCGCTCGACAAGGTGATCCGCCGGCAGGAGCGGGCCTATCTCGGTGAGCTGTTGATCCTCAAGGCGCGTGCGCAATCGATGCTGGGCGATACGGCGGGTGCCGAGCAAGGGTTGCGCATCGCGATCTCGACGGCGTTGGCGCTGGGCTCGGTGCCCGCTCGCCTTGCCGCGATGGGACATCTCGCGGATCTGTCGCGACCGCCTGCCCGCCCGACGTCGATCATCGAAGTGATCGACCGACCGTTGCACGTGCCCGTCGCGGCACGCCCGCCCACCACTCCGCTCCAGGATCCGGGCCTGCTTCCGGGCCTGCTGTAGCGATCGCGTCAACGCGATGTCCTGAACGCGCGGCACGGCGGATCGCGCGCGTGACACCTTCATCCCGAGACCGTGGCGAGCGGCGCATGCTGGCGCCGGGTCGACGCGCGCCGAAACTTTCCCGACCTTGCACGCCGGTACGCGTCCCCGGCGCGGGAGCGCGCGCTTGCATTCGGGAGATCGCGCGATCCCGCTGCGCATGGACATATTCGTCCATCGTGCAGCAAACGGCCGGACGAATTCGTCCTCTGATTGTCGCGTGGCAGCACCGCGCACGGACACCGGCCTGTCAATTCACGACTGGCACATCGGTTGCTTGATCTCGTGCTCGCGGAGATTCCGCGAATCGGCACGACTACCTTTTTAGCGAGAACGTGATGAACAGGGAAACCGGCCATGTCATTCCGCCTTACGGCGTAGCGATCCACCAGGCCATTTCGGAAGGAGACGTATCGAAGATGAAGGCCTTGCTCAGCCAGGCCGAAGAGGTGCTGAAGCAGCACGCGGACCTTGCCGCTGCGGTCGGCAAGCTCAAGCAGGAGATCGTGAGGCGCGAGCAGGCCTGAGTGGCCGCCGCACGCATCGCCGTCTT
This sequence comes from Burkholderia sp. A9, assembly GCF_000801975.1. NCBI lineage: Bacteria > Pseudomonadati > Pseudomonadota > Betaproteobacteria > Burkholderiales > Burkholderiaceae > Burkholderia > Burkholderia sp. A9. The sequence goes on along the minus strand of NZ_JSZN01000016.1, from coordinate 348,450 downwards.
TTACCACGCAGGAGGACCAAATGTCAGAGAACGCACGTATCGGGCTTTTCCCGGCAGGCTACGTCATCGGCACCGGAATGCCGGGCGCACCGGCGCTCAGGCTCGCATTGCTCGTGGATACGCCCGAGGGCAGTGTGGTTGGCACCGCAACGATCGGGCAGGCAGTGAATCCGCCGGTCGACTTCCATGCCGATGTCTGGGGCAACTACACCTATATGGCGCTGATGCCGCCGGTCAACACGCGCATCCTGGTGACGCTGCAGGGCAACGACGGCGGCCCGAACTCGAATTCGATCGTGACGTTCCGGCTTCATCTCGTGCTGGAAAACGACTGGCAAAGCGGCGTTGCGTCGTACAGCTTTTTCGACAACGGCAGCTGGCGCGCCTTCGAGAATGTGCCGGCCAGGATCGATCGGGAATTCGTCCCCCTCGAGCCCGGCCCGGTGATCGTCGAGCCGCACGGCGGGCCGCGGCCTCTGTATGGTGCGCCCATTCAGCAAGCGGCGGCCTCCGGCGATCTCGCGCACATGAAGACGGTTGCAGCCGCGGCGAAGCACCAGTTGCAAAGCCGCGACGAAATTGCTGCTGCGCTGGCTGCGCTGAAGACTGAAATCGCGCGCCTGGAAGCCGGGAACTGAAACCGGCCGGGTTGCCCCGATCCTTATTCGCTACAGGAGCCATTCAATGTCCGCCGCTCTTTTTCCCGTGAATTTCCGCGTCGCAACGCCGGCTATCGGCGCACCTGTTCTGACGCTGGCGCTACTGATCAACTCGCCAGCCAAGAAGGCCAGCGGCGTGGCGCGCATCACCCAGACGACCTGGCCGCCGCTCGAATTCAGTGCGCAGGTGTGGGGCCAGTTCAGCCCGATCGTGCTCACGCCCGGCGGCAAGACGCAACTCGTCCTCAGCCTGCAGGGCAATCCATCCGGGCCGACCAGCGGCCTGGCCGAAACGTTCCGCCTGCAGGGCATCGTCGAGGCGGACTGGAAGTCGGGGGTCGCCAGCTACCGGTTCTTCGAAGGGGAGCGCTGGCATGAAGTCGAGCACGCGATCATGACGGTGACCGGCGCGCTGCAACCGTTCGAACCTCGTCATCCGGTCACGCCGCTGTACGGCGTCGGCCTGCAGCAGGCGAGGCAATCGGGCGATCTCGGCCGAATGAAGGCGCTCGCCCGCCAGGCCGAACAACAGCTCGCCGATGCAGGCCGTATCGAGGCAGCCCTTGCCGGCCTGGACGCCGAGATAGCCCGGCTGGAAGCCGGGCGCTGAGCACGTGCGAGGCGGCGGTGCCTGCCGCGGTGCGGCGGCCGCCGCCGACGACCGGTCGGTGAGTGGCTGGTGCAGGATAGACGAAACGCGAGGATATCGAAATGGACGAGAATCAAGTGCGCCCGGTTCGCTTCCTGAGTGAACAGGACTACGAACGGTTCGTCCCGGTTCACGTCGTGTGGGAAATCACGCTGGCTTGCGACCTGAAGTGCCTGCACTGCGGATCGCGTGCGGGCCACCGACGCACCAACGAACTGTCGACCGGCGAGTGTCTCGACGTGATCGATGCGCTGGCCAGGCTCGGTACGCGAGAAGTGTCGATGATCGGAGGTGAGGCTTACCTGCGCAAGGACTGGGCGCAACTCATCAAGGCAATCCGCTCGCACGGGATGTACTGCGCGGTGCAGACAGGTGGCCGCAATCTGACACCTGCCCGGCTCGCGCAGGCCGTCGAAGCGGGCCTCAACGGACTGGGGGTATCGCTGGACGGGCTGGCGCCACTGCACGACAAGTTGCGCAATGTCCCGGGATCGTTCGACCGGGCCGTGGATACCCTGAAGCGTGCCCGTGCGCACGGTCTCGCGGTCAGCGTGAACACGCAGATCGGTTCGGCAACGATGCGCGATCTCCCGGCATTGATGGATACGATCATCGAGATCGGGGCGACACACTGGCAGATTCAGTTGACGGTCGCGATGGGCAACGCGGTCGATCACGACGAATTGCTCCTGCAGCCGTACCAGCTCGAGGAGTTGATGCCGCTGCTCGCCGAGCTCTACAAGCGGGGGCTCGACCGCGGCCTGCTGATGAACGTCGGCAACAACATCGGCTACTTCGGGCCGCATGAGCATCTGTGGCGCGGCTTCGGGGACGAGCGGGTGCACTGGACCGGATGTGCGGCCGGGCAGACCGTCATCGCGCTCGAAGCGGACGGCACCGTCAAGGGGTGTCCGTCGCTCGCGACGGTCGGGTTCGCGGGCGGCAACGTTCGGGATCTGTCGCTGGAGGAGATCTGGCGCACGAGCGAGGCGATCCATTTCGGCCGACTTCGCTCGGTGGACGACCTGTGGGGCTTCTGTCGCACGTGTTACTACGCCGATGTGTGTCGTGGCGGCTGCACGTGGACCTCGCATTCGCTGCTCGGCAAGCCGGGCAACAATCCTTATTGCCACTATCGCGTGCTCGAATTGAAGAAGCAGGGGCTGCGCGAGCGCATCGAGAAGATCGAGGAGGCGGCGCCTGCGTCGTTCGCGGTGGGTCGCTTCGATCTGGTCACCGAACGCATTTCGGACGGCACACCTGTATCGAGCATTTCCCGCTCGGGACAGACCGTCGAACTCGCGTGGAAACACAAGGGCAAGCGTGCGCCGGAGGTCGGGAGAGTCCCGCCGAGGCTGGCCGTGTGCCGAGCCTGCAACAGCTACGTGCATCAGCATGAGTCCCGGTGCCCGCACTGCGGGGCGGACGTTGCGGCCGCCGAGCGTGCTTACGAACAGGACGCGCAGCGTCGTCATGCACTCATCGAGGAGGTCGAGCGGCTGTTGAGTTGAGTGAGCCTGGGCGCGCATCTCCTCGATCTTCGAGTGGAGTCCAGGAACCACTTTAAAAAACGGTGACCAGGTTCGATCGGTCATGAAACACGGACTTTATGGGGAATATTCATGAGCAACGTCCAAGCGGAAGTGGCGCCGGTGACCGGTGTCGGTACGTACAGCTGGGAACTGTCGTTGTATGAATACCAGGGAACCTGCTGGATCAAGTGGTCCACGAATGCGCCGTTTCGCGCACAGCAAGGGCGAGTCTGCCTGTATTCGGGAAGCTTTCCCGCCAATCCGACCGATGCGAAGTCGTGGAGCTGGGATAACGAAAACGACCACAATTTCAATACGAAGCAGCCGTGGGGGGCCGGGTGGTGTGCGGCATACATTGCCGAACGGAGCCCGAACGGGCCGTACACCTATCTCGCGAAAACCCAGGTGACGAGAACGTGAGTCCGCTTGTCGCACGGCAGGACTCACTCCGATAGGCAATGGGGGCGTCGTCTGGATCTGACGGGTTGCCGTCGAATCGTTCGATGTGCCGGTGTGCAATGCGAACGCCCCCATCTGCCACGCGTGCTGAACTGTCCGTCAGAGACCGGAGCGACCGTCATGAAATTGCGTGGCGAATCATGACATGTCTGGATGGTGTCGTCGAACGATGCCGGCCGCTTTCCGTCCGGGTTGCAATGACATCACCCGGGCCTAGGTTCGAAACGAGGCCCGGCTGTTGGCGTCGAATGGCATCAATGCGGTGCGAGTCGGCGTGATTGGTTCGGCGGCGGCGTCGGCGCCGGGCATCTACGACGATGCCTGTCTCTCTGCTATTCCGAAGACGGTCGCGATGCTGGCCGCGCACGGGATCATGTCGCTGATCGATTAATCGTGGCGGGAGGCGAGCGCGATCTCGAATCGGCGGACGATCTTCTTGCGAGCCGTGAACAGCCGACCCGCGCGCTGCTCGGGCCGGTCGGCGACCCCCGCGTGAGCGGCATGCATGTCGTATCACGGCGCGTGTCTTCCGGTCCGGCCGGATTCATTCGGTGATGCGGGCGGGCGACGTCGCTTTCTCGTCAGCACCTGTCCGCGACCAGGATGACGGAAATCCGGCTTGAGAGGCCGAACGGGAAACATTGCGGGCATTGGCTCACGGCACGGGCGCGATTCAAACGTGAACTAATTGTGAAGTTTTCCGGGTGATCCGGTCGGGGCCGCAGTAATCCATCCACGCCCGGTCTGACTTTCGGGCTATGGCAAGGATTTTTCGATGTGTGCCCTTGAGGAATATGGCTGTGTCGGGCATGTGACGATTGCCAATTAGATCGCTCCCTGGGTGATGAAGCGGTTCGACGCGCAGATGTGGAACCGTACGGAATGCGGTCGATTATTTTCGATGCGTCGCATAGTAATCGAATGAAGCCGACGCGTCGAAATTCCGGATGCTCAATCGGATAAGGCACAATAGAGCCGGAATCGGTGATCTGAAAAAGGCCCACGCTTGCGTGTGTCGAATCAAGCACGGCGGAAGAGCCCGCTATTCCCCGAAACAGAGGACGGAAAATCGTCCGTCTCGTCGTCGCGTTATCCAGTATTTATTCGCCCCGGTCGTTTCATCGATGCAATCCGCACGAGACGCCGAAAGATTGCCTCCGTTGCTTGGCGGCAATGCCGGCGCATTGCCGCGGTGGAGGAATGCCGGGCTGAGGCGGCGCGGCGACCGATGGCGACCGACGGTGGGGGGCTCGGCAGCTGTCATGCAGGTGTCCGGTTTCGACGAATCAGGCGTCGTCACCCGTTTCGAATCGATCTGTTCGAAGGGTAAATGCCAGCGCAGTTATTTCAACTACATGGAGAAAATAATGAAGAGGATCATGATCGGACTGGTTGCGCTTGCCATGTCTGCAACCGGGTTTGCCAAGGAATGGACGACGATTCGCATTGGCGTCGACCCGTCCTATCCTCCGTTCGAATACAAGAAACCGTCCGGCGAATTGACGGGCTTCGGCGTGGACCTCGGTAATGAAGTGTGCAGGCGCCTCAATGCGAAATGCCTCTGGGTCGAAAATGCGTTCGACGGCATGATTCCCGGTCTGAAGGCGCGGAAATTCGACGCGATCCTGTCGTCGATGTCGATGACGCCCGCGCGATTGAAGCAAATCGATTTTTCGAACAAGACGGCGCACGCACCGACGTTTCTTGTCGCGAAAAAGGGCTCGGGTATCCAGCCGACGCCGGAATCGCTCAAGGGTAAAGCCGTGGGCGTGCTGCAAGGCTCGATGCAGGAGACCTATGCGAAGGCGCATTGGGAAGGTATCGGCGCGCGCATCCTGTCGTATCAGAACCAGGATCAGGTGTATGCCGACCTGACCAACGGCCGGCTCGATGCTGCGTTGCAAAACGGCGTGCAAGCATCGCGCGGCTTCTTGAATACGCCGCAAGGCAAGGACTACGCGTTCGCGGGCGGTGAACTGAGCGATCCGAAGATTTTCGGACCGGGTCAGGGCATCGGCATTCGCAAGGAAGACACGGACCTGAAGGACAAGATCAACACGGCGCTCGCCGCGATCCGTGCCGACGGGACGTACGACAAAATCGCCGGTCGCTATTTCAATTTCGACATCTACGGCAATTGAGCGCGTGCGCGTCCTGCCCGCCGCACCGGGTGACGGGCGCGTGACGTAACCGGCGCGGCGGAACGAAGCGGCGGCATGGCGATGTGTCCGCCGCGCCGACGAGCTGAAGGTGTCGCGAATTACCACGCTGGTGCCGGGTGTGATCACCGTGCTGCTCGGCATCGCGGTCGAGCAGCAGAACATCGCGTTCATGGTGTCGCTTGCGTTTGCGGTGGCTTTCGTTTCAGGGGGCGGACCGCAAGGCCTTTCGGGTATTGGCTCACAGGACAGCCGCGATTCAAACTTAAACGAATTGTGACCCCTGCCTCCGGCAAAATTTTGCACAATGGCGACAGCGCGGCGTTGCGCCGCGATTCGCCCCGGGCAGGCCGGCTTTCCGGACCCTGGCCGGCCAGAACCGCCGTTCGAGACCGAAGACCGCCACCGACGTGCCGCCGCCGACCGCCATGGACCACCCCAAACGCATCCTGATCGTCGAAGACGATGCCGACATCGCCGACGTGCTGAGCCTGCACCTGCGCGACGAGCGCTACGAAGTCGTGCACAGCGCGGACGGCACGGAAGGCCTGCGCCTGCTCGAACAGGGCAACTGGGACGCGCTGATCCTCGACCTGATGCTGCCGGGCGTCGACGGCCTGGAAATCTGCCGCCGCGCGCGCGCGATGGCCCGCTACACGCCGATCATCATCACGAGCGCGCGTTCGAGCGAGGTGCACCGGATCCTCGGCCTCGAGCTCGGCGCCGACGACTACCTGGCAAAGCCGTTCTCGGTGCTGGAACTCGTCGCACGGGTCAAGGCGCTGCTGCGGCGCGTCGACGCGCTCGCGCGCGATTCGCGGATCGACGCGGGCACGCTCGACCTCGCGGGGCTGTCGATCGACCCGATCGCACGGGAAGCGGCCGTCGACGGCGCGCGCATCGACCTCACGCCGCGCGAGTTCGACCTGCTGTATTTCTTCGCGCGGCATCCGGGCAAGGTGTTCTCGCGGATGGACCTGCTCAATGCCGTGTGGGGCTACCAGCACGAAGGCTACGAACACACGGTCAACACCCACATCAACCGGCTGCGCGCGAAGATCGAGGCCGATCCGGCCGAGCCCGTGCGGATCCTCACCGTGTGGGGACGCGGCTACAAGCTCGCCGCGCCGGGCCAGCGGGACACGTGATGAAACTGACCCTCACCCAGCGGCTGTCGTGCGTGTTCGCGGTGCTGCTGCTCGCCTGCTCGGGCGCGTCGGCATGGCTGCAGATCCGCGCGAACGACATGCGCGAGAAGGAAGTCGTGCAGGGCCTGTCGCGCGATCTCGCCGCCCACATCGCGAGCAGCACGCCGCTGATGGATGCGAGCGGGCTGCGCCCGGACGCCGTACGCACGCTGTTCGGCCAGCTGATGGGCGTGAACCCGAGCGTCGAGGTGTACCTGCTCGACAACGCGGGGCGCATCAAGGGCGACGACGCGCCACCGGGCCACGTGAAGCGCGACCGCGTCGATCTCGCGCCGGTGCAGCGCTTCATCGCGGGCGAGCCGCTGCCGATCCTCGGTGACGATCCGCGCAGCCCCGATGCGCGCAAGGTGTTCAGCGCCGCGCCGCTGCAGCGTGCGGGGCAGCCGCCGTCGGGCTATATCTACGTGGTGCTGCTCGGCGAAGCGCACGACCGGCTGGCCGCGCGCGTCGATGCCGGCAACGTGCTGCGCACGACGCTGTGGTCGATGGCGGTCGTCGCGCTGCTCGGCCTGCTCGCGGGCCTGACTGCGTTCAGCTTCATCACGCGCCCGCTGCGCAGGCTGACCGACGCGATGCGCCGTTTCGACGCGAACGGCACGCCCGACACGCAGCCGCCGGTGCCGCGCTCGCCGTCGGGGCGGCGCGGCGACGACATCGTGGTGCTCGAATCCGCGTTCGCGCAGATGGCCGACCGGATCGGCGACCAGTGGCGCGCGCTGACGCGCCAGGACCAGCAGCGGCGCGAACTGATCACGAACATCTCGCACGACCTGCGCACGCCGCTGACGTCGTTGCACGGCTATCTGGAGACCCTGTCGCTGAAGTCCGACACGCTCGCCGAGCCCGAACGCCGCCGCTACCTGTCGATCGCGCTCGCGCAGAGCACGAAGGTCGGCCGGCTCGCGCAGGCGTTGTTCGAGCTCGCCCGGCTCGAATCGGGCAGCGTGCAGGCCGAACGCGAACCGTTCTCGCTCGTCGATCTCGTGCAGGACGTATTCCAGAAGTTCGAGCTGACCGCGCAGGCACGCGGCGTCATGCTGCATGCGCGCATCCCGCCGCGCGTGCCGGTCGTGTCGGCCGATCTCGGGATGATCGAGCGCGTGCTGACCAACCTGCTCGACAACGCCTTGCGGCACACGCCGCAGCACGGCGAAGTCGAGGTCGCGCTGACGCCGCAGGACGATCGGGTGGTCGTGACCGTGTCCGATACCGGCGAAGGGATCCCGCCCGCGCGGCGCGAAGGGCTGTTCCAGCGGCCGCAGCGGCCGATCAGCGGAGGCGCGGCGACGAGCGGCGGGCTCGGGCTGCTGATCGTGCACCGGATGCTGGTGCTCAACGGCAGCGGCATCCGGCTCGTCGATCGGGACGGGCGCGGCGCGGTGTTCGAGTTTGCGCTGAAGGTGGCGTCGGGCGCCGACGGCGCGCGCTGACGCGGGTATCGAAAAAAATTAAACGGGGCGCGAACCGGATCGCCGTGCGCGGCCCTCTTGGTGGGCGAGAGGTCTTCTCTCGACAACCTGAAAGAGGCTCCCGATGTTCTATGTGAAGAATGTTCCCGGTTGGGAACGCGTGGTCCGGATCGCGCTGGGCGTGGTCGTCGCCGTGCTGGCGCTGGTGTTGATCAAGGGCGTTGCCGGCATCGCCGTGGCGGTGGCGGCGGCCGGCCTCGTCGTGTCCGGCATGGTCGGCTTCTGCCCGGCGTGCGCGATGGTCGGCCGCCGTCTCGGCCAGTCGCGCGACGCGAAGGACTGAGATGCCGACCGACGAGCAGCGGCTGAATGCCATCGAGGCCGCCCGCACGGGCGACCCGCTCGCGCTCGAACGGCTGCTGCGCCTGTGCCAGCCCGACGCGCGTCGCTATGCGCAGCGCAACTGTTTCATTTCCGACGTCGACGACGCGGTGCAGGAAGCGCTGCTGATCGTGGCGCGCAAGGTGACCTCGGTGCGCACGCTGGCCGCGTTCTCGGGCTGGCTGTTCAGCGTCGTGCGCCGGGAGTGCCGTCGGCTCGGGCGCAAGGCGTTGCACTACGATCCGTACGACGAGGAAAAGGTCGACCGATGGCTGGCCGGCCGCGACACGGATGCGCTGCGGCGTGAGCTGGTCGATGCGCTGGAGTCGCTGCCGCAGGACTATCGCGACCTCCTGCTGATGCGCGATTTCGAGGAGCTCACGATTGCCGAGATCGCGGCACGCACCGGGCTGTCGCCGGCTGCCGCGAAGAGCCGCCTGCATCGTGCCCGCACGCTGGCGCGCGAATACCTGCTCGCCTAGGCCCGCCGCGCACATTCGCCACGTTCACCCGCCGCGCTTGCGCCGCACCTCGCTCGGTGTCGTGCCGGTCCAGCGCTTGAACGCATGGCGGAACCCGACCGCGTCGCTGAAGCCGAGCGTCAGCGCGATGTCCTCGGTGCTGAGCGTGGTGGTGCTCAGGTAATCGATCGCCAGCGCCTTGCGCACGCTCGTCAGCAGCTCGCTGTACGACGTGCCTTCGGCGTCGAGCTTGCGGCGCAGCGTGCGCGACGTCATGCACAGGGTGTCAGCGATCGCGTCGATGTCCGGAAACTGCCCGGGCGTGCGCGTGAGTTCCTGATAGACGCGTCGCGTGACGCCGGCCTGGCTGCGCAATTCGTCGAGCAGGCGCGCGCAGTGCGACGACACCTGCGCGGCAGTGATCGGATTCGCGAGCTGCGGCGCGCGCGTGAGCCACGCGGCCGGGTAGCTGAGCACATGGTACGGCTGGTCGAACGTGATCGGGCATTCGAGCGCATCGGCGAGCTGCGCCGCATGCGCGGGCCGCGGCTGCGCGAACTGCGCGCGGGCCGGCACGCACCACGCGCCCATCACGTCCTTGATGATCGTCACGTGCAGCGCGAACTGCATGTCGATCAGGAAGCGGTACAGCGGCAGGTCGGCAGCGGGCAGCGCGGCTTCGTGCGGAGCGGGGAACAGCCACGACGCGGTGTCGCCCTGTTCGACCCAGCGGATCGCGAGCATGCCGTTCGCGAGCTGGTGATATTTGACGGCGGAATCGAACGCGTGCGCGAGCGATTCCGAGCACAGCATCGCGTAGCCGTACATCCCGTAGCTCGACGCATGCAGCCGGTGGCCGACGCGCACGCCGAGATCGGAGCCGTCGTAGCGGCCGATCGCGTTGCGTGCGGCGGTCAGGAACTGCAGCGACGACGTGAGCGTGAACGGGTCGGCGATGGCGTCCGGCGACAGGCCGGTGCCGTCGAGCACGGCGGCCGGGTCGAGGCCGAGTTCCTGGATGACGCCGACGAGCACGGCCAGCTTCGCCGGCGAGAAGCGCTTCTCGTACGACGCGTGGGCGAGCGGGGCATCCGGCGGCGGGGGGCCGCCGGTGGCCGTCGGGGTCAAGAGCGCACTGCGCGGCATGGCTGGTTCTACGTCCGATTCGATACCGTTCCGGGTTCGCGATTCTGCGCCGGAACGCGCGGGGGCGCCATAGGGTTCACCCTGATGTGCGAGCATGCGCACGGCCCGACGACGGCAAGCCGACGCGCGAGCGCAAGCCGCGGCAGGCAGCCCGCCGCGCGCCCGCGTGTCCGTTTCGATCATCTTTTCGACCGCCCGGATCATTTTCAAAGCGCCGCTGGCGGGCGATAGTCGCCAGTCAGGCGACGGCCTGCGCCCATCCGGTGCGCGGGCCGCCGTGCGAACGGCGCTGCCCGGCGCCTTCCCCGAGGAGCAGGACATGACGAAGAGACACTGGATCGGCTCGTACGGCTCGATCCCCGCCGAGATCGATGCCGATCGCTTTCCTTCCGTAACCGCGTTGCTGGACGATGCGATGCACCGCTTCGCCGGGCGTCCCGCGTTCCGCGCGTTCGGCCGCACGCTGACCTACGCCGACGTCGACCGCCTGTCGACTGCGCTGGCCGCGTACCTGCAGCAGGTCGTGGGCGTGCGCAAGGGCGACCGCGTGGCCGTGATGCTGCCCAACGTGCTCGCGTTTCCGGTGGTGTTCGTCGCGGTCGCGCGGATCGGCGCGATCCAGGTCAACGTGAACCCGTTCTATACCGCGCACGAGCTCGAGCATCAGCTCAACGACGCGGGTGTCGAAGTGGCCGTGGTGTGCGGCGGATCGATGGGCACGTTCGCCGACGTGGTCGGCAAGACGCGCATGCGAACCGTGCTGAGCGTGGGGCGCGGTGATCTTGGCGTCGTCGATGCGCCGGCCGGCGCGTGCGACGCGCTGCCGCCCGGCTCGATCGCGCTCGCGGACGCGATCGCCGCCGGCGAATCGCTCGCGTTCGAACCGGTCGCGCTCGGCGGCGCCGATCTGCTGCTGCTGCAATACACGGGCGGCACGACCGGGCTGTCGAAAGGCGCCGCGCTGTCGCACCGCAACCTGGTCGCGAACATCGAGCAGTTCGCGGCGATCGTGCCGGCCGCGCGTCGGCCGGGCGAGGAGGTCGTCGTCACGGCGATCCCGCTGTATCACATCTTCGCGCTGACGGTGAACTTCCTGTCCTACTTCGCGATCGGCGCGGACAACTGGCTGGTCGCGAATCCGCGCGACATGGACGGCTTCATCGACGTGCTGAAGGCCGCGCGGCCCTCGGTGTTCGTCGGCGTCAATACGCTGTATGCGGGGCTCACCGGCCATCCGCGGCTGAAGGAAGTCGACTGGTCGCGGCTGAAGCTGTCGGCCGGCGGCGGCGCGGCGGTGATCGACGTGATCTCCGCGCGCTGGAAGGCGGTGACGGGCAATTTCATCCGCGAAGGGTACGGGCTGTCGGAAACGTCGCCGGTGGTCACGTTCAACCCGCAGTCGATCGACGCATTCACGGGCACCACGGGCCTGCCGCTGCCGTCGACCGACGTGAAGCTGCTCGACGACCAGGATCGCGAGGTGGCGATCGGCGCAGCGGGCGAGATCTGCGTGCAGGGGCCGCAGGTGATGGGCGGCTACTGGCAGAAGCCGGAAGCGAATGCGGCCGCGTTCACCGCGGACGGCTATTTCCGCACCGGCGACATCGGCGTGTTCGACGCGGCGGGCTTCCTGAAGATCGTCGACCGCAAGAAGGACATGATCATCGTGTCGGGCTTCAACGTGTATCCGAACGAGGTGGAAGCCGTCGCGACCGCGCTGCCGGGGATCGCCGAATGCGCGTGCATCGGCGTGCCGGACGAGCGCACCGGCGAGGCCGTCAAGCTGTTCGTGGTGCTCGCGCCGGACGCGGCCGTGACCGAAGCGGAGATCGTCGCGCATTGCCGTGCGAGCCTTGCGGCGTACAAGGTGCCGAAGCTGATCCGTGTGGTCGACCGGCTACCGAAGTCGACGGTCGGCAAGATCCTGCGCCGGGAACTCAGCCGCGCCGACTGATGGCGCCGAAGCCCCGCGCGGCCGGCAACGCGCGGGCCGGTGCGCCGAAGGCCCTGAAGACCCCGAAAGCCCGGTATGGACCGCTCAAGTACAATGCGAGCGGTTCGATCGACGGGGGCCCGATGACCGGCTCAGACTCACCTTCTGCCCAGTCCGGGCGCGCGCTGCCGTCGCCGAGTGCCACGGTGCCGATCTCGCTCGTCAACGGTTTTCTCGCGAGTGCGGGCGTGCAGCGCGACGTGGTCGAGCGCTATCTGCGCGGGGCCGGCATTCCGATCGAGCTGCTCGGCGAGCCGCATGCGCGCGTGACGGAGGAGCAGTTCTCGACGCTGTACCGCACGCTCGCGATCGACCTCGACGACGAGATGCCCGGCATCTTCTCGCGGCCGCTGCGCGGCGGCACGCTGAAGTACCTGTGCCTGAGCCTGCTCGACGCGCGCAACCTCGAAACGACGCTGCATCGTTTCGGCCAGTTCTTCCATATCCTGCTCGACGACTTCTTCGTCGAATCGAAGCGCGACGGTCTCGTCGCCCAGGTGCTGCTGCGGCCGAACCCGGCCGTCGGTCCGATCGGCGCGCTCGGCCAGGAACTGATGCTCAAGCTCGTTCACGGCGTGTGTTCCTGGCTGATCGGGCAGAAGATTCCGTTGCTGCAGATCGAGTTCGCATGCCCGCGGCCGCGCCATGCGGTCGAGCACCTGTACTTCTTCACCGGCTCCGTGCAGTTCGACTGCGAACGCACGCTGATGCGCTTCAGCGCCGACTACCTCGACGCGCCGATCCGGCAGAGCAAGCGCAACTTGCGCAAGTTCCTCGCGCGCGCGCCCGGCGACTGGATCTTCGAATCGTTCAGCGAACAGCTCGTGTGCCATCGCGTGCGGCAATACCTGTCGGCGGCGTTGCCCGACCTGCCGGTGATCGACCAGGCGGCCGAGCACCTGCATTGCTCGGTGCGCACGCTGAGCCGTCACCTGGCCGCCGAAGGCACGACGTTCCAGGCGCTCAAGGATGAACTGCGGCGCGACATCGCGATCCAGCGGCTCACCGACACGCTCGACACGATCGCGGCGATCGGCGCCGATATCGGCTTCGACGATCCGAGCGCGTTCCATCGCGCGTTCCGGCACTGGACGGGCAGCACGCCGGGGACCTACCGGCGGCGCGCGTAACGCGTTTTTCCGAACCCGTTCCCATAACCGGCTTCCTTCGTACGCTCCCATGGACGGCTCCCGTCGTCGCGCGAATCATCGTGCGAACCGCGCGCGGCCGCGTTCGTCATCCCGGGCGCCCATCATCGTTGCCCCGAAACATCAATGCGTCGCACGCGAACGCGCGGCGTCGGGTGTCATGCCGGTCCAGTCGTTGAACGCGCGGAAGAACGAATTCGAATCCTGATAGCCGAGCAGGAAAGCGATCTGGCTATAGGGCAGGTCGGAGCGGCCGAGGTAGTGCCATGCGAGCCGCTCGCGCACCTCCGCGAGAATCGCCTTGAAGCTGGTGCCCTCGTTGCCGAGTCGCCGCTGCAGCGTGCGCGTGCTGACGGCGAGCGTGCGCGCGGCATCGTCGACCGTGCCGACGCCGCCGGGAATCAGTTCCAGCAGCGCGGCGCGCACGCGCTCGGCCATGCCGGCTTCAGCCGACAGCGCGTCGAGGCGGCGGCGCAGGTCGGGTTCGAAGATCTGCCACATCGCGTCGTTGGCCGTCACGAACGGGCGGCGTGCATCGTGCAGCGCCACGCTCACGGACGGCGCGTCGCCGTATTGCGGCGTCACGCCGAAAAACGTTCGATAGCCATGATGCGGGGTGAGATCGCGCGGCAGGGTGACCGCCCGCGCGGGCAGCCCGGTGCGCGTGCCGATTCGCGCCAGCTTCACGAAGAAACCGAGTTCGGCGGCGATCAGCGTCGCGGGCGGCGGCACGTCGCGCTCCAGGAAATCGATGGAGAGAACGAGCGCGTCGGCGTCGTGCTTCACGTGCAACCGGAGCGGGCCGATCAGCGGCTTGAACTGGCTGATGCGCCGGATCGCCACGTCGAGGTTCGGGCTGCACAGCGCCGCGAACAGCGGCGGGTCGAAAGCCTCGACCGAGACGAGATCGAGGAGGCGTAGCGGCAAGGCCGGCGTATCGACCAGGTCCTCCAGCGCGTGCCACAGGCCGAAATACGCGCGGGTCGTCAGCTCGCACTTCGACCGCGCGAAGAGGTCGGCGGGCAGTTGCGCCCGCCGCAGCAGGTCATCCGTGGCGACGCCAAGGTCAGCCATCACGACCTGCCAGCCCGCTGAAATCGCGAAGCGGTTCATCTCCGCAACTGGCCCGTTTCGACCAGCTGCTGAAAGAAGTCATTCATCGACTCGGCGAGCGGCCGGTAGCGGATCCCGAGGTCGTTGCGGCTGCGGCTGTTGTCGGCGCGCCACGGCAGTCCGACGTTGTGGGCAACGACGTCGCGCGTCACGCCCTTGTTCGCCAGCGGGCCGACCAACCATACGAGCCACTTCGGCAGGATGCGCCGCGGAATCGGGTAGTCGGCGCCATACCGTTCGAGCAGCGTTGCCGCCATCGCCGGCAGGCTCGTGTTGTGCGCCGACACGATGTAGCGGCCGTTCGCGTCAGGCAGGAACGCGGCGCGCACGTGCGCATCGGCCACATCGCGTACGTCGACCGCACCCATGCCGAGATCCGGCACGCCCATTTTCATCGTACCGTTGCCCATTTGCCGGACGATCTCGAAGCTCTCCGAGGTCGCGTACGGGTTGATGCCCGGTCCGATCACGAGCGACGGATTGATGGTCACCAGATCCCAGCGCTGCTGCGCGCCGGCGATCTTCCATGCTTCGCGTTCGGCAACCGTCTTCGAAAACGAATACGGCTGGTGCGCCAGCGATGAACTGGTATTCCAGATCGCCTCGGTGAACACGCCGTTCGGCGCGGTGTCGAGATCGGCGTTGTCGCCGTAGATCGCGGCGCAGCTGCTGGTCAGCACGACACGCTGGACCGACGGCGTGCGGTTCGCTGTCTCGAGCACGTTGCGCGTGCCGAGCAGCGCCGGATCGACCAGCTCTTTCTGAGGATCACGAACCGTGACGGTGAACGGCGACGCGGTATGGAACACGGTGCCGCAACGGGCCATCGCGTCCGCATACGAGCCCGGTTCCAGCAGGTCGGCGCGGAAATAGCGGATCGTGCCGGGTTTGCCGGCCGCGATGCGCTGCAGATGCTTGAGCTTGTCGGCGTCGTCGGGATTGCGGACGGCCGCATGTACCGTCAAGCCGGCTTCGAGCAACCGTTGCACGAGCCAGCCCGCAACGTAACCGGTTGCGCCGGTCACCATCACCGGCAGGTCGGTATCGATATTCATCATCGTGGGTTCCGTTGCGGAAGATGTTGAACATGATGCCGCTTTTCCGATGGCGAGTAACTCGCAATGCGCGCCAATCGGCATGCAATGTGCGCCAGACATTTCTGGTCCGGCCGGGGAGGCGTTGCGCGGGGGAGGTACTGCGAACTGCGGACGGTGGCCGGCAACCACCGGGGAAGGAACGGGATGTCGGGCGACGACGATGCGTTCGTCCCGACATCCGTGCAGGGAGATCGAGGTTGCGCGCCTGGAGCGGCGTGCGGCCCGCTCCAGGCGCGTGGCGGTACTCAGGCTTTCAGCGCGCCGAAGATTTCAGTGAGCATCGACTTCGCATCACCGAACAACATGCGGTTGTTGTCCTTGTAGAACAGCGGATTGTCGACGCCCGCATAGCCGGAGGCCATGCTGCGCTTCATCACGATCGACGTCTTCGCCTTCCACACTTCCAGCACCGGCATGCCGGCGATCGGGCTCGACGGGTCGTCCTGCGCCGCCGGATTCACGATGTCGTTCGCGCCGATCACCATCGACACGTCGGCCTCCGGGAAGTCGCCGTTGATCTCGTCCATTTCCAGCACGATGTCGTACGGCACTTTCGCTTCGGCCAGCAGCACGTTCATGTGCCCCGGCATGCGGCCCGCGACCGGGTGAATCGCGAAACGCACGTCGACACCCTTCTCGCGCAGCAGCTTCGTCAGTTCGAACACCGTGTGCTGGGCCTGTGCCACCGCCATCCCATAGCCGGGTACGATGATCACGCGCTTCGCTTCGCGCAGCAGTTCGGCCGTTTCCATGGCGCTCACCGCCACCGCCTCGCCGGCCGGCTGCGCACCACCGCTCGCTGCGGCCGGTGCGCCCGCGCCGCTGCCGAAGCCGCCGGCGATCACGCTGATGAAGTTGCGGTTCATCGCGCGGCACATGATGTACGACAGGATCGCACCCGACGAGCCGACCAGCGCGCCGATCACGATCAGCAGGTCGTTGCCGAGCATGAAGCCGGTGGCCGCCGCGGCCCACCCCGAGTAGCTGTTGAGCATCGACACCACGACCGGCATGTCCGCGCCGCCGATCGCCATCACCATGTGCACGCCGAACAGCAGGGAGATCACCGTCATCACGACGAGCGGCAGCATGCCGTCCTGGATGCTTTCCGCATGCAGGAACGCGCGGCCGTAGTAGATCACGATCAGCAGCGCAGCCAGGTTCATCCAGTGCCGTGCCGGCAGCAGTAGCGGCTTGCCGCCGATCTTGCCCGACAGCTTGCCGAACGCGATGATCGAGCCCGCGAAGGTAATGGCGCCGATCAGGATGCCGACGTAGATCTCCACTTCATGGATGGACTTCTCGGCACCGGTGAACTGCAGCGACGTGTCGATATAGCTCGCGAAGCCGACCAGGCAGGCCGCGAGACCGACCAGGCTGTGCATCAGCGCGACCAGTTCCGGCATCTGCGTCATCTGCACTTTCTTCGCGGCGTACAGGCCGACGGCGCCGCCGACGACGAGCGCGGCGATCACGTACGGAATGCCCGCGCCCGACACGCGCGGACCGAGCACGGTGGCCAGCACGGCGATCAGCATGCCGATCATGCCGAGCAGGTTGCCGCGGCGTGCGGTCTCAGGGTTGGCCAGCCCGCCGAGGCTGAGGATGAACAGGATCGCGGCGCCGATATAGGAGACGGTAGTCAGGTTGGAAGTCATTGTTGTCGTCCCCTTATTTGCGGAACATCGCCAGCATGCGCCGCGTCACCGCGAAGCCGCCGAACATGTTGACGGCCGTGAGCGCGAGCGCGCCCACCGCCAGGCCCAGGATCAGCCCGGACGGACGGTCGCCGGCGTTGGCCAGCTCGCCCAGCGGCGGCGCGACCTGCACGAGCGCGCCGATCGCGATGATCGACGAGATCGCGTTGGTCACGCTCATCAGCGGCGTGTGCAGCGACGGCGTGACGTTCCAGATCACCATGTAGCCGACGAAGCACGCGAGCACGAACACCGTGAAGTGCGACAGGAAGCTGGACGGGGCGTACTGGCCGACCAGCAGGAAGGCCAGCGCGCCGATCGCGAATACGATGGCCAGCGCCTTGGCCGACATCGGCTCGCCGCTGTGGCCATGGCCTTTCGACTTCGCGGGCGCGGCTGCTGCTGCGGGCGCGGCCGCTTGGGGCTTGGGTGCGACGGCCGCCTGCTTGACCGGCGGCGGCGGCCAGGTCACGTTGCCTTCCTTGATCACGGTGAGGCCGCGGATCGCGTCGTCGTCGAAGTCGACGTTGATCGTGCCGTCCTTGTTCTTGCACAGCTCTTCGACCACGCGCAGCAGGTTGGTCGCATACAGCGTGGACGACTGCCGCGACAGGCGCGACGCGAGATCCGTGTAGCCGACGATGGTCACGCCGTGGCGCACCACGGCCTCGCCGGGCACCGTGAGTTCGCAGTTGCCGCCCTGTTCGGCGGCCATGTCGACGATCACGCTGCCGGGCTTCATCGACTGCACCATCTCGGCGGTGATGAGCTTCGGTGCGGGCTTGCCGGGGATCAGCGCGGTGGTGATGATGATGTCGGCATCCTGGGCCTGTTGCGCATACATCGCGCGCTGCGCTTGCTGGAAGCCTTCGCTCATCACCTTCGCGTAGCCGCCGCCGCCCGAGCCTTCCTCTTCGTAGTCGACCTTGACGAACTCGCCGCCCAGCGACTTGACCTGGTCGGCCACCTCGGCGCGCGTGTCGTTGGCGCGCACGATCGCGCCGAGACTGGCGGCCGTGCCGATCGCGGCCAGACCGGCCACACCGGCGCCGGCGATGAAGACCTTGGCCGGCGGGACCTTGCCGGCCGCGGTGACCTGGCCGTTCAGGAAGCGACCGAACGCGTGGGCCGCCTCGATCACCGCGCGGTAGCCACTGATGCCGGCCATCGACGTGAGGGCGTCCATCTTCTGCGCGCGCGACAGCGTGCGCGGCAGCGAATCGATCGCCAGCACCGTGGCGCGCCTGGCGGCCAGCTGCTGCATCAGTTCGGGGTTCTGCGCCGGCCACACGAAACCGATCAGCGTGCCGCCCTCGCGCATCAGCGCGACTTCGTCAGCGCTCGGCGGGCGCACCTTGAACACGATGTCGCTGCCGGACCAGAGCTCGGCCGCCGTGGCGGCAATGTTCGCGCCGGCCGCGCGATACGTGTCGTCGTCAAAGTTCGCGGCGGCTCCGGCGCCGCTTTGGACGGCCACCGTAAAACCCAGCTTGATCAGTTTCTCGACCACCTCGGGCACGGTCGCAACGCGCCGCTCCTGAGTGGCTGTCTCCAGAGGAATCCCAATCGCTAAAGTCATATCATGAGTGGCTTGTTATGGCCGACGTGGAGCATTCGGACACGAGTAAGGCAAGTTGCCAGACCAAAAATTGATGAGGGCCTATATTGCTTGTTATCGACCAGCCGGGTAGCCCGGTGCCGAGACCGTTCCCGTGCGCCGGGCGCGGAAAAAATCGGCTCGATCTACCGATCGAGCCGGAGCCGGATTTGTTCATCTCACTATTGATCCACACAACACACCGACTTTGGTCTGTTTTACCTCTGCGGAAATCAACGGTCGGACACCATTCGGGCCTTCATTTCCTGTTGCAAGGTAGAGATGCCTATTCTTTGCGAACGCCCGACATTGCCCGGTAGAACCCGGTCGGATCGGAGGATACTCGCGCCGCGTCAACCTGATTGAGTGCCTGCTCCCAGACACTACGTACCGAGTTCGCAATCAACAACGGCGTGCCGACCCGAATGGCGAGAGAGCACGCCTGATTCAAATCGCGTACCGTGTGTGCGATATCGAGTCCGTCGGGCACGTTGCCGTTGGCGAGCGCGGGAAGGAGCGAGCGGGAGTGCTCGCTCCAGCCCGAACTCTTGTTCACCACGTTGGAGATCGCCTGCATCGACAGGCCGTATCGGATCCCTGCCATCGCGCATTCGTAGGTGGTGTGGAGGCATAACGCCGCAATGGTGCGCTCGAGCAGTTCCTCGACTCGATACTGATCGGCTTCGGTCAGATGCGGTGCTTGCGACGCTTTCTCGACAGCGGCGTCCGTCCGGGAGGGCTCGACGGGGGCTGCCAGCTTGGTACCCGCGAGCGTCTCGATCACGCTGACCATGTCTTCCAGTCGCGCCGAGCTATCGAGCGTGTTCACGCCGATTTGCAGGAGGCCGCGCACCAGGTTGGTCACGTGCATCGGTACGCCCAGTGTCATGCCGAGCGATACGGCCTGGCTGACGTCCTTCAGCATCAACGCCAGCGCGAAGTTTGTCGAGGTCTTGCCTTCGACAAGCGCGGGCAGCATCTTGTCCGTAGTTTGATTCCGGGCTTGGCCACGATTCAGAAAGGGCGCCATGTCGGCCAGCGAAACGCCGGCTTTCCTGCCGAGCACGGCAACTTCGAGTGTCCCGAGCCGGCACGCCGCGTTCATCGCGTTGTTCACGATCTTCATCGCCTGACCATCGCCCACGCGCGTTCCGCAACGATAGATCGTTTCAGTGATGATGCGAAGCGCCGGCAACGCGCGCTCGAATGCTTCATCGGAGCCCGCAACCATCAGCGTGGCTCCGCCCGATGCGACGATGTGCGGGCTTGCCGAGACGGCCGCGTCGATCAGGGTCACATCGCACTTGAGAAGCTCCTTGGCGATCTGCCTCGTCTCTTCCGGCGCACCACTCGTCTGGTCGATGATCATCGTTCCCGGAGACAGCCCTGCCGAAAGACCGTTCTCGCCGAACACCATGTCCCTGACGTTGGAACTCCGCGGCAAGCACACGAAAATAATTTCGCATTGTTGAGCAAGATCGGCCGCAGATGAGGCGACATGAACGTTTTGTTCGTGCGCAAACGACGTACGTGCGTGTTCGCTGATGTCCCATACCCAGAGTTCCGCCGAGCCAATGAAGCGGCGAGCGAGCTGACCGCCGAGCGCGCCGAGGCCAACGTATCCAATTTTCATCATGTTCTACCTCTAGTCTTTTCGAGCCAATCCGAGTTGCTCGACGCTCACCTTTATCTGGCGGCGTGGCATTCGTGATAGCAAGCTGTTCGTTGGGGCGGCTGCACTTCACCGCGTGCAGTCGCGGACCGGGCATGCTGCTGTTGCTTTTACTGCTCCTGCATCGGTTGTCCGACGGTCCGTTGCTGAAAATATGAGAAAAAGAATCGCTCTCCGGACTACAGAGCATCCTGGCCCTCACATAGCTCTTTTCCTGCTTTCTCGAGATGTGCGATGAAGTTGCGATGCACATCGTTGATCGGGGCGCTTTCTCGAAAGATCACGGCAATGTTCCGCTTGAGCGCGGGAATCGTAATCGGCAGTGCCTTGATGTAGCCGGCCCGGACGTCAGGCATCGCGGAGTGAGCCGGCAGCAGCGCCAGATGATTGCTTTCCGCGATCAAGGTCTTCGTGAACTCGATCGAACCGCTTTCGATCAATTGCTTTGGCGGCGGTACACCTTCGGCGGCGACCAGTTGCTCGAGCGCTGCGCGTTGCTGCCAGCCGACCATCGGGCATACCCACGGAAACTGCGCGAGATCTGCCCACGACAATGCCTGGAGCCCGAAGAGGTAATGATCCGGGCGTGCGAACACGCAGAGCCTGTCGCGGAACAGCACCCGCTGCTTGAGGCCTTCCGGAAAAATGTCGAAGAACTCCGTCTGGCCGATCACGAAATCGAATTCCCGGCGGAGCAACCCGAGCAGCAGCTCGACCTGTACCTTCTCGACTACGCGCAAAAGTACGTTCGGAACCTGTTCTCGCCAACGGGCGACGGCCAGCGGCAGGATCCGGCTTGCCAGGCTCGGGAGGGTACCGAGCGTGATCACGTTGGTTGCGCCGGTGTCGGCTTGCAAACGCGTCTCCGCGAGGTCGATCTCGTCGCGAATATGCTTGGCGTGCGAGTAGAGCAGTTCGCCAAGCGCGGTCGGAACGATCCCGGTCGGTGTTCGCTCCAGCAACCGCATGCCCAGGTCGCTCTCGAGGCGATCCATCGATTTCGTCAATGCCGGCTGCGAAATGGACAGCTTCTTTGCTGCCTTCGAGAGACTTCCCTGTTCGATCGCGGTGACCATGTACAGCAGCTTTCGTGGATCCATGGCCAGGCCAGGGATCGTACCGCCTTCTCCGTGAACCGGAGTATTGCGGGACTGAAGTTTGGCGGGTTCCGGAATCGCGGCTGTTGTCATGGCATCACTCTGACCAGTATGCGTACACAGGAGGGTCGAGCGGAACGCATTCCTGCGCCCCGCGTAGCTCGGATCCGGGCTTGACCGTCGTCCCGGATCCGGCCGAACCAGACCCATTTGTACGCTACGGTACATTACCGGAAGCGGTTTGTCAGAGTACCGATACCCTCGATGGTGATCCTGACCTCGTCGCCGGACTTCAAGAAGCGTGGCGGGGCGAACCCGATGCCGACGCCGGCCGGCGTTCCCGTCGCGATGACATCGCCCGGTCGCAGTTCCAGGCCGGCGGACAGCGTCGCGATCAGGGTCGGGATGCCGAAAATCAGGTCGCGGGTATTCGCGTTCTGACGGAGTTCGCCGTTGACCCAGCACTGCACGTTCAGGTTGTCGGATTGCAGCTCGTCAGCGGTGGTGATCCACGGACCCATCGGGCAGAAGGTATCGAGGGACTTGCCGAGGAACCACTGCTTGTGTTGCCGCTGACGATCGCGTGCGGTCACGTCGTTGATGATCGTATAGCCCCACACGTGTTCGAGTGCGTTTTCCGCGCGGATATCGCGTCCGCCTTTGCCGATCACGACCGCGAGTTCGGCCTCGTAATCGACCGACGTCGTGACGTGGGAATGGAGCAGCACATCGTCGCCATCCGCGACGATCGTCGACGGCGGCTTGCTGAAGACAGCGGGATACTCGTCGATTTCAGCACCTTTAACGGCGCCGGCTTCGTAGCCGCTACCCGCGAACTCCTTTGCGTGTTCGCGATAGTTCTTGCCGACACAGAAAACGTTTCGGCGGGGAACGATCGGCGCCAGCAACTTCACACGATCGAGCGGGATGGGCTCCGCGTCGCCGCCGATATCGCCGGAGGCGGTATGGCGTTCGATGAGGTCCGCCATGTCGCGCAGGGAGGGATCCAGCAGCCGGACACGGGATTTCTCCACGTCGACCACGCCAAGCCGTTCGGTGGATTCAAACAAAATACGGGCGAGCTTCATTCGATATTCCTTAGATGATTCGATTGCTTGTGAGTCTGTTCGGTCAGAACTTCGGGAGAACGATCCGGAGAAGTTCCGTCGCTTCCGTGGCGGAGATCTTGATCGGGCCCTCGTTGGCCCCGAACTCGAAGGCGGACTCCGGGCCGAATTCCCGACCGTTCAGGGACACGCGACCTTTGCTCAGGTAGAGCAGTTCCGTTGCGTCCTGCATGCCAGCCGAGAATTCGGCATTCGGCTCGATACGCACAAAACCGATTCGCATATTTCTTTCGGTAAAAGAGCCGAGCCATTTCACCGAAACGCCCGGCTCGGAATCCGTGACCCACGCGTAGTTTTCGGGGTTCATCAGGATCAAGTCCTGATAACGCGGCGGGGCGTAAACCAGCTTATTGCCGGTAATTTGCTCGTAGCATGCTTCAAACCCGTCCTGATTATGCTTCTTGTTATTCTCGTCGTAATAAGTAAATACGCCGTCCTTGAATTCGCCTTTCCGTTTCAGGACTTCGTTTGCCGCCTCGCGGCGCTCCACGCTGATATAACCGTTGCCGCTGGCGCCGCCGAACTGACAGACCACCATTTCGAGGCCTTCCGGGCGATCCTGCGGGCCGTAGTAGACGCTCTCGGGGAAATAGCCGACCCATCCTTCCGGCAGCGTCTTGTCCTTTGCATACGGGAACGTACCCTTGATCACGTACCGGATCTGGTCGAAGTTGTGGCGGTGGCGCGGCGCCTGCCAGCCACCGGAGCCGGTCCGGCCCAGGTTGAGGACGTAGTTGTTCGGGGTGTCGTCGTCCCCCGTCAACAGGATCTTCTGCGCCAGCACGCCTTCGCGCATGCTGCCTACCACTCCCGATTCAGCCTTCGCCGCTTCAGCTACTTTCACGTGTCGCTCCTTTAAATCTGCACGAGATAAAACCACATTCCTGCTGCGTAAGTGCAGTCTAGAGGGGGATCTGCGCATTGATCCAGATTAGGGGAGGGCCGGATATATCCTGAGGTTATAGCTCCACAGCACCTTCCTTGACATGGTTTTGGCTGCGGTAGATCATCAAATCGCGATTTTGGTGCTTGTATGTTTTTCCGGCATATGAGTGACAAATATTTCTTAGATAAATGGAGATTTTGATGGAGGAGAGCGAAGGGGGAGTCATCCTCAATCGTGTAAAGAATAAGCTCGCAAAAGACGAGGTTGTTCTGTCCATGACGGCCAGGCTGGTGCGAACGGCTGAGATAGCCGTCATTGCGAAAACCGCCGGATTTGACTCGATTTATATTGACCTCGAGCACAGCAGCTTCTCCGTCGAAACGACGTCTCAAATTTGCATGGCAGCGCTGGGGCAGGGGATCACGCCGTTCGTTCGGGTTCCAGCGGGCGCGACTGACGATATCACTCGCGTGCTCGATGGCGGTGCGCTCGGCGTGATCGCGCCGCACGTACAGTCGGCGGACGAAGCGGCGGCGGTGGTCCAGGCCGCCAAGTACCCTCCCACCGGAACGCGCTCGTTCACTGGCGGGCTACCGCACGTAGGCTTTAGAAGTATGCCGGCAGATCAGCTCTTTGCGGCGATGAACGACGCGACGATGGTGGTGGTCATGATCGAGACCGGGCAGGCACTCGATCAGGTAGACGCGATTGCCGCAGTCGAGGGCGTGGACATGCTGTTTGTCGGCACGAACGATTTGTGTGCGTCGCTGGGAATAACCGGGCAATTGCAGCACGAACTGATCAAGGATGCCTATCGTCGATGCCTCGATGCCTGCAGAAAGCATGGCAAGCATCTGGGCGTAGGCGGTCTCGGCGGAAATCCCGAGTTCGTTCGTGAACTGGTGGCGCTCGGCGCCCGCTACATTTCGAGCGGGACCGATCTCTCGTTTCTGTATGGTGCGGCAGCGGACAAGGCGCGTCGCCTGCGTTTCTGACCGATCCCCAATTCATTAACCCACTGATCATCGCACGGGATGTGCGAGGTCGATTTTCAACCGTTCCGTGCGAATTGCACGGTGAAAACTGGAGGAAGCATGGCAAAGGCATATTGGATTGCAGCATATCGGGCGATCAAGAACAGCGATGCGCTCGCGGCATACGGCAAACTTGCCGGCCCGGCCATTCAGGGCGGTGGTGGCCGATTCATCGCACGCGGGGTCCCGGCGCAGGTGTACGAGCAGGGCGTCGCTGAGCGCACGGTCCTCATCGAGTTCGACAGCATCGCGCAGGCGATCGCGACGCACGACAGCCCCGAGTATCAAGCTGCATTGAAGGCGCTCGCGGACGGTGCCGAGCGCGATATCCGGATCATCGAGGCGTCGTGATTCAGGGGCGCCGGTGCATGACCGGCGCCGTCAAACAGCCAAGGAGTTGAAGTGCGATCGTACGACAAGATTTATATCGACGGGCAATGGGTCGAGCCGACAGTCAGCGAGACGTGGACGCTGATCAATCCGGCGACGGAACGGCCTTTTGCGACTGTCGCATTGGGCGGGACCGAAGACGTGGAACGCGCAGTTCGAGCGGCACGAGCCGCATTCCCGTCATTCAGCGCGACGACGAAAGAAGCGCGGCTCGCGTTGCTCGCCCGTATCATCGAGCGGTTTTCTGCGCGGGAGGCTGAACTCGCTGCAGCGGTCACCGAGGAACTCGGTACCCCTGTCAGCCAGAAAATCCACACGACGGCTGCGCTTGCGTCGTTCAAGCAGGCGGTTGCGACGCTGCGCGACTACGCGTTCGAAACCCGACTCGACGGCAACCTCGTGCGCCGCGAACCGATCGGCGTATGCGCGCTCATCACCGCGTGGAACTGGCCAATCCAGTTGATTGCAACGAAGCTCGCCTATGCGCTTGCGGCCGGTTGCACGACGATCCTGAAACCCAGCGAATTCACTCCGGTGTCGGCGATCCTGCTGACCGAGATCCTGGACGAGGCCGGGGTGCCGAAGGGCGTCTTCAACCTGGTCAACGGTAACGGGCCGGTGGTCGGTAATGCACTGAGCCGTCACATGGACGTTGATCTCGTGTCGTTCACCGGCTCGACGCGCGCTGGCATCCTGGTCGCGGAGGCGGCCGCACCGTCCGTCAAGCGAGTGTGCCAGGAGCTTGGCGGCAAGTCGGCAAACATCGTTCTGGACGATGCGGATCTTCGGACAGCGGCCGAATGGAACATCACGCGTGCATTTACCAATTCGGGGCAGTCTTGTCACGCGCCGACTCGCATTCTGGTCCATGAGCGACAGCGCGATACGTTCCTCGAAATGCTGCGGGTCGAGGCCGGCAAGGTGCGTGTCGGAAATCCGCTGGACGAATCGGTGACGATGGGGCCGGTGGTGAACCGAAGCCAGTACGAACGAATTCAAAACTATATCCGGATCGGACTCGAGGAAGGCGCCACGCTGGTCACGGGTGGTCCGGGGCTTCCCGCAGGGCTCTCGAGCGGGTACTTCATCAAACCGACTGTCTTCGCCGATGTGAAGCCGGAGATGCGGATCGCCCAGGAGGAAATTTTCGGTCCGGTTCTCGTCGTCATGACCTATTCCAGTGACGATGAGGCGATCGAGATCGCGAACGGAACGGAGTATGGCCTCGGCGGATATGTGTTCAGTGCCAGCAAGGAGCGAGGGCGTGCGATCGGCTCCCGAATCCGGGCGGGACGCGTGTTTTTCAACGGTGTCGCAAGCAATCCGGCTGCTCCGATGGGGGGGTACAAGCGGTCCGGAAATGGCCGCGAGATGGGGGTATTCGGTATCGAAGAGTATCTCGAAGTCAAGGCGATGCTCGGGTTCGACGCATAACAGGCGCCGGGCTTGGGGCGCGCCAAACGGACCGCGCTTCATGATGTTACTTAGGATTGCCCCTGCCGAGGGAAGTGACTCGGCGCTACGTGAAACCAGAATCGGCAGGGCAATCAATCGAATCGAGTGGTTCAGCGGCAAATCATAAAAATAAGTCGTACTAACGTGACGTCATAAAAGGAGAGTCATGGTGAGGAGAGCAGGTATGGAGAGCAAACTGGCGATTGTCGGTATCGCCGCACTCGCGAGCGCACCCGCGTTCGCCCAAAGCAGTGTTACGCTGTACGGCATCATCGACAACGGCTTCGCCTACGCGTCCAATCAATCGACGCTCGGTTCGAATGCCGGTGGTCATTCCGTCGTGAAAATGATCACGGGCGTCGCCTACGGAAGCCGTTTCGGTCTCAAAGGTTCCGAGGATCTCGGCGGCGGGACCAAGGCCATCTTTACCCTCGAAGCCGGTTTCAATACGCTGAATGGCGCGGAAACGACCGATGGACTGATTTTCAACCGGCAGGCATTCGTCGGGATGACCAATCCGAGCTACGGTACTCTCACCGCCGGCCGACAGTACATGTCTTATTACCAGATCATGTACGGATTCGGTCCGACAGTTCCGCTTACGGGCTTTGGCGCGCATTCCGGCGACGTCGACGGTCTCGATACCGTTTACCGGACCAACAATACGATTCTTTATACGTCGCCGATGCTCTACGGATTCACCGTGAGCGGTTCGTATTCGTTCGGTGGCGTGCCGGGTAGTGTCAATCGTGGCGCGAGCTGGAGTGTGGCCGCACGCTACGACCGCGGCCCCTTCGGCGTAGGCGTCGGGGTATCGAGAATCGACAACGCGACGCTGGGCGGCGGGCCGTTTGGCGCGAGCTCGACGACCTCGAACGCGGGGGCGCAAGCCGGCGTGTCGGCCGTGACGAACGGCTATCAGACGGCGCAGGGGCAGCAACGTTTCGCCGTCGGCGCGAGCTATGCGATCACGTCGACGCTGGACATTCGAGGCACTTATACGAATGTTCAATATATCCCGGGTTCGGGTTCCGCATTCCACAACACGCAAATCTTCAACACCGGCGGTGTCGCAGTTCATTGGAAGCCCGCGACGGTGTGGGACCTGGCCGCCGGCTATAGCTATACGCGCGCCACGAAGGCGAACGGCATCTCGGACAGTGCCCGGTACCAGCAATTCACGCTTGGCGAGTTCTACGCGTTGTCGAAGAGAACGAATCTCTATGCGTTGGAGGCCTACGCTCGAGCCGGCGGAAAGACACTCGGGACGACCGGTGCCGGCAGCATTATCAATGCGACCGCGACGATCGGCGATACCTACAACGCCACGCCGTCGTCGTCTCGCAGCATGGTGGGCGTCGTTGTCGGGTTGGTGCACAAGTTCTGAACCTGTGCGAAGGACAGCTGTCGTTCGGAGTTGTGCGTGGTGATTCCGGAGCGGGCGACTGCAGCCCGCTCCGACAGAGGATGCCGGCTCGAGCCGGAGATGCAGCAGGACGGAGACAGATCATGACGATAGGGAACATAGGCCACGTTGCGATCCGGGCGATAGACCTGGACACGACAGTCGCCTTTTACCGCGATGCATTGGGGTTCGTCCCGGTACCGAGGCCGGGGAGCCTGACTTCCACGGGCGCGTGGCTCGCTGCGCCGGGCGCCCGCGAAACCGCGGTGCTGCACGTCTATGGCGGGCGAGCCGCTGCCGATGAGTGCGGGCAAGTCTCGACAGACAATGCGCGTGGAACGGTCGATCATATTGCGTTCCAGGCGGACGGACTCGGATGGTATCGGGTCCACTTCGAGCGCCTGAGCCTGACCTTCAAAGAGCAAAACCTGGATGACGGACCGATCTGGCAACTGTTCGTTCACGATCCGAACGGCATCAAGCTCGAATTGAGTTTCCGCCGTGCGACCGAGATCGATTTTCCGATCTCCATTCCGACGCAAAGGCGATATACCGCGAGCGAACGGTTCTTCGATCCGTGCGAGTACGAGCGATTCGGAGCGGCATTGACTGCGCAGACTCGTTGACCCGACAGCGTCAAATGAATTTGCCTGGCGACTGCCGGGATTTCACCGCAGTCGTTCGTTGGATATTTCAGGAGTGTTACCCATCATGATGAACCGTGTAAACGCAGGCGCGAGACTGGATCGCCTGCCGATCGGACCTTTCCACCGCCGCGTGCTCTGGCTGGTCGGCATGGGCATGTTTTTCGACTCGTTCGACAACACGTTGTCGGGCTCGGTGCTAGCCGCCATGCTGCATAGCCAGTGGTCCACACTGGAACTCAATTCGCTGTTCATGTCCGCCACGTTTCTGGGGCTGATGATCGGCGCCGCACTGTCGGGCTGGCTGAGCGACAGGTTCGGGCGGTTGTTCGCCTATCAATTCAACCTTGCCATCTTTGGCGTGATGGCGCTGGCATCTGCCTTTGCACCCTCGATGCACTGGCTCATCGTGATGCGCTTCATCATGGGCATCGGGATGGGCGCCGAGTATGTAATGGGATATGGCCTCATCATTGAGTTTGTACCGCCGCAGCAGCGAGGCCGATACCTCGGCCTGCTTGGCATCATCACTGGCGCTGGCGTGTTCATTACCTCGGTGGTCGGGATGGTCACGATTCCGACGCTCGGCTGGCGCGCAATGTTCGTGATCGGCGGGGTGGGTACGCTCTGGCTCTGGTATCTGCGCCGTCACCTGCCGGAATCGCCGCGGTGGCTCGAGCGGGTCGGGCGTGGCGCCGAGGCAGACGCGATCTTGAAACGTATCGAAGCGGAAGCCGGCGTGACGGAACCTGCTGTACAACCCGCGCGAACCAGCTCGACCGAGCCTCGCCATGTGAATGTGTCGGTGCTCTTCAGCCGCCCGGTCATTCGGCGGACGCTGGTGGCGGTTGCCGTCAACGTCATCGTACTGTTCGGCTCTTACACGATTTCGGGCTGGATGCCGACTTTCTTTGTCAAGCAGGGCATGAGCGTCACGCACTCGCTGGGCTTCAATGCCGCGATGATGGGTGGATGGGTCGCGGGGCCGCTTCTCTGTACCTTCATCGCCGACCGTCTTGGCCGCCGTTGGGGCGTCGCGCTTGCCGCGGTAATTTGCGCCGCGACGTGCGTCGTCTATCCGTTCTTGACATCGTCGGTGGCCATCATTACCTGCGGCTTCTTTCTTGTCTCGGCCGTGGCCGTGGCCCTCATCCTTGGCCTGGGCGGAACGCCGGAGCTGTTCCCGACCGAATACCGTTTCAGAGGGGCCGGGTTCGCGCAGACGGCCGGGCGTCTCGGGCTTATCGGCAGCCCCTTCGTAATCCTGTACGTGTTCGATCACTACGGGATCGGTGGGGTCATCACTGCCGTTTCTGGTTTGTACGTCCTGGTTGCGTTGATCCTCGCAGTGGCTGGCATCGAGACCAATCAACAGTCGCTGGAAGATGTCGAACCTGAAGCGGAGCTTTCGGCGCAAGATCCGCTTGCACATCCGCCGCGGGCACATAGCAAGATTTAAGTCGTCGTTCGTTGAACCGAAGTCGAGGCTGTGTGGGTCTGGACGAACATGCAGCCTTCTAAATATCAGAGCACTGGAGAGGGTCGTCATTATGCGTGGCATCGTATTTCGCGGAGATTGCAAGGTCGAGTTGATGGAAGTGCCGGACCCGACGCCGGGCCCGGGCGAGGTCGTGATTGAAGTCAAGGCATCCGGCATGTGCGGTAGCGACCTGCATTTCTATCGACGCCCGAGCAACGTAGTGGCTACACCTGTGATCGGCGGCCATGAACCCTGCGGCGTGGTGGTTGCCGTAGGGCCGGGCGTCATTCACCCGTATGCGCGCATCGGGACGCGCGTGATGGTCCATCACTACCGCGGCTGTGGCGGTTGCGAAGACTGTCGTTCGGGCTGGCCGCAAATGTGCCAGGACGTACCCGTGACGGTGTACGGCACGGACGCCCATGGCGGTCACGCACCCTACATGAAGGTGCCTGCCGATACGCTGGTCCCGCTGCACGACCAGCTGAGCTTTGCCGCCGGCGCCGCCATTTCCTGCGGGACGGGCACGGCGTGGGGCGCGTTCGAACGCATGGGAATCACGGGCCGCGACACCGTCGCCATTTTCGGGCAGGGCCCGGTCGGCCTGTCCGCAACGCTCCTGGCTAAGGCGCAGGGCGCGGAAGTCATCGCGCTTGATATCGACGAGAGTCGTCGGAACAAGGCGAAGGAATTCGGCGCCGATCACGTCGTCAATCCTCTTGATGGAAACGTACCGGATGCCATTCGTGAACTCACTCGTGGCAAAGGCGCGAGCATGGCACTCGAGACGGCCGGCGCTGCCGCGGCTGGCGAGGCAGCGCTCAATGCCGTGCGTCCGTGGGGAACGGTTTGTCTTGTCGGCATCGGCGCGGAGGTCAGTATCTCGGTTGCCAAAATGTTGCGTCGTCAACTTCGCATCATGACTTCGTGGACGATGTCGATCCAGGCGCAACAGGCTTGCGCGCAGTTTGTCGTCGAGCGGGGCATCGACCTCGACGCGCTCTTCACGAATCAGTGGACGCTCGACGAAGCGGAAGCCGCGTACGAATCATTCAATCGCCAAAGTGGCGGCAAGGGTGTGTTTGTCATTTAGTTTCGCGGTGCGGATTTTCCGGACCATCTCCATATCGATGATCGTATTGGCCGCTCATCGATCGTGCTGCATGACCATTCACTCCCAAATGGCCAATTCGGCAAGACAGTCAGCAAGCAGAGGAATATGCGTATGAGTCAGCAACCCGAAGTCATCGAACCGAGCGCGGCAACCCGGCGTTTCCTGTCGAGGGAGCGCCACGGACTCTGGATTGACGGACAGGCCGTTCCCGCGGCGTCCGGCCAGACGATTGAAACCCGGGATCCTTCGACGGGCCAGGTGCTGGGGCATCTCGCAGACGGTGGCGATGTCGACGTCGATCGGGCGGTCCGGGCGGCGCGTGCAGCGTTCGAAGGCCCGTGGAGCCGATGGACGACGTATGAGCGGCAGGCGTTCCTGTATCGCGCGCACGAGGCCATGGAACGCAATTTCGATGAGCTGGCTGAAATCGAGTCCATCGACATGGGGGCGCCCATTTCGCGCACCCGCGCGACGAAGGCGTCGATTCTGAAGATGATCCTGTTTTTTGCGGCACAGGCCGGCAACATCACGGGCGAAACCTTGCAGAACGGGTTGCCGGGGGAAGTGGCCACGATGTCGATCAAGGCGCCGGTCGGTGTAATCGGCGGCATCATCCCGTGGAACGGCCCACTCGGCAGCCAGTGGTGGCTCGTCGGAGCCGTGCTGGCTAGTGGGTGCACGGTGGTCCTGAAGCCGGCAGAAGACGCATCGCTGAGCGTGCTGCGTGCGGTCGAGTTGCTGCATGAAATCGGTCTTCCCCCGGGCGTCATCAACGTGGTGACCGGGCTGGGACATGTCGCAGGCGCGGCGTTGGCCAGACATCCCGACGTCGATCGTATCGCGTTCACCGGATCGACGGAGACGGGACGCAAGATCATCGAAGCGTCGGCCGTCAACATCAAGAAACTGCAGCTCGAACTCGGGGGGAAGTCGCCCGACATCATCTTTGCCGACGCCGATCTGGACAAGGCAGTGCCGGGTGCTGCGATGGGCGTATTCAACAACTCCGGGCAGATCTGCTTCGCGGGAACGCGCGTGTTCGTGCAACGCCAGATCGTCAAGGAGTTCTGCGCGCGTGTCGCTGATTTCGCGAGGTCGGTTCGGGTCGGTCACAGCCTCGATGCCGGTGCGCAACTTGGCCCGTTGATCTCGGAGCGGCAGCTCGAGCGCGTCATGTCGTACGTGAGGGTGGGGGCGGAGGAGGGGGCCGAGCTGGTGTGTGGCGGGGAGCGCCTCGGGGGGGCGTTCGCCGACGGCTATTTCGTCACGCCGACGGTGTTTGCGAATGTCGACAACAGGATGAGGATCGCGCAGGAGGAGATTTTCGGGCCGGTATTGTCGGTCATCCCTTTCGATACGATCGAAGAGGCGATCCGGCTCGGCAACGACACTCAGTACGGACTGGGTGGCGCGGTCTGGACGAGGGACATCTCCACTGCGCTGAGAGTCGTGAAAGGCATCCACACTGGCGTCATGTGGGTGAACTGCTATGGGCTGATCGACCCGCTGGTGGGATTTGGCGGGACGAAATTCAGCGGATATGGCGCGAAAGGCGGTCGCGCGCATCTCGACACGTATCTGTATTCGAAGTGCGTGTATATCAATACCTGAGTGCCGCGATCCAGTTGTGGTGATCACCCGTGCACCGTGTAGAAGAGTGACGGGTGGTACGCCGGTCGTTCGATCAAGCCTGAAATTCGGCCATCGTCGCGATCGGAACGTGGAGGGCTTCGTCATGCGCGAACGCGTCGAGCAGGTGATCGACCGTGACGCGCACGCGCGGCGCCAGCAGCGCGCGATGCGGGTACTGCAGCACCATCTCGTAGGTGCCCGGATGATGGCAGTCGGTCAACACGGTCTTCAACTCGCCGGCGCGTAGATGGGCCCATGCGTGGTGAATGCCGACTTGTGCGATGCCAAGCCCCTCCAGCGCCGCCTGTGCTGCGGCTTCTGGAGCCGACACCGTGACGACGGGGGCGAAAACGGCGAACTCTGCCAGTGTTCCGTCCGTCTGTCGAAACATCCACGGAGAAAGTCGCCCCGCAAGAAAGCGGCGTCCGATGAGCCGATGGCGGCTCAGCTCCTGAACGGTGCGCGGCGTTCCGGCCTCCGCGAGGTAAGCCGGCGATGCCACAATAGCCATGTTCAGTTGGCACACCGACCGGGAAACCAGCGACGAGTCCGCGATCTGTCCCCCGCGTATCGCCAGATCATATCCATCCTGGACCAGATCGATGCGCCGGTCGTCAAAGTCGACCTCGACACGTAGATCGCGATACTGCGCCAGCAGAGCCGGCAGCGCCGGCAGAACCTGGTTACGCCCGAATGCGGCACTTGTCGAGATACGTACACGGCCGCTTGGCGCTACACGCTGTCCCGAAACCGAACCCACGGCTGCATCAAGGGCATCGAGCGCGTCCAGGGCAATCTGCGCCTGCTCGAGAAACGCACCGCCCTCCGAGGTGAGCTTGAGCGACCGCGTTGTCCGGTTGACGAGGCGCACGCCGAGCGCTTGCTCGAGACTTGCCACGTTCTTGCTGACTGCGGCCGAAGAGATGCCGAGATTCCGTGCTGCAGCAGAAAAACTGCCGCTATGTGCCGCTTGCACAAAGGAGAGTATCGCGCGTACGCGTTGCGAGGAGTCCATGGGCGCCAGTCTAACGGTGTCGTGTCCCGCCGATTATCAACCTCACGTTGGAGATCGTTCAACCCGGACCCGCGTTCTCGCGAGGCATCGCTGTCGCGATAATGCCCGGTATTGATTAATCGAAAGGATTGTGATGTTGATTTCCATCGTGTACGACAGCGGCTATGGTCATACGGCAAAACAGGCTCAAGCGATCGCCAAGGGCGCCCGGGAAGTCCACGGCGCGGAAGTGCAGCTGTTCGCGGTAGCGGACGGCCCGGTTCAATGGGACGTGCTGGAGGCCAGCGACGCGATCATCTTCGGTTCGCCGACCTATAACGGGCTCGTCAGCGCCCGATTCAAGCAGTTCATGGAAGACTCGACGCGTACCGCGTGGGTCCCGCAAAAATGGCGGGACAAGATTGCCGCAGGGTTCACCAACTCCGGCGCCATCCATGGTGACAAGCTGAACTCGCTCGTTTCGATGGCGCTGTTTGCCGCGCAGCACGGGATGATCTGGGTGGGCCTCGATCTGTTCCCTGGGAAATCGGATGACGAGCAGAACCGGATCGGCGGCTGGTTGGGTGCAATGGCCTATTCCAAGGACGAATCCCCGGAACTCTCGCCGATCGAAAGCGACCTCAAGACGGCGGCCCATCTCGGCAAGCGCGTCGCGGAACTCACCCGTCAGTTTCGGAACGGGCGTGACTAATCCGTAGTCGACCGGGAGCGCGAGACGGTAACGCTCGTGCCCCGGTCGATGGACGGAAGGGAATGCACCAGTGGCACGGATCTTCATCACCGGTAGCACTGACGGACTTGGGTGCGCAGCGGCGGCGACCCTGATTGACGAAGGGCATCAGGTGCTGCTGCACGCGCGTTCGCAGGCACGCGCATCTGCTGTGAGCGATCTTGCCGGGCACGCGATGGGCGTGATCGTCGGCGACCTCGCGAGCCGCGTCGAGACACGACGAATCGCCGATCGGGTCAATGCGATAGGACGCATGGATGCGGTGATTCACAATGCCGGCGCATATCTGTCCGGGCGGAACACGACAGTCGACGGACACGCCGGAACACTCGCCGTCAATGTCGTCGCACCGTACCTTTTGACCGCGCTGATCGAACGTCCTTCAAGACTGATATACCTCAGCAGCAGCATGCACCGGGGCGTCCGCGGCGACCTCGACGACATCGACTGGCTTCAGCGCCGATGGAATTCGGAGCGCGCGTATTCGGAAAG
This sequence comes from Burkholderia sp. A9, assembly GCF_000801975.1. NCBI lineage: Bacteria > Pseudomonadati > Pseudomonadota > Betaproteobacteria > Burkholderiales > Burkholderiaceae > Burkholderia > Burkholderia sp. A9. Next base: position 313,569 of record NZ_JSZN01000016.1, on the reverse strand, counting down.
CAAGTTGTATTTGACGGCGCTGACGCTGGCGGCTGCACGCCATTGGCCCGATGTCCTGACACATGCAGTGGATCCCGGATGGGTGCCGACTCGAATGGGCGGCGCCGGCGCGCCGGACGATCTCGCGTTGGGACACCTCACGCAGACCTGGCTGGCAGCCAGTGACGATCCCGCGGTGATGGCGAGTGGCGGCTATTGGCATCATCGAAAGAGGCAAGAGCCTGCTGCCGAGGCTGCGGATGTCCAGTTCCAGGATGACCTGATGGACGCGCTCGCAGAGTTGACTGGCGTCGCGCTCTTTTGAAGCAGTTGATTTGCAGAAAGGCGCGCACGCGGCGTGCCGCGGGATATTGAAGCCGCAGTCTCACAAGCAATCTTGTTCTCGTCCGAGACGAAGGAGATCACCATGCGAGCAACGATTCTGTACGGCGCGGGCGATGTGCGCGTCGAGAAAGTACCCGACTCCACCATCGTCGAGCCCACCGATGCGATCATCCGTGTCACTCGCGCGTGTATTTGCGGCAGCGACTTGTGGCCTTACCGCGGCGAAGATTCGATCGCCGAGCGGGGGCAACGTATGGGCCACGAAGCGATCGGCGTAGTCGAGGCGATCGGAAAGGACGTGCGGACGCTCAGACGCGGCGACGTGGTGGTCATGCCATTCGCATTTTCCGACGGCACGTGCACTTTTTGCCACGAGAATCTCCACACTGCGTGTGTTCACGGCAGTTTCTTCGGTTGGGGAAACAACGAAGGCGCCCAGTCCGAAGCACTGAGAATCCCGTTTGCAGATGGCACGCTTGCGGTGTTGCCCGTTGCTGAGGACGATGCGTTGATGCCCTCGCTGCTCACGCTGTCGGACGTGATGGGCACCGGGCACCATGCTGCTCTCACGGCTCGGGTCGAGCCCGGCAAGACAGCCGCGGTGATCGGCGACGGCGCGGTCGGGCTGTGCGGCGTGATTGCGGCCAAGCGTCTGGGCGCCGAACGCATCATCCTGCTCGGGCGCCACCCGGGCCGCATCGAACTGGCACGGGAGTTTGGGGCGACCGACGTCGTTTCCGAAAGAGGCGAGGAGGCGATCGAGAAAGTCCGATCGTTGACCGGGGGATTCGGGGCTCATGCAATCCTCGAATGTGTCGGTACGGACCAGGCGATGATTACGGCCATCGGAATCGCACGGCCGGGCGGCGCGATCGGGAGAGTAGGGGTGCCGCATTACGAGGCTATGCCGGGTTCGCAGCAGGCCTTCTTCGGAAACGTAACCGTTGGCGGCGGACCGGCTCCGGTGCGGGCATACATTGCTGACCTGCTGCCGGACGTACTCGAAGGACGCATCCAGCCAGGGCGCGTGTTCGACCGAACGGTGGATCTGGACGGCGTACCGGACGGTTATCGCGCAATGGACAACCGCGAAGCGGTCAAGGTCATGGTCAAGCCGTGAGGGGATAGCCACGACCGCGATGTGGACTGCGGGTCCGCCGTCCATGGCGCGCCACACCGACAACACCGCATGGAATGAGCGATCTGGTCAGATAGAAGTTCATTGCGTCGTTCGAGGCTCAATGTGGCGGATCTTTTGAACGCGGTTGGAATGCTGCTCCTTCCTAAATTAGGTATGCATATTTGTAGCGGTGATTTTCTTATCCGAAGTATCTCGATACTTGTCGTTGATCCCGTCGGATAAGCATAGTCCGCCTACAAGGAAGCGGTTTCGATTCATTAGCTAGCCTGATAAGACCAATGTGTACAGAACGGTTAATTGCGGCCTGACTGCGTGCTAGCATCGGACGCAAATGTCAGGTACCGGTTCCATGCCTATTGGCTGGAATGCCGCACTCACGAGATTCGGCCTCACGAGAGATGGGAGAACCATGCAGCTTCAGATCAACGGGAAGACCTACCCGGTAAAGTCCGACGGGGACACGCCGTTGCTATGGGTTATCCGCGACGAACTCGGGATGACCGGTACCAAGTACGGGTGCGGTCTTGCGCAATGTGGCGCGTGTTCGGTTCTCGTCGATGGCGTGGTGACGCGCTCCTGCGTGATGCCGGTCGAAAGTGTTGTGGGGCGCAAGATCACGACGATCGAAGCGATCGAGGAAGACGGTGTCGGCAAGCGAGTCGTCGAGGCCTGGGTCAAGCATCAGGTGCCGCAGTGCGGTTACTGTCAGTCCGGCCAGGTCGTGGCCGCGACCGCGCTTCTGAAACAGAACCAGCACCCGACGGACGAACAGGTTGCCGCGGCGATGATCAACTTGTGTCGCTGCGGCACCTATAACGCGATTCGTGCGGCCGTGGAAGAACTGTCGGGTGGCAATGCCTCGCCGCATGCCGCGCGATCCGATGCGGTGGTGCCGCCCGCCGCGACCGCCGTCACCGCCACGCTGGCAGGCATCGCGGTGGTGAGTGCAGTTGCGGGTAACGCGTCGGGCACGTCGGAAAACGAGCGGGGTGAGGCATGAAGCAGGTAGCCGACACGCAGGTGCAGGACGATACGTTTCCGGCCGGTGAGGCGATGAACATTTCCCGGCGCCGCTTCCTTCTTGCCAGTGCGGGAACCGCTGCGGGCGCGCTCGTCCTCGGTTTCGGCCTGCCGGTTCGTCCCGCGCGCGCCGCTGCCGCTGCGACGACCGCGGCTCCCGGGACTCGCGTGCCGGCGTTTCTGGAGATTCGTCCAGACAACACGATCCGGCTGCTCAGTCCGTTCATGGAAGGCGGACAGGGTGTCTTTACTGCGATGGCACAGATCGTCGGCGAGGAACTCGATGCCGATCCTGCGCGTTTTGTCGTGGAAAGCGCGCCGCCGGGTGCCGAGTACAAGGTCATGGACAACGGCATGCGGATTACTGGCGGCAGCATGTCGGTTCGCAGGAGTTATCCGACGATGCGCCGCCTGGGCGCACTGGCGCGCCAGATGCTGCTGCAGGCGGCAGCCGCCCAACTGCGCGTGCCGGTTGATGGATTGAGCACGGAGCCGGGCAAGGTGATTCATCGCGCGTCCGGTCGCTCGCTCGACTACGGGCAGCTTGCATCGCGCGCGATGGACCTGCCGGTGCCCGATCCCGCGAGCGTGAAGCTGAAGGACCCAGCGCAGTTCCGGTGGATCGGCAAGCCGGTCCAGCGTGTCGACGTGCATCAGAAATCGACGGGCAAGGCGATGTACAGCATCGACAGTTGCGTGGACGGCATGCTGCAGGCGGCGGTCCAGCATGCCCCGCGGTTGGGGTTGACCGTCGGTACGATCCGAAACGAGGCACAGGTCGGCGCAATGAAGGGCGTGCATTCAGTTCATCGCCTGCAGGGTGCAATTGCAGTGGTGGCCGAGCGCTGGTGGGACGCGAAGCGTGCAGCGGAAGCGCTGCAGGTCGACTGGCGTGAGCCGGGGCCCGAATCGACCGTACGTTACATGCCCGCCGACTTCTCGACCGCGGCATTCGCGAAACGCCTCGCCAACGAGCCGGGCGTTGGCGACGATGCCGAGGTCGTGGGTGATGCAAATGCTGCGTTCAAGCGTGCGAAGAAGGTCGTCGACGCGACCTATCACAGCCAGTATCTGAACCACGCGCAACTGGAGCCGCCGTCGGCGCTTGCGCGATTCAACGCGGACGGTTCGCTCGAACTGTGGATGCCCAATCAGGCGCCCGAGATGTTCCAGGCCGACATCGTCAAGCGCACGGGCTTGGCGACCGACAAGGTGATCATCCATTCCCCGCTACTGGGCGGGTTCTTCGGGCGCCATTTCCTGTACGACACGGCACTCGTGTATCCACAGGCGATTCAGCTGGCAAAGTCGGTCGGACGACCGGTCAAGGTCATCTGGAGTCGCGAGGAAGAGTTCCTGCGCGACGCAGTACGACCGATGGCGGCCGTGCGCTTTCGTGCCGGGCTTGATGCCCAGGGGCTGCCGATCGCCCTCGAAGCCGTGACGGTCACCGAAGGCCCGACCGAGGCGCTTAGCAACAAGCGGGGCGAGAAAGTGGATCCCAGTGCCGTCGAAGGGCTCGCCGGCAAGAAGTACGCGATTCCGGATCGGCGCATTGCCCGGCTTTATGTGAAGAGTCCGATGATCCAGGGCTATTGGCGCTCGGTCGGCAACTCGATGAACGACTTTTTCTATGAGACGTTCCTGGACGAGTTGGCCGACGAGGGCGGCCACGACCCGTATGACCTGCGGATGCGGTTGCTGAACGGCAACAAGCGGCTCACGAATTTGTTGCGAGCCGTCGGCGACATGTCCGGCGGCTGGAAGCGTGGACCGTTTACGGCCAGCGACGGTACGCGCCGCGCGCGTGGTGTCGCGATGGCGAGCCCGTTCGGTACCGAGGCGGCGGTGATCGCGGAGGTGTCGATCGAGCAAGGGCGAGTCAAGGTGCACGATATCTGGGAGGCGATCGATCCGGGCAGCATCGTCAACCCGGCCATCATCCAGGCTCAGGTGAGCGGAGCCGTCGCACTCGGCTTGTCCCAGGTCCTGTTGGAAGAGGCTTCGTTCGATAAGGGCGTACCGACCGCGCGCAACTACGACATGTATCCGATTCTGCCGCCCGCCCGCATGGCGCGCGTACACGTCCGGATCATCGAGAGCGGCGAGAAGATGGGCGGGATCGGCGAGCCGCCGTTGCCGGCCGTGCCGCCGGCCGTAGCCAACGCGGTCGCCAGGCTGACCGGCCAGCGCGTTCGCAGCATGCCGCTCTCGCGCTACACGTTCAACACCTGAAAACTTGCCAGCAAAGCAACGCCCGACAATGACGAAAAGCTGCTTCAAGAAGATCATCGCCATCCTGCTGCCTGCCTGCATTGTCGTGGCTGCCGGTGTCGCCTGGTTCGTGAACCGAACACCGGCGTCGCCGTTCGACAGCGCCGCGGATGCGGGTATGCCGTCGGCCGAACTGATTCGGCATGGCGAGTATGTCGCGCGGCTCGGGGATTGCGTCGCATGCCACAGTACCCCGAGCAGCGCGCCATTCGCCGGCGGCCTCGAGATGGCGATACCGATGGGCGCGATCTTCGCGACGAACATCACGCCGGACAAGGAAACCGGCATCGGCAGCTATACGCTGGCGGATTTCGATCGCGCGTTGCGTCACGGCGTCGCGCGCGATGGTCATCGACTCTATCCGGCCATGCCTTACCCGTCCTACTCGAAGCTCTCCGATGGCGACGTGCAGGCGCTCTATGCGTATTTCATGCACGGCGTACAGCCGGTTCGGGAGCAAAACAAGCGTAGCGACATTCCGTGGCCGCTGAACATGCGTTGGCCGCTCGCGGTATGGAACGGCGTATTCACCGAACCCGGTGCGTACCAGGCCAAGGTGTCCGCCGATGAACAATGGAATCGTGGTGCCTATCTCGTACAGGGGCTCGGTCACTGCGGCAGTTGCCATACACCGCGCGGGATAGGGATGAATGAAAAGGCGCTCGACGAACGCAGCGCGCTTTATCTCGCCGGTGCCGAGCTCGACGGCTGGTATGCGCCCAGCTTGCGAGGCGACGTCAATACCGGGCTCGGTCGCTGGAACGAGCCCGATGTCTTTCGCTTCCTCAGGACGGGCCGGAATGTGCACTCCGTGGTGTTCGGTTCGATGGCGGAGGTGTTCAACAACTCGACGCAGTACATGACGGATGAGGATCTGCGGGCCGTCGCACATTATCTGAAGTCGTTGCCTGGCGATCCCGCGAGGGATGGCGCACCCTGGAAATACGATGCAGCGTCCAACAGTCAGCTCGCAGTCGATCAGCGGTTGAAGGTGCCCGGTGCACAGACCTACATGGCAAAGTGCAGCGCGTGTCATGGCGTGGACGGACGCGGGCAAGGCCAATGGATCCCTTCTCTTGCTGGTGCCGCGTCGTCGATGGCCAGTACGAACGTGTCGTCCGTCAACGTAGCGTTGAACGGGTCCGGCCGGGTCGTCGCGGGCGGTGTTCCGGATGCCTATCGGATGCCGCCATTCCGGAACCAGCTCTCGGATCAGGAGATCGCGGACGTGCTGACTTTCGTCCGGACGTCGTGGGGCAACCGCGGCGGAGCCATGAATGCCGACGAGGTAAAGCACCTTCGCGATCGTACGAATCCGGCCAGCAGCAACGTGATCGTTCTGCAGATGCGCTGAAGGTTTTCGGCCTCGCGAGCCGGTCCGCAACCCGAAAATGTGGGCTGCGGGGGGACGAATGATGGACGGCCGTATCCCGTCGCCGAAGCATGATCCATCGGCGTCGCGCAGATTCATCACTGAGGGTGGTTCTAACATCGCGAAACTGAACCTCACGTACGTTTAGACGCCCATCGAGATCTCCAGCTAGGAGAAGCCGATCCAGAAGTCGTTCCGCGAAGTGTCCGACGGGTTGGCGGCGCGCGACCCGTGGGGGCCATCAGATCGCCGCGCTCGAGCGAAACGACCAGGAGCGACAGCGCCGTTTCGATCTGTCGGACCCGCGCTACAAGAACGGTGTCGACGGCGACCTGTCGGTGCAAACTGCACCGACCGATCTGTACTCGGCACGGCAGATGATGATCGGCGCGCGTGTCGCACGCTGGACGAAGTTCGTCACATAGAGCCAAGCACTGCGCGGCGGCGGAGTCGGGCGGGCGCGAGACGCCGCGCGCACCGGCCTAATTGATCCGCAGCGATGGTTCGTAACACCAAGCGCAGTGCCTTGCTCACCCGTGCATCTATCTTGGATGCGGGTGAGCAGCGATTTCTCGAACGCAGATTTCAGTCCGCTACCCTGGATGCCGTTGCGAAGTCCGCGGCGGTAACTCGCGGCGCCATGTGCTGGCATTTCGGCCGCAAAAGCGATCTGCTGCGGGCGATCTTCGAGAGATTGCAGGCCGGATTGCGCGAGGATCTGCACACACTGATGGGGCTGCGGTATGGACTGCCTATGCGGCACAGATCGGGTACCGACGCGGCACGACCGAGCCGGTACCGCGGTGAATCTGCGCATCAACTGGAACCCGTGCCGGGCATTGGAACCGCGTGGTAACATGCGCGTTACAGCTACATTACGCCTGCGGCGGTCGCGAACGCGTCGCAATCGCCGCAATGTAGCATATCGAAATCCGATGACCTTCAAGAGGGAATGCCGCCGATATGATGCGCTCAGTCCAACGTATCCTTGCCATCTTCGAAAGCTTCAGCGCTGAGAGAAGCAGCCTGTCGTTGCAAGAGATCGCGGATCGCATCGATTTGCCGAAATCCACGACCTTCCGGATCGTTCAGAGCCTGGAGCGTGCGGGGTATCTTGTTCGCCTGGAAGATAACCAGTATTGCCTGTCGTTTCGGTTTACCCGGCTGGCCGGCCTGGTGCGCAGCACGCTGACGATTCGGGAGATTGCCCGGCCGTTCCTGCTGGAGCTGGCGGAACAGACGAAGGAATCCGTATCGATCCATACGGTCAACGGCGGGAATCGTGTCTGTATCGATGCCGTATCCACTGCCACGGCGCCGCTGCGGGCGGTCGTTCAGGCCGGCGAGCAAATTCCGCTGCTGGCAGGTTCCGCGTCGAAGGTGCTGATGGCTTACCTGCCGAAGACCGAGCTGACACCCATCGTCGCCAGTGCCGCGCGGGCCCGAAAGATGACGAAAGCCGACTTGCTCGAGGAGCTGGCGCGGGTGCGCGAGCAAGGCTACGCGGTTTCGCATGGCGAGCGACTTCTCGGCATTTCCGCGATTTCAGCACCGATCAAGGACTTCAACGAGGAAGTGCATTATTGCCTGTCGGTCGGCGCGCCGACCGTCCGGATGCAAATGCACGAAAAGGAGTTCATCAAGCTCGCCGTGACGGCGGCCGCCGATATCTCCCGGCAGTATGGCGGCAAGGCGCAGTAGCGGCAGATCCAACCCGCAGCTGCGTCCCGCCGCGTCGGGAGATCAGAAAAGCGAGCCGATCATGCCGCCTTCGACGGCGATGGTCGAACCCGTGATGAACCCGGCCTGCATCGACGCGAGGAACGTCACGACCCCTGCCAGCTCCTCCTGGGAACCCATGCGCCCCAGCGGCGTGAGTTTCTTGCGTGCTTCCGCCTGCTCGGCCGTATACGCGGCGGCCCCGCTGCGATGCGGCGTCTCGATGAGGGCCGGCGCAACGCAGTTCACCGTGATACCTCGATCGCCGAGTTCGTTGGCGAGATGCTTCATGTAGGCGGTGACGCCCGCGCGAAAGACCGTTGACAGGCTATGGTGCGGCATCGGCGACTTCACGGATGCGGAGGTGATGGCGATGATGCGCCCCCAGCCGCGTTCGCGCATCGCCGGCGTCATTTGCTTGAGGACCTGAATGGTGCTCCATAGCTGATTCTGATAGGCCTCGGTCCATCTGGCCTCGTCGGTTTCGTCCAGCGTGGCGCGGATCGGATTGGGCGGGCGGCTCGTATTCACGACGACGATGTCGGGGCCGCCGAATTCGCGTCCGATTGTGGTGGCGAGGCGTTCCACGTCGCCGCTCACGCGCATGTCGCCAGGCACCGTCACGGCCCGTACGTGATATGTGCGCTCGATCTCATCGGCAACAGCCTGCAGTTTGTCGGCCGACCGCGCGAACAGTGCGACGTTGGCGCCTTCGGCAGCAAGGGCATGAGCGATATTTCGGCCCATTCCGCCGCTCGACGCGGTGACGAGGGCGGTCTTTCCTTTGATTCCCAAATCCATGAGGGTTCTCGCGATGCTCGGGTGGTGGGGGCGGGTCAGCCCGAGATGACGACTTCGTCGCCTTCGACGCTGAAGCGATGGGGCATGTCTTCCGATACCCACTCCATGTAGGACAGAACGTCCGAGAATCGGCGATCGTCCGGACGCAATATTTCCGGACGATACTGCTTGTCGATTGCCATCGGAAGAAACGAGGTGCGGACGACGCCTTCGCCCGAGATCGTCGCCTTTGCCATTAATGCCAGCGTGCTCGCCTTGCCGTAAGGCATGAACGGGTATTCGGGGTCGAGATCCGTGTGGTTGCGCACTGCGCCGTGTGCCCAGGCCGGCTCGTCGTGCCACGACGGCGCGGCGAAGGGCTTCGTCATGGCGAACACGCCGAGACTGTAGAAGATCGTTTTGCCTCGATAGACCTCGATGGCTTTCGGAATATGCGGCGAATGCCCGACGACCAGGTCGGCGCCTGCTTCGATCGCTGCGTGGGCGACGGCGACTTGATAGTCCGGGATGATGCGCGGCAGGCGAATCACGCCGGCGTGGTACGCGAGCACGACGACATCAACCTGACTCCGCAGCGCGGCGATGTCTTCCAGCAACATGTCGAGGTCGTTCGGGTTCGGCTCCGTTCGCACGCGTACGGACTGATGCGGTCCGCGCGGCTCGTAGCGGGTCTCGATCCCGATGTTCATCACGCCTGGTTTGTCCGGCCCGGCCTCGCTGCCTTGTGCCGCGACGGAGGTGTAGCCCAGGTAGCCGACCGTTACACCATTCTTCTCGATGATCGCGGCGCGCCTTGCTTCCTTGCGATCCCTGCCTGCGCCGGTCACCTGGACGCCGTGTGCGTTCATCAACGTCCTGGTGTCCAGCATCGCATCCACGCCCGCATCGCAGCTATGATTGTTTGCAAGGGTGACGGCGTCAAAGAGACCGCTCGTGAATATCTGCGCCATTTCGACCGGCTGGCAGACTTGCGGTGCATGCTCGGTTTTCACGCCACGGTTCGAATATGCCCGCATGCAGTTGATGAAACGGAAGTCGGCTCGCTCCAGTGCGGGGCGCACGAGCGCGGTATAGCCGTCGATCGGAAAGCCTGCGGCAGGCCCGTGAACCGGGCCGCAATCTCCTGCGATCAGCAGTGAGGCGGTGTGTGTCATTGCTCCTCCAGCATATCTCGAATCGCAGTCTGACAGCGACTGGCGTCAGGCGCACGATGCAGCCACGATTCGATAGTTTGGTTCTAGTGAGTGGAACGAGTGCCGATAAACAGAACCTATGATAGCATTACTTTCAACGCAGGAAGGCGCCGGGTTCGAACCTGGCGAGGCGGCTGGATTGCCCCGTTAGCCGCAGTGTCGGGCGCAGGATGCAGGACGGCCCGGGGCCGTTCGGATGCCCGGGTGACGGACGATTTCAACCTTGGAGATAGGAGCACAGGAGAACATCATGAATTCAAATCGCGGTCCCGGCTGGACGCCCTCGCAGCGGCTCGAGGGCAAGGTAGCGGTAGTCATCGGCGCGGGGCAGAGCCCCGGCGAAGGGTTTGGTAACGGTCGGGCGACGGCGGTGCGTTTCGCGCGCGAGGGTGCGCGCGTGCTCGCAGTCGACAGGAATCTCGAATCCGCAGAGGAAACGGCGGCGCTGATCCGGAGTGAAGGTTTCGAGGCGCTGGCCGCGGCGGCCGACGTCACGCGCGAAAGCGAACTGGGCCAAGCCATGCGGCAAGCCAAAGAGCGCTGGGGTACGCTCGATATCCTGCACAACAACGTGGGGGTCAGCCTCGGTGGCGGCGACGCGGACCTGATGGATCTCACCGAAGAAAAATTCGACAACATCTGCCGAATTAATCTGCGCGGTACGATGTTCGCATGCAAGCATGCGGTCGCGATCATGCGGGAACAACGCTCGGGCGCGATCGTCAACGTTGCCTCGGCTGCAGCGCTCGGAAAGTATCCATATGCCGTGTACAAGGCGACCAAGGCCGGCGTGATCGCGTTTACCGAGCAGTTGGCGTTGCAGAACGCGCCGTTCGGCATCCGGGCGAACAGCATTCTGCCCGGGCTGATCGCCACCCCGATGGCGGTCGACACGCGTGTGCGCGAATGGAATCAATCGCGCGAGCAGGTGGAGGCGGAACGTAACGCAAAAGTGCCGCTCGGCCGGCAAGGGACCGCGTGGGACGTGGCGAATGCCGCGCTGTTCCTGGCGTCGGATGAGGCCGATTTCGTCACGGGTATTTCGATGCTCGTCGATGGCGGCCGCATCCTGAACAGGATCTGACGAACATCGCGGGGGCGGGGCGAGTGACATCCCGCCCCCGCATGCTCATCGCGCTTACACACCCAAGTGGGTGCGTATTGAGCAACGAGTCAGTCAGCGGACGCCGACGATACCCATCCAGTACTGAAGCTGGCCATTCGGCGTGTCGACATCATATTTCCGCACGAATTCCAGACGTCCGTCCGCGAGGATGCGAAACACGGACAGCGCTGCCGGCGTTGCGTCGACGTCGTCGCCCCGGCGAACAGCGAGCGGCTTGACGCTGGCGGCGACGAGGAGGCGACCGCTCGGATCGCACGCGAACGTCCGGACGTGAAACGATTGGGTGTCCGCGTGCTGGATCGGTTCGAGGTTGCCGGAGTCGGGGTCGATGCGAAACACTGCAATGTTGTTTTCTCCGCCGCCAAATACCTGCCGGCCGGCAAAGTCGACCGTATGGTCGGCCCGGTTTGCTACATAGACCCATCGACCGTTCGGGTGCACATGGATCGGGCCGCCGAGCTGGCGAGGATTTGCCCGGAGCGGTTCCGCCAGCGTATCGAGCGAGCAGGCAGGCTCCGCCTCGATCGCGCCATCGGCGAAACGAAACTGGTAGACCCGATTGGTGCGTTCGTCGGACGCATACAGCCACGGCTTCGACGGATGGAAGTCGACATGCCGCGGCCCGAACCCGTATCCACCGCGGGGAGCGACGACCTCGCCCGGTGACAGCTTGCCGTCCACGAATTCAAAGGAACGCAATGCACCGGGCTCCTCGGCTCGTTCTTCCTTCGCCTGATTGCCGCGATCGACGATCAAGGCTGGCGAGCCGCTCGGAAACACCATGACTTGATGCGGATAGATGCCGAAGTCCAACGTTTCGGAATGCGCGACCGGTGCACCGATCGTTCCGTCTTGTTCGATGCGGTGTACGGTAATCCCGCTCGCGGGAAAATTGTGCCCGCTCAAAATGAAGCGCCCGGATGGATCGACGCACATGTGAACCGCACGACGATCGAGTGACCTCGGCCCGCCATGCGCGGACAGCGCGCCGTCTGGTTCGATCGTATACGCACTCACATGGTTGAAGTCCGAGCGCATGCGCGGCCCGCCGCTGCTGGTGGTGACATACAGATGCGAGCGGGAAGGATGGGGCCACGCATATTGCACCTTGGCCGGGACGCGTATCGTCGCTCTCTGCGAGAGGGTTGCCGCGTCGACGTCGACGTCATAGTGCGTGATCGTGTCTCCGACCGCGCTGTACAAGGCTACGCCTGCCATCTAAATTCTCCGGATGAAGCGCCGTGTTCAGGAGTGGACGGCGCGGTAGCACGGACCGTGCGTTGCGCACGACGGGCGAACCATGTCTGCCGCCGTGCGGCCCCGTCCGTTATGCGTGCGTGTCGGCCACGGGCGTGAACATCGGAATCGAATGACCGTCTTCCGACTTCTTGAAAACGACCTTGACGCGCTGGCCGATCCTGACCGCGTCGAGATCGGTATCGACGATGTTCGTCATGAGCGTGGTGCCCTCGTCGAGCGTCACATAGGCGATGCAGTAAGGGGTCGGCGTGCCGCGCCGCGTGACGCTGAACGCATAGACCATTCCGAGTCCCCGCGCATCCTTCCATTCGAGGTCGTCGCTCCAGCAGAACGGGCACAACGATCGCGGATAGTGGTGCGGTTCGTTGCAGGCATTGCAGTACTTGACGAGTAGTCTGCCTTCCGACGCGGCGTCGAAATACGGCTCGTCGCCGGGATTCAAGGCAGGGTCGTTGATCTTGCGGTCGGTATATGGGGTGGCCATTTGCTTACTCCCTTTCCATGATGAGCGTTGCGGCGCCATGACGGTGCCCGATTGCGCCGCCGATGCCGGTCGCGAGTGCCAGCGAGCAGTCGCGTACTTGGAGTTCCGGATGGGCTTCGCCGCGCAGTTGGCGAACCGCCTCGATGATCTTCGTGATCCCGCCACGATTGGACGGATGGTTGTTGCACAGTCCGCCGCCGTCCGTATTGAACGGCAGCTTTCCGATGCCTGAAATCAGATTGCCGTCGGCTACGAACTTTCCGCCGTCCCCCTTCTTGCAGAAGCCGAGATCCTCGAGCTGGAGGATCACTGTGATCGTGAAGCTGTCGTAGATCGATGCGTACTGGATGTCCGAGGGGCGGACGCCGGCCTCCTCGAATGCGCGCGGGCCGGTCCATGCCGCGCCCGTGTAGGTCAGATCGATCTTGCCGCCCATCTGATGCTTCGTGGATTCACCGCTGCCCAGAATCTTGACCTGCGGGCACTTGAGTGCTTTCGCGATCTCCGGGCGCGCCACGATCACGGCGCCACCGCCATCGCTGACGACACATGAGTCGAGCCGGTGAAGTGGGTCCGAGATCATCGGCGAGGCGAGGACGTCGTCCACGCTGACTACGTTTTTCAGCATCGCGTTCGGATTGTGCTGCGCGTGATGCGACGCGGCCACCTTGACCCACGCGAGCTGTTCGCTCGTGGTGCCGTATTCGTGCATGTGCCGCATGGCTGCCATCGCATACAGATTCACGGTCACCGGGTTGTACGGCATCTCATAGGGCGCATCGGGAAGATTGACGCCACGCACCCGCACCTGGGTGCCTGAAATGCCTTCGGAGTTCGGCCGACCGGCGAGGGTGATCAGCGCTACGTTGCATTTACCGGCCGCAATGGCCTGGGCTGCGTGTGCGACGTGGATCAGGTACGAGCATCCTCCCATGTCCGTCGAGTCGATGTGCTTCAGCCTGTTCAGGTTCAGGTAGTTGGCCATCGACCACGCGTTCGCGCCGGGCGCATCGCCCGCGCAGAAATACCCGTCGATGTCGTCTTTCGACAGGCCGGCGTCATCGAGCGCGCCTTTCGCGACCTCGGCGTGCAACTGGGCGACCGAATGGTTCGGCGCCTTGCGCAGCGGATGCTCGTATGCGCCGACGATATATGCCTTGCCTCTGATAGTCATGTGCTGACACTCCTCCATGTTTTCGGAACGGACGGGTTGGGTCGGCCGCGCGGCCGGCATGCGCTTCCAGGCGCTGCAGCAACGGTTCTGCGCAGCTGGAAAGCCGATCCGTACGCACACGGACCGGACGACACAAATGAGTTCCTTGGTTTCACTGAGTGGAATTAATGCTATTCAGTAAAACGCATGATACCATCGGATCGACGTTGCACAGGGATGTGGGAGTGGGCTCGGCGGCACACGAATGCCGTGTCCGCCGGCGAAACGGGGTGGCCCGCTTGCGCCTGGAGCGCGTGTGTTGCGTATGCCGCGCGTGGCCACTCCCGGATGGTTCTTACGATATGGAAAATGAGATGAGCGACCTTCAGCTTGTGAAATATGACGTGGAGGACGGCGTTGCCGTCATTACCATCGACAATCCGCCTGTCAATGCGCTTGCGCCCGGAATGCGAGAAAGCATCATTGATGGCGTTGCGCGCGCAAACGACGATCCGGGCGTCGACGCGATCGTGCTCATCGGTGCGGGGCACAATTTCATTGCTGGCGCTGACATCCGTCAGTTCGGCAAGGCTCGCTCGGTCACCAGCAGCGTCAGCACGGCGGCACTGGACGCGAGCCGAAAGCCGGTCATTGCCGCGCTTCACGGTTATGCGCTGGGTGCCGGCCTCGAGCACGCGTTGGCGTGTCACTATCGGATCGCCTCGACGGATGCCAAGGTCGGCCTGCCGGAAGTCGCGATCGGGATCATCCCGGCAGGCGGCGGCACGCAGCGTCTACCACGCTTGATCGGGCCGGAAGCCGCACTCGACATCATCGTGACCGGTCGTCATGTCGCCGCCGACGAAGCGCTGCGCCTCGGGATCGTGACCGACGTCGTGAGTCCAGACTCCTTGCGCGGTGCGGCCCTCGATCTCGCCAGGCGCGTCGCCTGCGCACGGCCGCTTCCGCGCGTGCGGGACCGATCGGAGCGCATCGAGGAGACGCGACGCGACAGGACCCGCTGGGACGCCGCGCGCGCGAAAGCATCAGCGCGCGCCAGAAAGCTGATGGCACCTCAGCATGCGATCGCATGTGTCGAAGCATCGATCGACAAGCCCTTCGACGAGGGCCTTGCGCTGGAGCAGCGTTCCATTGCGGAACTCGAAGGTTCGGACGAGGCTCGCGCGCTGCGCTATGCGTTCTTCGCGGAGCGCGAGGCCGCGAAGATTCCCGGTGTGCCGGCCGACCTCAAGCCTGCGCGGGTCGCATCCGCGGCCGTGATCGGTGCGGGGACGATGGGAGGTGGCATTGCAATGTGTTTCGCGGATGCCGGGATCCCCGTCAGCGTGATCGAGGCGACGCCCGAGGCGTTGGAGCGTGGCCTCAATCGCATTCGCGATACTTATGCGGTCAGGGTTAAGCGCGGAAGCCTCACGCAGTCGGAAATGGACGCGCGCATGGCGCGCATCCGCACCGCCGAGCGTTACGAAGAAATCGCGGATTGCGATGCGGTGGTCGAGGCGGTATTCGAGCGCATCGATCTCAAGCGCGAAGTATTTTCGAAGCTGGATGCGGTGATGAAGCGCGGCGCATTGCTGCTCACGAACTCGTCCGCGATCGACATCGACACCATGGCCGCGATGACCAGTCGGCCGAAAGACGTTGCGGGCGCGCACTTCTTCGCGCCAGCGAACGTCATGAAACTGTGCGAGATCGTCCGAGGCGACCAGTCTTCGATCGAGACGATCGTGCGTGCATCACGGATGGGCCGGGATCTCGGCAAGGTCAGCGCGGTGTCAGGCACCTGCGACGGATTCGCAGCCAATCGCAGTCGTGCACCGCTCGTCACCGAGATGATGCTGATGCTTGAGGAGGGCGCGCTTCCCGAGCAGGTCGACAAAGTCATGGTCGAGTTCGGCTATCCGATGGGACCGTTCGCGGTCAGCGATCTGTCCGGGCTCGATGTCAGCTACGACACACGCAAACGCCGTGCGGCAGCGGATCCGACTTATCGGAAACTCCACGTCCCGGACCGCATGGTGGAGTTGGGGCGAAAGGGGCAAAAGTCGGGCGCCGGATGGTATCGATACATCGAGGGCGATCGCACGCCCCATCCGGATGAGGAAGTCCGCCGAATCATCGCGGAGGTCGCCAAGGAACTCGGCGTTCCCCAACGTACGTTCACCGACGATGAAATCCTGAGGCGGATGCTGTTCGCATCCGTCAACGAAGCATGCAAGATCCTCGAGGACGGCAAGGCATATCGCGCGAGCGACATCGATGTCATGTGGCTCTATGGTTTCGGGTTCCCGCGACATCGCGGTGGCCTGATGTACTGGGCTGATTCGATCGGTGCGAAGGAGATCTATCGTCAGGTATGCGAATGGCATGAGCGCTACGGGAAGCGATGGAAGCCGAGCGATCTGCTGTTGAAAGTGGCCGAAGATGGGGGCTTCTTGCGAGACGTCAAGGTAGGAGCCTGAACGGCGGCGCGTGGGTCGCATTGTTGACGCCGGCGGGCGCGATCGGACGGCCGCCGGTTTTGAAGATCGATGAAATGGTGAATCAGATGAGTGCAAACGTGAATGAGACTGGCCATGGTACCGAACCGAAAAGCGAGCCGGTACAGCTGGAATTCAAACTGTGGCAGTGCGTGCTGTGCGGCTTCGTCTATGACGAAGCGGAAGGCATGCCGGCCGAGGGCATCCCTGCCGGGACGCGATGGGCGGACGTCCCGGACGACTGGATTTGCCCGGAATGTTCCGCGACGAAGATCGACTTCGAGATGATCGAGATCTAGCCGGAGCGGTGTTGCCAGGCCGGCGATCACTCGCCGGCGCAGGGCCAGGGTGTCGATGTGTCGAGCATCAGGGAGCGGGAAATGGAGCGCGGGCAATCGCTACGCTGGATCGTTAGCAAGTGGTTTGGCACAACGGGCGGGAACGCGATCCGACTGACTCGCTCGGGCCTCGGTCATCCTTACGATGTTCGTTGCGTGCGCGTCGATGCAGTGGTGGCAGGGCGGGAATTGACTATTTTCTTTTTCCGCGACGAAGCCGGTTGCTGGAGCGTGTCGCCCCCGAGGGGTAGGCGAATGGTACGTCATCCGCAGCTCGGTGGACGTCGCGATGATGCGTTATCCGCGGAGCCAACCGGGCCGACGAGCGCAGCGGCGCCAGCGGCACGGCGGTCATCGCTGATCGAAGCCGGTTGAGCGGAAAGTGTCCGCGGCGGCAAGTTGCCTTCGATACCGATTCCCGCGCGAGCCACCTTCTAATGCGCCCCCGTCAATTTCTCCATAAGCATGGCAGTACGCGACGGATGATTGGTCAACTTCTCCTCGAGGTCACTCAACCCGGCGGCGAAAAGGCCACCGTTGATGCCGAACCAGCGCAAAGGTTCGGCTTCCCACGAAGGAGATTGGTGGTTGACGAACGGCAAGCTATTAATCTTCTCGTCAACATCAAGAATCAAATTGCTGAGAATACGCCCGGCCAGATTGCTTGTCGCGACGCCATCCCCAACATAGTTGCCGGCCCACGCGATTCGAGTACGCTTGTCCATACTTACGGTCGGGCACCAATCACGGGCAACACCGAGTGCACCACCCCAACGGTGAGTGATAGCCACATCAGCCAGTTCCGGGAAGAACCCCACCATCGACTTGCGGATTTTGTCATGAGCGTCTCCGAAGTCGTCCGATATTGTCGAGCCCCACTTGTAAGGGGCTCCCCGACCACCAAAAACCAGTCGTCCGTCGGCGGTCACCTGTCCGTACACACGAAGGTGGCGCATATCGTTGAATGCTAAGCGATGGTCGAGGTGAAGCCTTCTGCGCATATCGAGCGGCAACGGCTCGGTAGCAAGTACGAGCGAGGAGAGTGGAATGACAGAGCGGCGATTTTCCGATTGCTGACACGAGAACGCTTCCGTTGCGCGCACTACAGTCTCAGCCTTCACCGTGCCGTTGGCCGTGCTGACAATCCCGGGGCGGATGCTTTTTACCTCGGAATTCTCGTAAATACGCGCGCCCATGCTTTCGACCAGCTTCGCAAGACCATGTACCAGCTTGCCAGGATGGATGACCGCGCAATGCTCAGTGTAAAGAGCACCAATCACGTCGCGCGCTCCGACCTTTTCGCGAGCGACGACGGAGTCGAGTATTTGCCATTGAGCAGGAAGGCCGAAGCGCGTCGAAGCTTCAACGGCAGAAAGTACCCGGAGAAGCTGGGCGTCGCTTCGGGCTAACGATATAAAGCCTTCCTTTTGGAAATCTGCATCCAAATTCTCTGTTTCGAGCACCTGGCCGATCTCGTCGACCGTTGCGTTCATGGCCGCCTGCAGATGCAGGGCGGCCTCGTGCGAATACATCTGCGCCACGCGAGAAAGCGAGATCGGGAAAATCGCCGACGCCCAGCCACCATTGCGCCCCGATGCACCAAATCCGACGACATTTCGCTCGATAAGCACCACTCGGAGCGAAGGCCGAGCCTTCAACAAGTAGTAAGTTGTCCAAAGGCCCGTATAGCCGGCGCCGACGATGACCACATCCGCGTCTATCGTATCGGCCAGATGCTGCCGTCGCGGTGCAGGCCGAAACCACAAGGGATTGGTCGATGGATTCGAACTCGTTTGTGAAGGCATTTCCGTTTCTCGCTCATCATCCAACAATATCTCTCCGCCCGACGCCGCCGAAGCGACGAGCAACAATGTACACCGATCGCGTCAAAGCATGCGTCTGTCCGCATGCCGGGGCGCACTCATGAACGGCGGTTGTCGGGATCGGATGGCTGCGAGCCAGGATTCCGGACCGCGCCTAACCGTAAAGACGTCGGTTGCTCTGGTCCATGTACCAATAGGGTTTGCGTCCGAAAACGCGCTTCACCGCCGGGATGAACGTCTCCAGCGGCTCGGTATTGTATTTATCGTTGAACGATGCCTGGTCCCATCGTTCGCAAAAGTCGGCGGCCGTCTGATACAGCGGATGACCGAGGAATTTGTCGCGAGCGTCGCGGTCCCAGCCGAGATGGTGCCCGTAGTAGAACGTTTGAAAGAGGCCGTGATTCTCGATGACCCAGCACACATCCTCACGTACATAGGGTCGGAGGATCTCCGCCGCAGTGCGATCGTGATTGCGGGGCGCAAAGCCATCCGCGATGTCATGAAAGAGCGTCGCGACGACCCAGTCGTCGTCAGCGCCATCGCGTAGCGCTCGTGTCGCGCTTTGAAGCGCATGTTCCAACCGAGTGATGCGATAACCCTCGAGCGTATCGTTCTGTTGGCGGCGCAATTCGGCCAGTAGCCGATCGGCAGTCTTCTCGCAAAACTGTTCTTCCAGTTGTCCAAGGAGGCGATACTCCTCCGCCGTACCATCTTTCATCTGCGTGAAGTTTACGCGTTTCATCTTCATTCCTTTGGTTGTGCCTTCCAGCCGTTGGTGTCCATGCACCCACATGCTTGCGCTCGGACTGGCATCTCTCCGAAACGACTCGTGGGGCTTTGCACGCACAAAAAAATATCGCGATTTTTTTGTTGTTGCAAGAAATTTGTGGGGGGAATACATTTTCAAACAAAAGAGGCGGACCCGCCGAGGCAGGCATCACGTCAGGGGTCGAGCCCCGTTTGGCGAGGCTGGTGACCCCGATACTCGGGTCAGGCTGGCATTCGACCGAAAGGCCAACGGTGCGGGCCGACCGTCACGGGTGCGTTCACAAAGAAGCACGCAGGAGCACCGCGGGATGTCTGGAGGTTGCTCCGACGTTGACGTTTAGAGTGTTTGAGGAGAGAGAAAAAGCGGCCAGATTTTTTTGTGGTAAATTTGTCCGGAAATTTTTTTCAAAGTAGGAGTGCGCTCATGGCCAAGCCAGTGCGTGAACAGGGACTAAATGCAGTTGCCATCAGCGATGTTGCGCTGGACCGGGCGACGCTCGGTATGGAGATTCGCAACTTGCGCAAGGCACGTTCCAAGACGCTTGCTGAACTGGCGCTCGCGACCGGCCGATCGATCAGCTTCATCAGTCAGCTCGAGCGGGGTCGCACGGAAATTTCAATTTCTGACCTCAAGCGAGTTGCGCAGACGCTCGGCGTTCCACTGGGGTGGTTTTTCGTGTCCGACGACAAGCCGACTGCCGAAGTCGGCCGCATCGTCCGGGCAACGTCACGGCGGCGCCTCGGTGACGGGCCGGACGGGCTTTCCGAGGAACTGCTGTCGCCGAGTATCGGCGGCGCGTTCGAAACATTCCTGACGACGATTGCGGCAGGCGCAACGCGGGAGGAAGCGCTTCGTGACACTGAGGAAGAGGGCTACGTTCTGAAAGGTCAGCTGGAGATATGGATCGGCGGCCACCATTTCGAGGTGTCGGCGGGTGACACTTTCAGAATTGCACGGGAACCGTTCAGCTGGGTAAACCGCAGCGATTCGGAGACGCAGATCGTCTGGGTCATCGCGCCTCCAACGTATTAGGAACGTGCGCTGAAAGACGGGCAACCGTCTTCGGCGACCGCTTGCATTGCAGTCACCGTTGATGTCGCGCGCAGCATGAAACGCATGCGTTGCGTTGACATTGTCCATTAGTTCAACTGATGAATGGAGATTTTGATGAGCAAGATTGTCGTAATTGGTGCGACCGGGACGATTGGCCGGGCGGCGGTTGCCGCGTTGGCCGGGCGTCATGACGTTATCCAGGTAGGAGCCACGAAAGGAGAGCTCCGGGTTGATGCGACCGACTCCGTGGCCGTCCAGAAATTGTTTCAGTCGATCGGGAAAGTCGACGGTATCGTGGTTGCGATGGGTGCAGTCCATTTCGGCCCACTCGACCAGACGACGCCGGAACAATTCTCCGTCGGATTGCGCGACAAACTGATGGGGCAGGTCAACGTCGTTTTGGTCGGTCAGCATTGGATGACCGACGGAGGCTCATTCACGCTCACGGGCGGAATTTCCGCACATGAACCGGTCCGCGACGGGACCAACGCATCGAGCGTCAACATGGCGCTCGAGGGGTTTGTGAAAGGTGCGGCGGTCGATCTGAAGCGCGGTATGCGCATCAATCTGGTCAGTCCGACGATGCTCGAGGAGTCCGTCCCGTCATTCGGACCATACTTCCCCGGTTTTGAACCCGTCAGTTCCGCGCGGGTCGGGTTGGCATACGTGCGGAGCGTGGACGGCCCCGAAACGGGCCGCGTGTACCGAGTCGGCTACTGCTAGGCCGCTTCGACGTGCAGGCCGCCGACTCCCTTCGAGGCTTCGCGGTGCGGCGGCGGCCGGCCCCATCTTCGGGCGATATCCGGTCCGTCTGATGCGGGCAAGTGAATCCCCCGACATCCCCACTCATCTCCCTTCCCCCTTGTACGCGGCGCCGTGTTGAGCGCCAGCGACTTCCTTCCGTGCGCATCTCCGTTGACTCGGAGCGTGCTGCCGCCACTTGAGCACCTACGGCGTGCCCTCACTTCATCCACCGTCGTGCCGAGAATTCTTATGGCAAGAAAAGTTATGTGAAAATTCTTGTTGAAATAATTTTTTGGCGTTTTTACAGTTGATCCAGCTACGAGGCTCCCTTACGGACGGCTTGGAGGGCTCTCTTTACCTGCCAGATCGCGACGAGATAGGCGTTAACCCTAGACGACACGGGCGCGTTTGGAGAATTTCTTCTCTGCAAAAAAAATGTTGAAAATTTTTATTGCGAGAATTTTTTGGTCCTCTTATAGTTTTTAACAGAAATGAGGAAGGGTGATTCTCGATGGCGTTTGACCTGGGACAACATCGCGCCGTCAGGGTAATCCCGTACAAAGAATCGCTCTGCGCGAGGAGTTGAGGGTCGTGTGCCGGAAGACGGTACTTGCACGTTGGCGATAGGTGTTTGAGACACGCTGCTGTTTCTAAGGAGATTGATCTTGTCCGTTCAAGCATTGCAAAGGGGAATCGCTATGGAGTCCCAAGCACGTATCACCGTCGACCCGCCTCAGAAGGAGGCCACGCCGTCTGGCTGGTATCTGACGTCGGGTCCGGAACTGCCGTTGAACACGTTGCGAGGCGAAGTTACGTGCGAAGTCCTCGTGATCGGAGCCGGCTGGATGGGTGTCCATGCAGCGCGACGCTATGCGGAACTTCGCCCGGAGGCGAAGGTGGTGCTCGTCGATGCGGGGCGTATTGGCAATAACGCGTCCGGACGCTGCATGGGCTTTGCGATCGATCTTTCGCACAATCCGCGCAAGCGTGATTTTGTCGAGGACGAGCAGGGTAATCGCGACGAACTGTACGTTAACACCGAAGGCAACGCTTACCTCAGGAAGGCAGTCGAGGAACTGGGCGTTGACTGCGATTGGGATCCCCAAGGTAAGTACCATGCGGCGGCATCCGAGAACGGTGTGGCCGATCTGGTGCAGTTCTCGAAAGCGCTGGACCGCATGGGCCAGAAATACAGCTGGGTCGAACGCGAAGCGATGCAGGATATGACGGGCAGCAAACACTACATCAAGGCGCTGCATCACCCGGGGACGATTCTGCTGCAGCCCGCGAAGTACCTGAAGAACATGACTCGCAAGCTGCCGGCGAACGTGACGGTCTATGAGAATACGCCGGTTTTGTCTGCATTGTTCGGGAAACCGTATCATCAGTTCGAGACGCAGACCGGGACGATCAAGGCGACCAAGGTCATCCTCTGCACGAACGGCTACCTTCAGAACTTCGGGTTCTATCCGAACTCCGCGATACCCGTCTATACGTTCGCCAGCATGACCCGACCGCTTACCGAGCAGGAGATCGCGCAGGTCGGAAGCCATCAGACGTACGGTCTCATTCCGGCAAACAGCTTCGGTACGACGGTGCGGCGCACGTTCGACAATCGTCTCTTTCTTCGTAACGTTTACTCCTACGCCGACAACTTTAAGACGTCGGTCGAAGACGTCATGCGTGCGCGCACGCAACAGCAAGTCGCGTTCGAACGTCGCTGGCCGCAACTTGCTTCGATGGGCTTCGAAGCGAGCTGGGGCGGCGTGATGGCGCTGACCCAGAACGGCGGCATGGTCTGGGGTGAGATCGCACCGAATGTATATGGGGCGGCGTATTGCAATGGCACAGGCGTTTCTCGTGGCACTGCCTTCGGAAAGGCGGTCGCCGAGCTCGCCACGGGTATGAACAGCCCGTCGATCGAGATCCTCAAGCGAAAAGTTCGGCCGGTCCGAGCCTATCCGCGACTTATCACGTCGTTGGGGGTTCGATTCGTCACCGGAATGCGGTTCAGAAAAGCAGGCATCGAAGTTTAATTCAATCAGAGAGGCTGAAATGGCAAAGCTGGCAGGTATCAATCTCGCAATGCAAACCCCGTTCAACCAGGACGGATCGATCAATCTCAGCGTGTTTGAAGAGCTGATCGAAAAGTACATCGACGCGGGTGTTCATGGCCTCGTGCTCGGCTCAGGCACCGGGCAGCATCCGTATCTGACTGAGGCGGAATGCAACAACCTGTACGAGCTCGGGATCAAGCGCGTCAATGGTCGCTGCAATGTCATCTGCCAAACGTCGGCGCTGAACGTAGACGAAGTGGTTCGCCGTTCCCGTCACGCGGAATCGGTTGGCGCCGACGCAATCATGGTGCTCCCGCCGTATTTCGAAGGCCCTACCGACGATGATGGCCTGCTTGCGTTCTACGAGGAAGTGAACGACGCAATCAACATCGACATCGTCGGCTACAACATCCCGCAAGCCACGGGTATCGCCGTTTCGACCGCGTTGCTCAAGCGTCTCGCGCAACTGTCCAATTTCAACTACATCAAGGACAGTGCCGGCAATCTGGCAACGCACCAGGAGTATCTGCGGGAATCGATCAACGTCCTGAACGGTGCTGATCCGACGACCATTTACGCGCTGATGGCGGGTGCCGTCGGTGCAATTTGGGGGGCGGCGAACTTCATGCCGAAAGAGGCCGTCGATCTCTATAACTTCCTCGCGGAAAGGAAGTATGGCGAAGCACTTTCGCTGTGGAAGCGGATGCTGCCGTCGATCCTCTACATCTGGCGCGAAAACTACATTCCGTCGGTCGTGCACGCAGCGCATTTGCGCGGTTATGGCACCGGCTATGTCCGCAAACCGCATCGCAGCCTGACGGCGGAGCAGGACACGGCGCTCCGGGAAGCGCTTGCACCGCTGCTCAAATAAATCGATAAAAGACTGTATCCGTCATCGAAGGTCGGTATCACGAAACTGCAACCGGAAAGGGAACCACTATGCGCAAGTTATGGAGATTGTTCGGCGCGGCATTGATGATTGGCGTGGCGACATGCTCGAATGCGGCTGAGAAAACGGTCGTCAAGCTCGGCACGATGGGTTGGGAAGACCTTGGCTCGATTACCGGGGTCGGCAAGCGAATGCTCGAGAAGGAAGGCTTCACCGTTCAGGTGACGACCTTCGCGGACTGGGGCATTGCGTACAGCGCACTCGCGCGGGGTGACGTTGACGTCATGGCGTCGCAGGTCAACTACGTGGCTGCCGACTACTGGGCGAAGAACAAGGACCGTCTCGAGAAGATTTCGGCCGTGTCTCACGGTCTGCGCCAGGGCATTGTGGTTCCCGCCTATATGCCGATCAACTCGATCGATCAGCTCAACTCGGTGAAGGACCAAGTGGGCGGAAAGATCATCGGCATCGAGCCCGGGTCCGGACTGATGCGCGAGACACACGAAGCGATCAAGCAGTATGGGCTGCAATATACGCTGGTCGATGGCAGCACTGCGGCGATGGTAGCCCAGCTGCAGTCCACGATGGAGCGCAAGCAGCCGATCGTGGCAGTCCTCTGGAAGCCGTCGTGGATGGACATGAAGTTCAAGGTGAAATATCTCGACGATCCGAAGGGAGTCTTTGCTCCGCCGCAAACGTACTACTGGATTGCCAAGAAAGGCTTCTCGTCGGCGAGTCCGCATGCCCGCGAAACGCTCGCGAGCATCTATATGCCGATCGAGGACCTCACGGCGATCAATGCCGCGATGAAGGACGGAAAAACGCTGGACCAGGCCGTCGACGATTGGTGGAAGCAGCATTCGGCGCTCGTCGCCAAATGGGCGGTCATGTCGAAGTAATGGCCGGGCGGGACGGGCGTCCGATCTTCTGTCAGATCAGGGTGCCCGATTGAAGTATGCCGACGCGTTATTGTCACTTCGGATGGAAGCATGAACATGATGAACGATTTTGCCCACGTAAAGCGAAAGACCGTCGTCGAATGTCGCGGCGTCTGGAAGATATTCGGTAACCAGAGTTCGGCGGCCATCGAGGCCGCCCGCAGCGGTCGATACGACAAGGATCAGTTGCTGAAGCAGCACGGTTGCGTCGCGGCCGTTGCGAACGCTTCGTTTTCGGTCGGCGAAGGCGAGACGTTTTGCATCATCGGCCTCTCAGGAAGCGGCAAATCGACGCTGATTCGGCACTTCAATCGGCTGATCGAGCCGACGAGCGGTGAAGTCGTCGTTCGCGGGAAGGACATCTGCAAGCTGAAACCAGCAGATCTGCGCGATCTGCGCTCCAGGTGTATCGGCATGGTGTTCCAGCAGGTCGCCCTGCTTCCGTACCGCACAGTCTTGCAGAACGTCATGCTTCCGCTCGAGGTGCAAGGAGGGGATTCGGCTGAACGGCGCGCAAAGTCGCAAGCGGCACTCGATACGGTCGGCCTCGGGAACTGGGCCGATCGGTATCCGCGCGAACTGTCGGGCGGTATGCAGCAACGCGTCGGTATCGCGCGGGCACTGGCGGCCAATCCCGATGTGCTGTTGATGGACGAACCGTTCAGCGCGCTCGATCCGCTGATTCGCAAGCAATTGCAGATCGAATTCAAGCAGCTCTCGACCAAGCTCCGAAAAACGACGATCTTCATCACCCACGACATCGAGGAAGCGATTCGTATCGGCGACCGGATCGCCATCATGCGCGAGGGTCGGATTATTCAGATCGGCACCCCCGAGGAAATCGCACTCAAGCCCGCCGATGACTATGTCGCCAGCTTCATGGAAGGTGTGTCGCGCCTCAAGCTTGTGAAGGCACATTCGATCATGGAGCCGATCATGGCCGATGTGTTGGAAACGGCCGTTGGGCCGACCACAGTGGCGGACTACGTTAGCGTGGATATCAACGCTGATCTTGAAGAAATGATCGACGTCGCGATCACGAAGTGCTCGGAAAAGCTCGCGATCGAGCGGGATGGCAGGATCGTCGGTACGGTCAGTCGCGAGACGCTGCTGCGCGCCGTCCGTGCTGCCGAGTAACTAGATCGTTTGTATCGCCGGACTTGAAGGAGGGGTGACGCAATGCCCGATTTGACTGCAGCTTTCGACGGATTCGTCGACAACGGACTGGGATGGCTGAGCGATAACGCCACCGGCGTCTTCAGTAGCCTGAGTACCGTTCTCAACGGTACGTTCAATGGTCTCGATAGCCTGCTGACGTCCGTCCCGTGGTGGGTGATCGTACTGGTGGTGGGCTTGTGCGGGTGGCAGTTTGTTGGACGCGTGTTTGCGGTTGCTGCACTGGTGGGATTGTGGCTCTGCCATGCGATGGGCCTTTGGGCGGAGACCATGAGCACGCTGACCCTTGTGTTCAGCTCGACGTTGCTCGCACTGGTCGTGGCTGTCCCGGCCGGTGTCCTGGTCGGCTTGACGTCGCGGCTGATCAAGGGCGTCGAGGTAGTCATGGACTTCGTGCAGACGATGCCGCCGTATATCTATTTGCTGCCTGGCATCGCGTTGCTGGGTTACGGGCCCGCGACCGCGATGTGGGCGACCTGGATCGTGGCGATTCCTCCCGCATTGCGGCTGACTGCTCATGGTGTTCGGATGACGCCGGGCCAGTTCAACGAGCTCGGTCTGGCGGTCGGAATGACGGGGCCGCAATTGCTGTTCAAGATTCGTATTCCGTTTGCACTGTCGTCCATCCTTGCGGGCGTCAACCAAAGCCTGATGTTGAGCTTCGGCATGGTCGTGATCGCCGGCATTGCCGGTTCGGGCGGACTCGGGCAGACCATTTATGACGCTGTCCGTACGTTGCAGATCGACAAGGCTGTCAACGCCGGCATCGCGATCGTCGTCGTAACGATCGTGCTCGACCGGCTCTCGCAGCGAATGGGTTACCGCAACGGAGGCGCACGATGATCGAGTTTCCGCATGTATCACCCGGAGCGCTCGTCGCACCGGTACTTTCGTGGTTGAACGTTCAGCATCACGACTTTTTCGTCGGTGTCGCGGATGCGTCCAACAGCCTTATTTTGGCGATTGTGCATGGGCTTTCTTTCACGCCGCCATACGTGACCGTCGCAGTGCTTTCGCTGCTCACATTGGTAATATCGGGATGGCGTGGCGCACTCGTTTGTGCGGGCGGTCTCGCGCTTTGCGTGAGCCTCGGCCTGTGGGATGCAACGGTGCAGACGATAGCGGTCATTGTGCTTGCCGTCATTTTTTCGGTGCTTCTCGGCGTGCCGTTGGGCGTGCTGATGTCAAAAAACGAGCGCCTCAAGATCGCGGCTCGCCCCTGCCTCGACATCATGCAGACTTTGCCGCCGTGGGTATATCTGGTGCCGGCCGTGATCCTGTTCGGGCTTGGCGTCGTACCCGCGTTGCTGTCAACGATCATTTACGGGATTCCCCCGATGATTCGACTCACCATTCTTGCGATGAGTCAGATTCCAGAAAACCGCATTGAACTCGGTCGCGCGATCGGTGCGACCCGACGCGAGATCTTCTGGAAGATCGAGTTGCCGTCCGCGATGCCGACACTGCTTCTCGGCATCAATCAATGCGTGCTCTTTTCACTTGGCATGGTCGTGCTTGCCGGGCTGGTGGGCGCAGGCGGGCTCGGCGCGGAAGTGACGCGCGGACTGTCGCGCATGGAGTTCGGCCTGGGTATGAGAGCCAGCCTCGCCATCGTGATTCTCGCAATCGTTCTTGACCGCGTATTCCGGAATGCGATCCCGAAGAGGTTTCTGACGCTCGCATGACCTGACCACTTCATCCCGTTCGCATCGGTCGGGATCGATCGGGGAGAGTCCCTGATCCGTCGTCCGGTGCGGTTCCGTTATTTCGAGCAATTTTCCTATTACGACTATGCGCACCAAACTCTTTATCGATGGGCAATGGGTTTCGCCGGTTCTCGGCGGAGAACTGGATGTGATCAATCCCGCAGACGGCGAGGTGTTCCACAAAGTGGCGGCAGCCACCGCACCGGACGTGGACCGCGCCGTTAGGGCAGCGCGCCACGCGTTTGACGAAGGCCCGTGGGCAAAACTACCGGGCCGTGAGCGTGCAAGGTATCTGCGGCGCATCGCGGAGGTCATCCGCAGCCGGCTGCCCGCGATCGCGGCGCTCGAAGTACGGGACAACGGCAAGCCTCGCCCAGAGGCGGAGTGGGACATCGGCGACGCGGCAGGCTGCTTCGAGTTTTATGCGAAGTTGGCGGAGGAACTCGACTCGAGCAGCAGCGAAACGATCGCCATTTCGGATCAGCGTTTCACCACGAAAGTCGTACGCGAACCGGTCGGGGTCGTGGGTGCAATCATTCCGTGGAACTACCCGTTGCTGATGGCTGCATGGAAGGTCGCTCCCGCGCTTGCCGCGGGCTGCACGATCGTCCTGAAGCCGGCCGAGGCGACGTCGCTGACCGCACTGGAACTGGCCGCTATCGCCGAGGAGATCGATCTTCCGCGCGGCGTGCTGAACGTCGTGACCGGCTTGGGTGCCGAGGCTGGCCAACCGCTGGTGGACCATCCGCTCGTCGACAAGCTCGCATTCACCGGGTCGGGCGCAATTGGATCGAAGATCATGGCTGCTGCAGCGAAGGACATCAAGCGAATCAGCCTTGAACTCGGCGGGAAGTCACCGCTCATCGTTTTTGATGATAGCGACCTCGACAAGGCAGTTGAATGGGTCATGTTCGGGATCTTCTGGAACCAGGGGCAGGTATGTTCGGCCACGTCCCGCGTACTTGTCCACGAGCACCTGTATCAACGCTTCCTGGGCCGCCTCGTCCAAGAGGCAGAGAAGATTACGATCGGCGATGGTTCCAAGGACGGTGTGTTGCTCGGGCCGCTCGTGTCGGCACTTCAGCATCAGCGTGTGAGCGCTGCAGTTGAACGGGCCGGAGCCGCCGGTGCGACGATTTTGACGGGGGGGGGCAGACCCGCGGGCCTTGATGGAGGCTACTTTTTCGAGCCAACCGTTCTCGTCGATGTTCCGCTCGATAGCGAAGCATGGACGGAGGAGATCTTCGGGCCGGTCGTGTGTGTCCGTCCATTCACGTCCGAAGGCGAGGCGATCGCGGCAGCGAACAATACGCGTTTCGGGCTGGCTGCGGCGGTCATGACGAAGGACGTTGAGCGCGCTGAACGTGTCGCCGCCGCGCTGCGCGCGGGTGTGGTCTGGATCAACTGCTCGCAGCCGACGTTTACCGAGGCGCCGTGGGGAGGATACAAACAGTCCGGAATCGGCCGCGAATTGGGCCACTGGGGCCTCGACAACTATCTCGAGACCAAACAGGTAACAGCCTACGTCAGCGATGAACCGTGGGGCTGGTACATCAAATAGCAGAAGCACGATCGCTCGGTCTGACGCCGCGCCCGCAACCGAATGTACGGGTGCGGGCCGGACGCAAATCGATGTCGGGGCCGGTAAATGTTATGGCTGTCGATTCGAGCCTGAACCTTTACAAGGCACCTCGTCTTGCCATATTCCGTCTCAAGAAAATACCAGAACGCTAAATTTATTATGTAGTACGAATTAATTATGTGTGACTCGACGCTGCTCCCTCTCACGGTAGATATTGCACAAAGATGTGATCGCGCGGGGTTGGCAGCAACGAATGCATTTCGATGTTTCACTCGTCGTTTGAGTTTCCGGACGGTCATCTTATCCCTGTCTGGGCTTCGAATCATGTCATTCGTGTCCGTGAAGCGCACGTATCGAAGCGGAATTTTGACGACGAGAAGTTGTTTGATTTGACATTAATCCTTCCGCCAACAACCAGGTCTTGGAGATCATGATGAGGAATGCATATAAAATGTCGGCACTCTTGGCAGGGCTTGCAATCACCGGCCATGCGTCAGCACAAAGCACGGTAACGCTCTATGGCTTGCTCGATACCGGTTTGATGTATGTCCACAATAGTGGGGGGCACTCGTCGCAGTTTCTCATGTCGACCGGAACTCTGGCCGGTTCACGTTGGGGGCTGAAGGGCAGCGAGGATCTCGGTGGCGGTTTGCGGACGGTGTTCCAACTGGAAAGCGGATTTAGCTCCGCTTCGGGCGTGTCATACCAGGGCGGCAGGTTGTTTGGACGCCAGGCGTATGTCGGCTTTTCGGGCGATTCGTGGGGAACGGTCACGTTCGGTCGGCAGTACGATCCGCTGGTTGACCTGCTTCAGCCCGTGCAGGGAGACTGGTGGCTCGCCGGATTTTTCATTGCTCCGGGCGACGTGGACAACGGCGACAACAGCGCGCGATTCGACAACGCAGTCAAATGGGCGAGCCCGACTTGGGGCGGATTCAAGGCAGAAGCCATGTACTCCTTCGGTGGCGTTGCCGGTGCGACGGGCTCCGGACAGACCTACAGCGGCGCCGTTTCGTACAGCAACGGTCCGCTCCAGCTAGCAGGCGGTTACATGCACGTGGACAACGGCAACGCGACGCTGTCGAAGCGCGGGGCAACGTCGTCGGATACGTTCTTCAACAGCAGCGTCAACGCAGCTTACTCATCGGCGCGGTCGATCAATGTCGCACGGGCGGGTGGCAACTACGTCATCGGGCCGGTTACTGTGGGGAGCTACTACAGCTTCTCGGAATACAATCCGGACGCGACTTCCGGGTTCACCAAGTCCGAGAAGTACCACAACGCATCGGTGTACGGTGTCTGGCAAATCAATCCCGCGCTGCTAGCCGAAGTCGGATACGACTACATGCGCTCGCTCGGCGATTCGGCTGCGAAGTATCACACGTTCAGTCTCGGCGCCGATTACAACCTGAGCAAGCGGACGGACGTCTACTCGGTCGTTTCGTATCAGCACGCTACGGGCCAAAACGGCCTGGGGCAGGCTCAGGCTTCCATTGGCTCCCTTGGCTTCGACGCCGGAAAGAGTTCGCAAGTCATCGCGACGGTCGGTCTGCGTCACAAGTTCTAAGTGGTCGTATGGACACTGTTTGACCGCAACGGGCCCTGCGTAAAAGTCGTGAGCATGTAGTTGCCGAGCTATATCGCGGTAGCACCCAGGCCGTACGCGTCGATCGATAGACGACGGGGTGATCACTTCGCGCCACATGCCGACTGGAAGTGGGGCACGTTGATTCAGTATCTCCACGCGGAACACAAGAGACGTAGGCGCTTTGATATCGAAGCATGATATTGATCGCAGTCTCCTGGATAGCCGCGCTTCGGCCCGGGTGATCCCGGGCCTTTTTTTGCGTTTCTCAGGAAATCGTGGAGGGTCTAAGGGCGTTTGCATAACCCGACGCTTGTCTGCAAGGAGATCAAGAGGAGGAACTGCACGATCGCAAGGCGCTTCAGGTGTCGCGCTGCAGGACCGGCCAACTGGCACAACGGCAGGTCATTTCCATCGATGTCAGCATGGAATTCGCGTTGAGCGGTATACTGCTATTCGAATCGTTTGCGCGGACCGTTCGTATCCGTGCCGCAATGCGTTATGCAATTGAGGCGATAGAACCAACTCAGGTGATCATCGGGTTCAGGAGGACATCGCGACCGATTGTAGGCATATGCTGCTATCTTCGCGGGCAGCTCACGCCAGATACTGTCCCGTGATCTGCTCGACCGGCGCTCGCGACTGTTTTCGATGCGCGTTTGTACACTCGTACCACCGTATCGGGCGATGCCCGCTGTCAAAGCCGGGCACCTTGCGTGCAAGCGCTAGTGCAGGTGACGTTCGTTTGGGCCACCGCCATCTTCCCGAATCAACGTCGCTCAGCGCGCGTCATGCAACACCGCAGAACTGGTGTCATTCGGCGCACCTTCGACCGATGTGCGAAGACGGATGCCTCGGGTCTCGGGTACGAATTGCGTAGCAACAAGGCACACCAACGCGATTGCAGTAACATAGAGAGCCGGGGCGAGGGGCGTGCCGATTGCCTGAGTCAGATACGTTGCGATGAACGGGCTGGTGCCGCCAAACAGCGCTACGCTGATCTGGTACGAGATTGCGTGCCCGGTTGCCCGGAACGACGTCGGAAAGAACTCAGGTGCCGCGACGAAGTTGGCGCCGCCATTGATCCCGAGCCCGATCGCTAGCAGGACTTGCCCCATTACGGCGCCACTAAACGTTCCGGAAGCCGCAAGATGCATCGCCGGATAGGCTGCGAGCGCAAGCCAGGCCGCACCGAACGTCAGCACACGCTTGCGTCCGAACCGATCGCTCAGCATACCGCCCAGCGGAAGCAGCAGCGACAGAACGATGACTGCGATCGCGTTGGAAATGAGTGCGGACATCGGCTCCAGCTTTGCCACCCGGACGAGAAACGTGTACATAAAACCCAGCAGCAGATAAGCGCCGACCGAATACACCGGCTGGATCATCACGACGTTCAACATGCCCTTCAATCCGCCCGATTGCAGCGCGGCACGCAGTGGGTTGTCGGTTTTGCTCTTGCGGGCGGCCTGCTTGAATTCCTCGGGCTCGTCGATGCTCCGCCTGAGCCAGAAGCCGACCACGCCGATCAGACCACCCATCAGGAACGGGATTCGCCAGAGCCACTCGGCGTAGGCGGTCGATCCGGCTGCCTGGACGGCAATGAGCAGGCCGGCAACGACCGCGTTCGGCAGGTGGGAAAAGATCAAGGTAAAGCCGAGCCACCGCCCGCGCTGATCGTCGGGCGCTGCTTCCACGATAAAGCTTGTCGTGCCGGACGTCTCGCCGCCCAGCGCCAGCCCCTGCGCGAAACGGCACATCACGAGCAGGATCGGCGCCGCAATGCCGATCTCCGCATAGGTTGGCAACACGCCCATCAACGCGGTGCCTAACGCCATCAACCAGACAGTCATGGCCATGACTTTGACCCGACCGATTCGGTCCGCCATCATGCCGAACATCAAGCCTCCGAGCGGTCTGGCGAGAAACGCTACTGCATAGACGGCGAAAGTGCTGAGTATTGCGGCGGTCCGATCGCTGCCCGGGAAAAAGTGTGTCGCGAGGATCGGCACCGAAAAGCCGAAAACCGCGAAGTCGTATATCTCGCCGAAATTCCCGATCGAACCGGCGGCAAGCGTGCGCCAAGGACTGGATCTGGACATTGTCTCCTCCCATTGATGGGGATATGTTCTTTCAATCTGAGCGAGCGCCCCGCATGCGGACCACGAAATTCGATGTGGCGGCAATGAGCGTTCGTCGTTGACTTGCGTAACTGCGGTGGGAAGCGCAATCGAGGAACCCGATGAAACCGGTCGTTCCGACGGCAGTCTTCGCGAGGATGTGTGATTCTATCGATTCATTGATTCGTATTCCTATGTTAAATGTTGTAAAAATAGAATGAAAGATGTATGGCCTTAACCTTCTGGTGCGGTCGGTCAACTTTCCTACGCAGCGATAGAGCGGCGTGCTTTCGAGTCGCGTGCGATCATGTCGGCCCCTTTCTCTCCGATCATCATTGATGGCGCGTTCGTATTGCCGGCTGTTACGCGCGGCATGATCGATGCATCGACGACACGGAGTCGTTCGACGCCTCTGACGTTCAGGCGCTCATCGACGACAGCCATCGAATCGCGCCCCATCTTGCAGGTTCCGGCCGGGTGAAACGCGGAATTGCCGTGCTGTTCCATGAAGCGGAGAAGAGCATCGTCTGATTCCGTGCTCGCACCGGGGAAACGTTCGCTCACGACACGAGATGCGATCGGCTCAGTCGACATGATTTTCCGGATCTGCCTGACGCCCTGGATCATCGCGTGGATGTCTTCTTCATGGCAGAGAAAGTTCGGCGTGAATGCGGGAGATTGCGCCGGATCCGCCGATCGAAGCGTTACCGTTCCTGTCGCGGACGGACGGACACGGTATACCGAGG
Source organism: Burkholderia sp. A9 (assembly GCF_000801975.1). Classification (NCBI taxonomy): domain Bacteria; kingdom Pseudomonadati; phylum Pseudomonadota; class Betaproteobacteria; order Burkholderiales; family Burkholderiaceae; genus Burkholderia; species Burkholderia sp. A9. The sequence continues at coordinate 279,675 of NZ_JSZN01000016.1, read as the reverse complement.
CGGACATGGCCGGGACCGGATCGACCTCGATCTTCCCGTTCTCGTGATACGTGAACGTCATCGGACGAAAACTGATCTGCAGATCTCCGTAGGGCTGGTCCGGCCTGCTTTTGACGAACGCCGCCACCTGTGACGAACCGAGCGCGAGGTAGCCGGAGTGTGTTGTCACGTATTTCAGACCTTGCCAGTATTTCCGGAGGCCATTGAGGTCGCGGTTGTACGAACTGTCGCGGGTCGAGGTGAAACTGCAGTGCACGTAGAAGTGATCCTGCAAATTCCGTCCGACGCCGGGCAGATCGTTCAATACCGGTATCCCATGACGTTGGAGTTCGGTTCCCGCGCCGATTCCCGACAACATGAGGATCTGCGGGGAATTGAGTGCGCCGGCGGCAAGAATGATCTCGCGAGATGCACGCAGGATGCGTCGTTCGCCTTGTTCGACCACCTCGACACCGACCGCTTCACGGCCTTCGAAAACGATCCGCTGGACCATGCATCCGGTACGGATCTCGAGATTCGCCCGGTCGCGGACCGGTTCGACGAACGCCGTATAGGATGAATCGCGCTGGCCAGATCGGATATTGTGCTGAATGAAGCCGACGCCATCGTGGCGCTCGCCATTCAGATCTTCGGTATAAGGGATACCGCTGTTGACTGCTGCTTTGACGAAGTCAACGGAACTCGGGTGCCGGATGACCGGGTCGCTGATGCATAGGGGGCCGCCAGTGCCACGGTAGTGATCTTCCCCGCGCTCATTGTGCTCCATTCGCTTGAAGTAGGGCAGCAGGTCGTCGTATCCCCATCCAGTATTTCCGAGACTTTGCCAGTAGTCGAAGTCTTGGCGATGTCCGCGGATATACACCATGCCATTGATTGAGCTAGACCCTCCGAGACCTTTGCCTCGTGGCCAGTACATGCGCCGCTCGAGCAGAGTTGGCATGGGTTCCGTGTAGTAGTTCCAGTTGAACTGCTCGTTGAAGAAGAGCTTTGCCATGCCGGCTGGCGTTCGAACCCAGAATTTGTCGGAATCAGGTCCGGCCTCGAGCAGCAGTACGCGGTTCTCCCTGTTTTCGCTGAGCCGGCGGGCGAGTACGCAGCCAGCCGATCCAGCGCCGATCACAATATAGTCGTGCGTATCCATTTGTGGGATTTCATTGAATCCTGTTGTTGGCGCGTCGTGCCCGGTTGCGCTGGCCTGGTCTGACTCGGCCGCAAAACCGGACGTGGTGACTTGACTTCGTCCGGTACCGAACCTTGGGACCGGACGAATGTTGAGTCCTTTTCATTCGCACACGCACTCACGTGCGCGCCTGCAATTTCCGTCGATCAAAGACGCATGAGGACCGACTTCGTCTGCGTATACGCTTCGATCGACTCGGCCCCCATCTCGCGCCCGTATCCCGATTGCTTGTAGCCGCCGATGGACATGACCGGGTCGGTCTCCGCATACGTGTTGATCCACACACGCCCCGACTTCAGCGCGCGGGCCACGCGATGCGCACGGCTCACGTCACGCGTCCACACGGCGGCCGCCAGGCCGTACAGCGTGTCATTGCCTTTGAGAATGGCGTCGTCCTCGTCGCGGAACGGAATGATCGACAGGACCGGTCCGAAGATTTCTTCCTGCGCAATCTGCATCTTGTTCGACACGTTCGAGAAGACCGTCGGTTCGACGAAGTACCCGACATCGCCGACACGTTCGCCGCCGGTGTTCAGCGTCGCGCCTTCTACCTTGCCCGCATCGATGTAGGACAGCACGCGATCCATCTGTCTGCGTGAGACGAGGGGCCCCAATTGCGTATCCTGCGCCAGCGGCGAACCGACCCTGTACTGCGAAGCGATGTCCGATATGCGTCGTGCGACTTCGTCGTGAAGGCTTTCGTGCACGAAAAGACGCGTGCCGGCCGAGCAGATCTGTCCGGAATTCCGGCAGAAGCCGACTACCGCCGCCTCGATCGCCTTGTCGAGGTCAGCGTCGGGAAAGATGATGTTTGGCGACTTCCCGCCCAGTTCGAGCGTGACCTTCTTCATGTTGCCGGCCGACGCCTGCAGAATCTGCCGGCCTACGCCGGTCGAACCGGTAAACGCGATCTTGTCGATGTCAGGATGGGCGGCCATTGCCGCGCCGGCGGTCGCACCGAACCCCGGGACGACGTTGACGACGCCAGGCGGCAGGTCGAGTTCGTGAATCAGTTCGGCAAGTCGCACCGTCGACAGCGGCGCTTGCTCGGCCGGCTTCAGGATGGCGGTGTTTCCGCACGCCAATGCCGGCCCCAGCTTGGAAGCCGCCATTACAAGCGGGACATTCCATGCGTTGATCAGTGCGCAGACGCCCATGGGTTCGCGCAACATATAGATGAATTTCGCATCGTCGGTCGGATTGGTTGTTCCGTGGATCTTGGTAACCCAACCGGCGTAGTAGCGGAAGAGCTCGGCCGTCGATGCGACGCGACCGGCGGAAAACGCGACCGGTGCACCCATGTCGAGGCTCTCAAGGACAGCGAGTTCATCGGCATGCTGCTCGACCGCATCGGCGATTCTCAGCAGATACCGGGCGCGTGCATGGGGCGAGATCCCGCTCCACGTCTTCGACTCCAATGCCTTGCGTGCGGCAATGACGGCCTTGTCGATGTCGGCGCTGTCTGCTTCCGCCACCATCGTCAGCGCTTCCTCTGTCGCCGGATTGCTCGTTTCGAACGTGCGGCCAGAGGCCGCCTCGACCCATTGTCCGCCGATCAGCAGGCGTTTGGGACCGGACTTCAGCCAGTCGAGCGCCTTTTGATGGCCTGCGCTGATCGGCAATGAACTGACAGATGAAGACGACACTTTGGTTCTCCTATGGATGGTAAATCGTCGCTCGATAGCAGCAATGGTGAGGGTGCGACTCTGGCGTCCGTAGCGACCCGTACGTTCAGGCGACCCAGGTGAGTCGTGACCGACGATCGCTGCGGAACGCGTGAGCGGCTTGTTCGGTGACTCCGGACTGAAAGGGAAACCCCCGTTGCTCACATGACGAAAGATGAGCGCCCTTCAGGAGGGAAGTGGGCGGTCGTCGATGGCGAGAAATTTGCCCGGGAATATCGGTAGTCAGGTTTGATGAGATCAATGCTTGCCACGTGTCACCTCTCATGTACTGCGATCGGGGTATGTGCGGAATCGGTCGGTGCTCTTACGGCACTGACCGACTCTCCCTCTGATGGAAATCATACTAGCACGTATTCTGATAGATAGCATGGGTTCCGATCAGTGGAACTTTCGTTGCGATAGGGTGCTTGATCGCTATTGTTTTCGCGAAGCATGGGACGGCCTCGCCGAACACCTTGGGATGTCGTCGAAGGAAAGTTGAGTTACGGAACTGACGACGAACGGACAGACGCAGTCGCTGGAAATTGGCGTGGTGACAAGCGAGGCATTGTGCGGGAACGACGAATACGCAACTCGTGAGCGGCGCTCATACCCACATTCATATCAAGTCATCAATCTGGTGATTTGGCTGACTTATGATGCTTCGCTGCACAGACCGCGAACACGGCGCCCGCCACGCATACGACTGTGCCAACGGAAAAATGAGAGACGGCAGCGACTTCAAGGCACGAGGTTTGATGCAACGCGCATGTGGAGAGGACAACTTATGACGTGGGATTTCGTATCGAAGGCCGTTGCGATCACGACAACCATGATGCTGTGTTCTGGCATCATTGGATGCCACGGAACTGGCAAAGAGTACAAACGTGAGCGGCGGCGGAATTCAAGGAGAGAACCGAGTGAAGATTGCGATCAGCATCGATGGCCGCAAAGTCGTCGCCGAGCTCGAAGACAGCGCGACAAGCAGAGATTTCCTGTCTCAGCTACCGATGACGTTGAAGTTCGAGGACTATCACGCGACCGAGAAGATTAGCTATCTTCCGCGCAAGCTGTCGACGTCTGGCGCGCCGGACGGCTTTGATCCATCTGTTGGTACCGTCGCCTACTACGCGCCTTGGGGAAACATTGCAGTCTTTTATAACGATTTCGGATACTCGAGATCTCTGATCAAGCTCGGGCAGGTCGTTTCCGGGTTAGATATCCTGACGAGAGCGTCGTCGTTCAACGCGAAGATCGAGCGCGTAGAGGGCGAATGAAGATGCCTTTCGCATGACATTGCTCCGAGTTAAGGCTTGCCGACCGTGTTTCATCCGAACGTGATGGAGTCGCTGAACGATTGATCGTCGAGGCCCGACATCTGATACTCATCGAGATGTGGGACCAATTCATATTGTTCTCGCTGCGCGGAGATATCGTCACACAGGAATTCGTGGGCGAAAAGGATGTTCCGGCCCGTCACGGGAAAACTTCATTGAATCCGACAGCAGCACAATTATCGTTCCTGCCACATAGTCGATCTCCTTCGTGGTTGGAATCTGGATTCATGATATTGATATAAATAATATGGAATCCATATAAATATATAAATCTGATTTTGCTGTGGTTGCGCTTGGAATTTTTTGGCGCCACGGATGTGGCGTGCACGCAGATACCTATAACTCGAACGTCGGAGACACTCACTTGAGACATTCCCTGCGATATCTTGCTTTCGCGGGCGCATGCCCGTTAGCGCTCCTGCTCATGTCTTGCGGAGGTGATGCAACTTCAAGTGGCATCAACGATTCTGCCGTTGACGCACGTGCTGAATCGCTTACCTCACAATTGACTACTGACGAAAAGATCCAACTCGTCCACGGCGTCGGACTGCCTGCACTTTCGATTGGTGGCCCGTATCCTTCGTGGGCGAAGGGGGCCGGCTATGTGCCCGGGGTCGAGAGACTCGGTATTCCACCGGTTGCGAGCGCAGACTCGGCCGGAGGTGTAAATATCGTCGGTTCGAATGCGACTGCGCTGCCGGCGCCGATCGCGTTGGCAGCAAGCTGGGATCCTCAATTGGCCAGTGCCTACGGAAGGCGCATCGCAATTGAGCTTCGTGCGTTGGGCTATGCGGAGGGGCTTGGCGGCGGGATCAATCTGGCGCGCGAACCTCGCGGTGGCCGGACGTTCGAGTATATGGGGGAAGACCCGGTCCTGGCCGGAGTGATGGGGGCAGCCAGAACTGTGGGAACCCAATCGCAAAAGGTCATCGCGACGATCAAGCACCTGGCGATGAACGGCCAGGAAACCAATCGGATGACCAGCAATTCCGTTGTCGGCGAGCGCGTGATGCGGGAGACGGAACTGCTTGGTTTCGAGATCGCCATCAAGGACGGTCAACCCGGCAATGTCATGTGTTCATACAACCTCGTGAATGGCGTATACGCTTGTGAGAATCCATATCTCATGACAACGGTGTTGAAAAGCGACTGGGGGTTCAAGGGGGTAGCTCAGTCCGACTGGACCGCGACGCATAGCACCGTCGCATCTGCACTGGCAGGTCTTGACGAAGAGCAACCTGGTGATGCGGGAGTCGATGCGAACAAGATTTCCGACTTCCCGATCGTCTCCTATTTCGGATCGAAGCTGAAAGTTGCCATTGCCGCAGGCAGTGTTCCGATGTCGCGTCTGAACGACATGCTGCAGCGCAAGCTCAGGACTCTGATCGCAACGGGTGTTATGGACTCGCCGCCGACTCCTGGAGGCTCGATTGACCGTGAGGCCGGGAACGCAGATGCGCTGTCGATTGCACGACAGTCGTTTGTATTGTTGAAGAATGCTCCACCATCCGGCATGCAGAATTCGGTGTTGCCGCTCTCTGCCGGTAGTGTGTCGTCGATTGTGGTCATCGGCGGGCATGCGGATCTGGGCGTCATCTCGGGTGGGGGATCCGGTGCTGTTCCGGCTGCGGATGGTAATGCCGTCGCGACGTGCCAGTCACCGGCCGGCGCCTTGATTAACTTATGTGCGACCTGGTACAAGTCCTCTCCGTTGGCGGCTATCAGGGCGAAAGCGCCACGCGCAACCGTCAGCTATTTCGACGGTACCGACGCGACGGCCGCTGCCAATGCTGCGGCCGTCGCCGATGTCGCGATCGTGTTTGCGACTCAATGGGAAACGGAGGGCTTCGACCTCGGTAGCCTCGCGCTGCCTGATTCGAAGGTGGATCCGTACAATCAACAATACGACCAGAATGCCCTTATTGCAGCGGTTGCCTCCAAGGCAAAACGCGTAATTGTGGTACTGGAAAACGGAAGCCCGGTGACGATGCCGTGGCTCGCGGGTGTCCATGGCGTGCTTGAGACTTGGTATCCGGGCGTGCAAGGTGGGCACGCGATCGCCGATGTACTGTTCGGTGATGTCAATCCTTCTGGCAAGCTTCCCATTACGTTCGCCAAGCAGGAAGCGGATCTTCCGCAACCGACTATCGACGCGAAGCAGCTGAACGTTGAATACCGAGAAGGGTTGTTGCTGGGATATCGCTGGTTCGACGCGAAAGCTATCGCCCCCCTGTTCCCGTTCGGCTTCGGCCTTTCCTACACGACATTCTCATACTCCGACATGACCACTCGGGTTGACGACGCGAACAACGTAATTGTCACATTCACGATCACGAACACGGGGTCACGTGCGGGAGCAGAGGTGGCGCAAGTGTACGCGGCGCTCCCGTCGGGGACCGGCGAACCGCCACGGCGGCTCGTAGGCTGGGAAAAGATTTCGTTGGATCCCGGTCGCGCACAACAGGTCCGCATCTCGATTCCTGCTCGACGCTTTGCGACGTGGGACGAAAATACCCACGGATGGAGGATCGACGGCGGAAGCTATATGCTCTTGGCGGCCAAGTCGTCGCGTGACGCGAATGCGTTGTCACGGACGATCGTCTTGAATGCAGCGTCGAGAATATGATGGTGCCGACCGCTGATTGACTTAGAGACGGCCGGGTTGTCGAATTGATCAACCCGGTGCTGCGAGGCTGGGTGAATTACTTCGCTGTTGGACATTCCAGTGAGTGCTTCGGCTACGTGAAAGACTGGGTGGAAAAGAAGATCAGGCGCCACATGCAGCGATCCCGGCAGCAACAGGGCTTCGGCTGGGCGAAGTGGAGTACGCGGTGGCTGTATGACGAACTGAAGCTGTTCAATGGCTACAAGGTTCGCTACAAGACAGCGTCGAAAGCGTCCCCAGCATGGTAGGTCCCGTAAACGTTGACACGAAGCAAACAGGAGAGCGTAGTGCCGGAAAACGGCTCGCTGCGTTCGACGTGGCGGGAGCTGGAAACGTGGCTATGGCAGCCGGACTGAGGCCCATTGCGAAAGCAGCGGAATTGCCACCGGAGCCTAACGTGCGCGCGCCAGTTCTCGACCCTACCGGCGCGACGTTCAAAGCGAATACGTAGACGGCGGAAATGATGCAGCCAAGCATGAGTACGTTCGACGACCCAACGGACTTTTCCAAGGCCACTACCGTGCGGATGACCGAGCCGCGCGATGCTGGTGGGGATGTTGCGCTCGTGCAGGATGCGTCGGTATTTGTCGTGGTCGTAACCACGGTCGGCGTAGACGCGGGCGGGACGGCTCAGAGGCCGTCCACGCACGCCGCCGATCGGCACGATGGCCTCGATCAGCGGAACCAGTTGGGTGACGTCATTACGATTGGCGCCGGTCAGGATTGCCGCGATCGGCGTTCCGTTGGCGTCGGTGGCGATGTGGTGCTTCGACCCGGGTCGCGCTCGATCGGTGGGGTTCGGGCCAGTTTTTCGCCCGCCCCAACCGCACGAATCGACGATGAGTCGACGACCACGCGCGAGAAGTCGATCTTCTCGGCTGCTCGCAGTTTCGCCAGCAGCACTGCGTGCAGTCGATCCCACCCCCCAGCTTGCTGCCAATCGCGCAGCCTGCGCCAACAACTTGCGCCTGAGCCCCATCCCATTTCGGACGGCAAGTCGCGCCAACGAATGCCCGTCTTCAGCACAAATAGGATGCCCGTCAGAGCCGCGCGGTCCGCTACTGGCTTGCGACCGGGATACTTGAAGCGGCGCGGCTTTGGCGGAGGTAGCAGTGGTTCGATCAGTGCCCACAGTTCGTCATCAATGATTGGCTTACCCATCTCCTTGGCCCATCTGTCACGACGGCCAAGGTTAACAGGATGCTGAAAAAGTTAGCAGCCCCTTGGGCCCTTTTTGAAACCATCTCTTAGTCCGGGCTTACGGCTCGGCATCAAGCAGTGCATTCCGTACCTCAGGAAGCGGGTCCGATTTGCCTGCTTCAATCCATTTGTTCAGCGTCCCATCGTCGCTGATCTGTGATTTCATTGCGTACGCAAGTCTGATGCATTCAGCGCGAACAAGCGAAAGCGAGATCGCTCTACGACTTGTAGCTTCAGCGTCGATGTATTGAGTCTCGAGCCACAGATCTTCAAGTGCCGGGAGTAAACGCGGTACCCACGCCGCAGGGACGAGATTGTGTTCGAGCAGATATCTGGCGGTGTGGAGTAGCGCAGGCAACCCATGCTCGTGCCGGGTCTCGATCGTCGAAACAAGCTGGTCGATCAGATTATCTGGTAGTGCGACACACGAACCATTCTGTACCAGCGTCGCCCATTTCCGTAGAGCTGTCACTCCATTCCCGACACGATGACTGTACGAGCCGACAAGCGCACGGCGTATCAGAGTCGCCAGATCGCCAGCAAGGTCTGGGACGGTGTCCAGAAACGCCGGCATCCCGGACAAACCATGCCATTCGCGAGACTTCAATATCCAGGTGCGCAGCGTTGAGACTCGCTCCCCGGTTTTTGATGTTGGGTCCAGCGCAGGAGCGCATAGTTCAGTCAGTACTGTTCCAATGTGGCGGCGCATCCCATCCAGAAAATTCTTCCTCCATGATTCATCCATTGGATCTCTGGATTCAACGAGAGCAGGATCCCACGCGACAAGTTCATCAAATAGCCGTTGTGCCTGCTGCGGTTCCGGTCTGATCCCAATCTGTGCAGCGAGGATATAGGACTGAATGTTTTGCAGTTTCTGGTCCAGCACTCGTGTATCGAGCAATTTCGGTGGATCAAGATCGCGTGTTTGACCGCCTTGAAACAGCATTGTGCAAACCGCCGCCCTAGGGTCGATAGCACCCGGTGAGGGAAGGTTGGCGAGCGCGCTACTGAGCAATCCTGTGTCGGCGGGTAGTCCACTTTGGGTGTCCACTTCAGACCATAAGACTTCTCCGAAAGATGTACGCTCGTCAGCCTGCAGTGATCCCCGCAATGACAGGTAGCTGAGTCGATGTACCGCTTCCTTCCTGGAATGCTGTCCCCGCTTCGCCGCTGCCAGCAGCTGCTGGATGCGATGCTGCCATCGCGCGTCTTCAACGGAGCGGTCTGGCACCGAGTTCCAGATACGGTTGATCACATCCGGCCACCATCGAGTGTCCGACTGGGTTTCTGCCGCTAATGGAAAGTCAATGATCTCCCATGCGAGTTTGCTCTGCCTAGATGGCGGGAGCCCTGCCACCGACTGGTTTGCCAGTTCGTTCAATGCCTCCAGAATCCAGGGGAATTGCATCGAATTACGTCTTGCGAGGCTGAGAGCATAGAGAAGGGTTGCCTGTGCGTCATCTTCCGACATTCGCACAGTAAGTCGGGATAGCACGGTGAGATGAAGTCTCAGGCGATCGATCGCGCCGCTCCTGTCCTCGGCTTGCTCCTTCCCCTGCGATGTCTCAAGGCGGTTCATCCAGAAATCGGCTGCTGCCCTGACGACGGATATCAGCCCGGAGCTCACTTCATCGGGTAGTTGAGCAATGGCAATGCGACTGAAATAAACGTCGAAGGTCTTGTCATAATGACTCTGCATTCCGCGCATCAACCAGATGTACCAGTCAACGGTTCGCTGATAGGTAATCTTCGCAACTGCGCCGACCGCATCTGCGCAGAAGTTGACGCCGCTCGTCCTGATGGGCAGACCGACGACCTCCATGAGCTGGTCAAGCTGGTAAAACGCCGCTGCGGCCGAACTGTCTACGGTATCCGGAGCTCGTTGCCGGGATTCACGATAATGCCCAGGCTCGAAAAGCAGCTTGAACCCCGCATCATCCAGCCTGTGCTCGGCGTAGTGCTCAGCAGCCATCGTTTCGATCCGCTCAATCTCGTCGCGGGGCGCAACCAGCAGTTCCTTGAACTCGCGGGCTTTGGGCGCATCAACGGGCGTCTGGAACGCCCCCGCATAGGTTCCGCGTGAAATCCATTCTGCCCACCCCAGCCGGGCCTTGATCCAGATAGAGCGATGGTCGAGCCTGTATCGACGCTCAAATTCTGTCGCGGCATCCCTGATCAGTTTTGTGGCCTGGCCATGAAGGCCGATTTCAGTCAGCAGGCCCGCCCGGCGAAGCATCCAGACGGGATCTGGAGACTCCAGTAACGGCGCAGAATCTGCCAGTTCATGAAGCTTGAGCTGGTCCCGTTCGAACAGGCATCTCTGATATCTCGTCTCCATGCGAATCTCGTCCGACGACGGAGCAAGCTGTGTTACGAAGTCCTCCCACTTCAGAAAGGCCTGTTCATCCTGGTGCAGTCTCGCCCGTCGCATCAGCGCGACGGCGAATTCGCAGAGAAGGTCTGCATCTACGTTGACGGGATGAGTATCGAGTAAGGCGGTCAGCGCCTCGAATAGCTGGTTCGGAATCCACGAATAGGAGACTGTGCGCTGCCAGAGAAATTCACGCAGGATAGCTGCCCGCTCTGTCACCTCGAAGCGTTCCAGAACAGAGGTGCGCAACAGCCATGCTTCATCTGAACGGTGTCTCATCTGGTTCCGCAGACTTGCAGGGCACACCAGCCAACCCGGATAAGTTTCCCGGTCCCTCCTGATTACGGCGGCAGTTTGCTGCAGAAGATCAGCAGCGAAGGCGTCATCTTTGCGTGCCTTCATATGCGCGTCCTGGCCAGCCTGCAGAAGAGGGAAACTGCCCGACTCCGCCGGCGCCCAGTTGTGCAATAGGCTCGGGCGAGCAGCATGCAGCGCTTCGAAGAAAAGCCTCGTTGCTTCCGCATGACGCGCCGCTTTTGGTATTGCGCCAAGAACGGGTGCGAAATCGATTGGCGCAATGTTGCGCGACTCCAGGAATTTTCGCTTCGCAGGGGCAAGATCGAGATTTCCGACGAGGTAAATGCGTCGGGCTTTGCCGCCCAACTGGTCACGTACCCAGCCCGTCCATTCGAGAAAGTTGGGATCGTCACCCGAGAATCCGACGAGGCACAACTCGTTTTCGATAAAAATCTGTCTTGCCAAGTTCACGAACGCAGCGTGTTTGCCCGGATAGGTCCGATAGTCTTCTTCAGCAAAAATGAGTGGTCCTTCGTCTCCTATCGATCCGTGCAGTTTAACCACACGGGGCGCCCGCGCATGCGGCAGATCTGCTTCCAGCCTTACGAGATCGTATCTCTGATCAAGACTGTTTTCTGCGGTCCGTTCCAGTAATGTATCTCAGTTGGTAGTCAGGACATCGGACCAAGGAAACTCTAGAAGCTCTGTATGTAACGCACCGGGCTGCCAGGCGCGGTCGGGGAAATGAGACCGGATGAAATCGTCGAGGGCCGCTTGCCCGAAATAGGTCCGATACTCCTCGGCGATCCGAAGAGGATTCGTCGGTGCGATGCCTTTTCTCCCGGGGTATAGCTGTTCGACCATGGCGTCACATAAGTCCCCCCACAACGGAGGTTGCCGGCTGTCCTTCGCGGGAGAAAGCGCATTCTTTGAGAAGCCTGCGCCTACCAGTACGGCAGCCCCCCGGACTGTCCCATCACGCCATAGTGCTCGAGCGAATTGCTGTAATGCTGAATAGTCGGGAAGCGAGTCGATTTTAAAGGTCATTCTGAGTTCCGGCGTGTACGGTCGAGCCACTGTAGTGCGAGTCAGTCCTATCCCTTGGCATATATCCCGAATGGCACCCTAATTATTCGGTAGACGTAGGCTATAACCTATTGCTTGTGATGCCGGATCGCCAATAGCAGTGTGCATTGTCAAAAATTTATGCCGAGATGTCGAATGTCTGAATCCGCCGCCGAACTCGGTCCGACTTGAACTGGCATAGTGCTCAGCCATTGATTGGTCCACGTAGGTCGGAGATTGCCTCCATTTGCGCCATTCAGCGAATGCTCGCGAATGTCGCCAACCTGCTACGGAAAGTGACCCCGTCGGCTAGTGTGCAATAGCGTCGTGGAATCAGGACTGTGTCAAGTGTGTTCATCGGGCGCTTTATGCACATGCTTTGACTGCCGCGGATATTACCTTTCCGCGGCCAGCCACGTCATGGGTGAAGTGACTTACTCCTGAATCAGGAATCGACTGCGGTTCTTGGCATCTTTGATCCAGGCAGGCGCGCGGCCGCGGCCCGACCAAGTTGCGCCGGTCTTGGGATCGCGATATTTTGCTTCTAGCGGCGCCTTTGTCTGCTTTGCCGACCGGCCGCGACGCGTGCCAAAGATATCCTGCTCGGTAATGCCGTACTCCGCGACCTTGGCACGGATGTCGTCAACAACAGTTTGGAATTCTGCCACCCGGGCGGCTTCAGTCTTCTCCGCCAAGGCGTCCATTTGAGCTTTCAGCTCCTTGTAAGTCGCCATGTTTTCCTCCTCTGGTTGTGCTGCGCACATCATAGCGGTTTCGACTCACGAGAAGGAGCGATTGCCGGCGTCGCCACGATCTCTGACCATGGCTAGGGTGGCACAGGCAATGTTGTGCCAATTCCGACGCATTGCCAAGGCAATGACAAAGCTCTTTGTCGCGGGAGCGATAGGAACGAAGCTCGAGAGCCAGAAGGCTCGATAAGGCGAAGCCATGAGAATTTGGCCTCGGTCGCCGCGACAGTCCGCGCATCCGCGGTGACGGCGACAGCGTCGTGGTCGGCATCGCTGGCGCGAGCTGCGTGCGTGTTCCGACAACCTGAACGCGATAGGTATAGTCATCGAGGCCGGCTGCCGCGCGTCCACACGCGCTACCGGGCGTCGTGGTCTTTCATTTTCTTCAACAGCGACCGACCTAGGTCGGTGTAATCCACATAGTCCTTGTGGGCACAGTCCCGGTTCCAGTTCGATGCACTGTCAGCGGCGAATTTGAAGACGCTGCCTTGCTTCAATTGCCAGGTGGCATAGCCGCGATTCATGCCGCCAAATCCATTCCTGGACGCATACTCCATGCACGCATTCATGATATTCGCGGTGTGAACCACGCCGACGCTGGACACCAACATCGATTGCTGGTCGCGCATCGCATCATAGGTTTTGCTCACTACGCCGAGCACCGCAAGTCGTTCAGTACGCGCCGCGGACTCGGCTTGCTTTGTGGCTTCGAGATCCTTTTGTTTCTGCGCGCTCTGTTGAACGGTGTCCAGCACCGGGGTAGCGGCTGGTGTACCGTGCAGCGAATCAATCGCATGGCGGGCGAGCCCGCCAATTAACATTACCGCTATCAGCGTAGCAACAGCCTTCGCGATTGGCTTGGCTTCCATGATTCCGTCCCCGCACTTCCACGGCTCGCCGAGTCTGGCATCGCGCTGGATGGTCGGCGTGCAGGCGCCATTGATTAATTCGCCGGCATGAATTGACCGGTCTGCGTATTGATGTAGCCACCACCGACCGGCTGGTAGAACGCGCCAGTTTGCGGGTTGCTGTACGCTGGGCGTGGACGAAGGTGCCTTTGCTGTTGCGGCACCGGCGTGCCCCACGTATAGGAATCGACCATCCGTGCCTGGCCGGTCCACTGCGCTTGAGCCACAGTGCTGGCGCTGGCCAGTAGAAGGGCCGCCATCATTCTTTTCATGTTCGTCTCCGTATCCCCGTAACGGATGACGTGAACCTAGCACGAACCACGGCGCCGAGATACGCGGAACCGCACTATCCGGGTTCTACCGGAATCCGCGAAGCGCCCTTGTAAAAGTGAATCAATACGCTGCGTTTTCCGACACGATGGTAAGGCGCGCGGCCGACCTGCTGGAGCGTGTTCAAGCAGCAAGCGAACAGTTTGCGTGGGAGCGGTTCGTGGATTGGCGGCAGATGCGTGCGCCCGGCATTGCGACGCTCGCAGACGTCACGGTGCGGATTCCGCGTTGGCGCCAGTGGTGGAAGGCGGTACCCAGGCTCGGCCCGGCCAGTGCGCGTCGCGTCGAAGTATGCCTCGCTGCGCATCTCGCATTGACGGGATGGGTGAGGGAGCTCGTCGCCGTAGCGCAGCGGCATCAAGTCGTGGACGCAACAGCGGCTGCCGCGCGACGTCGACGGCTCGGCCCGCACCTTCAGCCAGCCATCGGTACGCTCGACAAGGACGACGATTACCAAGCGGTGCACGCGTGGCTGTCGCTGCACGGATCGGCTGCGACTTGCCTGGTTAGACCATGCTTTAGAGACCTGCGGTCTTTAGAAGCTTCGACGGCGAAATATCCAAGGCGCCTGCGATCCTGATGAGGTTGAGGATCGTCAGATTGCGCTCCCCTCGTTCGATACGACCCATATGACTTCGGTCGATTCCGGTTGCGTGGGCAAGCGCCTCCTGGGAGACACCGAATTCCAGCCGACGAGCGCGAACCGTCGCGCCAATTGCGGCCAGATGTCCTGCATCGTCCAGTTTGCCCGATACCCTTTGCATCTCATGATGGTCGCGGTATGATGCTCGATTGGCCACGGCATTTACGACCCATTTGTGCGGGTGCTGCCAGGCTCTCGAGCTTTAGGGAATATGTTTCTGATTCAGGACGAAAATCGTCTGCCGCTTCAGTCGGCGGTGGCAGGCGAGGGTGCAGGCGTATGGGCCGTGATGGAGCAGTGGACGCCTGGCGACTTGCTGGTCCTGCGAGTGTCGGAAAAGCGATCGCGCGGGGTCCCGTGCGTGATCTGGATGGATCTCACGTCTGGAGCGGCGTCGTTGGATCAGTTTCTCGACGGCGGCAACGTGTTGCGTGGGGCAGCGGTGGTGAGTACCCGCCGAGGACGCCCGGTTGAGGACTGGTATCTGGATCCGCTGAGCGAGATCCGGGTCGGGGCGACCGAAATTAGCGCAGACGATCGCACGCTGTTGACGGTGACGCAGTTCACGACGGTGGCAGGGCGGAAGTTTTCCGTGGCGCATGGGTTTGCGACGCGCTACGCCCGCGGAAGGCGGATCTGGCAAGCGCGTCGGTCGCACTCAGGCCCGATGCAGTGACCGAGAGAGGTCGCGCTGTCAGACGGACAGGCTACGCGCGCGTTCGGGCTCTGATAGTGAGGTGGGAGGAATTCCAAGTGTTATGTGCTGAGTGCATCCGGGGCGGGCGGCTATGACGGATGCCCGCTTTCAGGATGGACCGATCTGGTCCGTACCCTCCAAAGGCCGTAGCAGTTGGGGAAATCGCTTCTTCATCGACACCGAGTTCACCGGTTTTGAGGCGCCCCAACTCATTAGTCTCGCCATCGTCGGGGAGAACGGATCCGAGTTCTACAGGGAGTGCGCCGACTATGATGCGGCGCGCTGTAGCGACTTCGTTCGGGCCGTGGTACTGCCGCAACTGGGCCGATTTGACGGACGCGCGATGCCCTTTGAACAGTTGCGTCAGGCGTTGCGGGCTTGGATCCTGGGTATCCCGGCTACGTCCAAGCCAGTGCTTTGCTACGACCTCCAGACGGACTTAGACCTGCTGCGACTCCTGTTTGGTGGCCCATTGCCTGACGGCTGGACGCTCGAGAATATCCGCGGCCTGATCGATGCTCGGCGGCGAGCTGCATACTTTGCGCGGCACGGCGGCGAGCACCATGCGCTGTATGACGCGCGAGCAAACGCCTACGCCTGTATCAGTTGAGCGCGACCCAGTCGAGGCAACCGCAAGGTAACGCAGTCTAGCAACTCTTCCAACCATGACGCGTCCTGTTTCGAACGTGCCGCGAGATTTTTTGGCTGCGAGGGGCAAGTTCCGATGAGGTGATCAGCGTGCGAGACGTTGGAAGGCGGCGCTGACCTGACGCGCGCGCTTGGCCTCTTCGCCGTGCAGATAGGTCGAGGTGGTTGCCACCGAGGCGTGGCGCAGGTTATCGCGCACAACCACCAGTTCCACGCCGGCATCCAGCGCGTGGGTAGCGTGCGTATGACGCAGCCAGTGGGGGCTGGCGCACCGCAGCTTCGCGGCGAGCACCGGATGGCGTGCGGCCACGCGCTCCGCCGCCTCTCGGAAAAAATTCCCCAGCACCTGCCGCAGCCGTGCCGCGCTGATGCCGGCACCGCCGGGGTGGCCCGGGACACCAGGCCGTGCTGCGCGCCGCTCGGTATCCAGGGTCGCTAGCAGTGGCGTGGCCGGCTGCCAGCGGGCACGCCTGACCGGCAGAGCCCGCGCCTTCAGATACCGACGCAGCGCGTCGCGCGCGAGGGGCGGCAGGGCGACGCGCCCCGGTTTTGCCCCCTTGCCGGTCACCTCGAGCCATAACGTGCTCCGCGCGTCGGCCGCGATGTCGCCGAGCGTCGCGGCCACCAGTTCCTGCGCACGCAGCCCGGTCGCATAGCCGAAATCCAGCACGAAACGCAGCCGCTGGGCGGCCGGCACGGTCCAGCCCGTGCGCTCGAGCTGGTCGGCGAAGGCGCGCACGGCCCGCCACTCGCGACCGGTCAGCGCCCGTCCGGCATCGAACGGCGCGCGCACTCCGCCGCCACGCACCGTCACCCCCGCAAAGGGGTTGAGGACCACATAGTGCTGGTCGACGAGCCACCCGAAGAGGGCGCGCAGGACCGCCAGCGCGTAGGCGATCGACCGCGCCGTCAGACGTCCGGTGAACGGGCGCCAGGCGGGCGCGGCGCGCGGGCACGGCGGTCCGGTCCAGCGTGCGACCGGCGTGGGATGGCGCAAGAACGCGCGATAGGCGATCGCGTCGTCGGTGGTCAGCGACGACAGCGGCTGGCGACGCGCCACGATCGCCCACAGCAGCAACCGCTCGGCCTCGCGCCGGTACGCGCGGGCGGTGTGCGGCGCCTCGTGCAGCGCCAGCCACGCTTCGATGGCTTGATAGTCGTTGGTCGCGGCGAGGCCGCACGTATCACGCGGGGCCCGGAAGCGCCCCTGCGAGCCATCGAGGGCCGCGGGCAGCGCTTCAGGGGACCACAGTGAGACCGCTTGCGCATCGGCGCCCTGGCGGGCCACCAGTGCAGCGCGCCGGGTCAACTCGGGATGCGCCGCGAGGAACGCCTCGATCCGTTGCGCACCCCGGCGCCCCAGCCCCGGTATCGTCCGCCACCAGCCTTTGCGGTGGGCCCGTTGCACCAGCAGGTCGGCGAGCGAGTCGACGCGGGCGGCGGCGAGTGCGCGCGCAATGCGCGGGGGTAGCCACCGATGCACGGGATCGGCCGGTTGCGGCACGGGGAGGGGCGTGGCGCGCAGCGCATCGAGCGCCGCGACGACCCGCGCCGCATGGCGGGTCCGGTCCGCCGCCGGGTGCGTGAAGAGCGGGATCAGGTCGTCGCGCTGGCGGGCACTCGCGCACGCGACCAGTTGGCGGCGGATGCGGCCCAAGATCCCGCGCGACGACTGGCCATTTGCCTTGCGATGCGAGAGGTAGCGGGTGACCGCCGCGCGGGCCGTCAGCCCGGCGTGCCAGGCGCGTAGCGCGGCCAGTGACGCGAGGTCGGGCAGGGCAGCGGACTCGGTCGGTTCGGCGCGGGTCCTCCGCCTGGCAGAGGAGGCAGAGGTGGTGTGCATGCCATCAGTTTAGGCCGCGGAGAGGGCACTTGCGATAAGAGTATTTATCGCAACTGGCGCGAGAGCACACTCACTGCTGGCAGCGTCGCGCAGTCGCTTTCAGTGCTGGAATGGTGTTTTCAGCCAGCTCAGCAAATGAAGGCCCCAAAACGAAGCCGGAAGGAGGGAATTGGCAGGCAGCGGCGCCACGACAGCGAACCGCCCGTGCTATGCAACTGACGGATGTGCAGGCGCGCTGGGCACGGAGCGCCGACGGAGCGTGCAGATTTCGATGAACGTGATTTGCGCCGGATTCTCGGAACCGAGCGCTTCGATGAGTTGCGGCCAGCGGTTGTCTCGCGCGCGCTCACTGAGATGGGGGAACGCAAGTAGAGTCGCCCCTTATCACGGGGAGCGCAGCATCGTCGGCTCGAAAGGGTCGTGGTGTCGGCGGGCGGAGGCGCGCAGCGGCTATAGCACCTCTTGGAAAATTTAGATTGTGTCCGGTTCGAGGTACGGTTGAAGGAGCGTGGCAACCCGTTCCGCCATCGCGTCAAGGGGCCCCGAACCTGGCAGCGGTTCCCACCGCCCGCTATGGTTGCGAAAGGCGGCCACATAATGATCGTGACCTGCCGGCGTCAGTCTGGCCACGGCCGGGAGGCAAACTGGGTATCCCCAGCGTTTGATCAGAATATGCCGGCCATATGTCCCGGTGGCTACGTACTTATGGGCTAGCAGTCTGCACAGCTGGCGGTTGAGTTCAACAGCGCAGTCCCGGAGGGATAAGCCGGGAATGTCGGCCTCGTGATGTGCCGGCCCGCTACGGAAGCCGCGGAACGCCCACTTAAAGGGGCGCGCCAACCGGTTCTGCTCACGAATAAACTGCTCGGTGCACTCACGCAGATGTGCGACGCTAGTATGGCTTGCGTTGTTTAGCACGCGGCGAGTATAGAGTGCAAACCACAATTCGACCTGGTTTAGCCAGCTTGAATGCAAAGGAGGGCGATAGAAGTGGAATCGCCCACCATGTCGTGCGTTGAACGCCTGCCAGAGGGCCCGTGCATGCTGCGTGTTCAGATTGTCCCAGATTACGTGCACTTGTCTGCCAGGGTAGGCAGCGGCCACGTTTTCCAAGAGGGCCATGAGATCGTCCTGGGTGCGCTGCTCAAGGCAACTCGCAATAACCTGTCCGGTATGAACATTTAGCGCGGCAAAGAGAGTCTGGGTGCCGTGACGGACATATTCCCGCTTACTACGCTGCGAACTTCGCGCCAGCAGAGCGCCGCGTCTATGCCGGTGTTCAATAGCCTGAATGCCGGATTTTTCGGATACGCTCACCACCACTGCGTTTCGGGGTGCCTTTCGGTACATATCGCAGATCACGTTGACCGTCTCACGAAAGGTGGCGTCCGGGCTCGATAGCCACTTCTGGACCCGGCGCGGGCGTAAACCTTCCGCCCGCAGGATGCGATGGACGTGGCTGCGGCTGATTTTCCCGACAATGCCCTGTGCCACGGCATCCGCGGCAATGTCGTCGAGCGTTGGTGGGCGCTCCCCTCCCGCTTTCTGCGGTTTACGCGCCAACTCGATCAACTTCAGTCTCGCTTTGGGCGTGATGCGCGGCGGTCGGCCGCCGCGCTCCATATCCCAGACGCCCGACGCCCCTTGCCGTGCGACGCGCTGGCGCCACGCACAGACGGTCTGTACGGAAACCCCCAACTCCTGAGCAATAGCCGTATTCGCCTGGCCCTCATCGGCCATTAGCGCAATACGTGCGCGCGTGACCTCGCGCGATGGCGCCGTGCGGCGCCCAACGAGTAACTCTAATTCCTGCCTGTCCTTTTTTGTCAGCCGGACTGGCTTTGCGTGGCGGCCTCGACTCATTTTGCAATGTTAAACGATCTGCCTATTTATTAAAAATACTTTTGGGATAGTGCGTCGTTCGATTTTAGGATTGCCTCCCCCTGTATGGCGACTTGTTGGAATTTTTCTCTCATATCTACTCTGATGTGGAAGATTGTTTTGATAAGTTGCGAAAACGCGCAATTGTTTTTTAGTTAATATACGGTGGATCCCTAGCGTCTCATTTTCTTTCTTTACTGCCCAGTGTTGGTTTCCTAACATGGGACGGAGCGTCGCGATGGGCGGTTGTACGGTGTCTGTCCCGACCTCACGACACACCGTAAGCGTGTGTTGACTCGCACCTACTCATAGTGCTCGGCCTGGGAGGTATTCCATTGCAATAGACGGCGCTCGGTGAGGCTTTCCTATCGTCCAATACCGTAGGAATACGTATTAATTATATGAAGGCGACTGCATTGTTGTCCGTTCGTACACGCATATGAATATCTGCATGGACGCTATTGAAAGCCCGCTTTCCGCCAGGAGAAGCCGAGAAATTAATGCTCTAAATATTGTAAAGTAGACGGCTAGCTAGAAGCGTGATGGCACTGACTTATTTGGATCTTGAAAAGCGGCCAGGAAGAATTGGTATATATGTGCTCCTGACGGAATGGGATCCCGCTGTTGATCGATATCAATTTGGAATTAAGGCGGAAAGTCAAACGGCTTCGTGTAGTGACACCCATGGCGGCTACGTGCCGATAATCAGCCATACGCTTGATGGTCGGGTGCGGTGGCAAATATGTGAGGATGACGACGGCAATCTACTCAGTATCGCGCATCAGCGTGAGATCAGGAAAATGGTTGCAGCAGGAAATGCAGAGCTTCGAACGCTTCTAGGGGACTGGAATTGGGCCTTCTACTCCGGGGATGTGCTTGTGAGCCGTGAACCGGTGCGTTTCGCGCCATCGAAGCGTGGCCGCCAGTTTCTTGTCACCGATATCTGCGTGGGGACGTGATGGCTGAAACCGATCTGACGTTGTCGGAACAGACGAAAGCGCGTTTCGCTAAGGAAGGGCGCGGCACGGGAGAAGGGGCTTCGTATATTTCCGGGAGGACCTTCCGGGAACTGCGTGGTGTGGGTCGGATGTACCGCTTTTCGAGCAGCCGGTGTGGTGGGCGTCAGATCCAGCTGCCCTCGGACCAGGCGCTCGTCACGTTTCTAGAGGAACACTGGGACCCTGATTCCTGCGAGTTCAAGGAGTATTTTCCTCTGCTGGACGTCGACGAGACGGCACAGATCGCCTCGTCGATCGGGATCAAGCATCCGACGTATAAGGATGGCAGTCCCCGGATTCTATTCAGCGACCTGCTTGTTTGTCGGCATCTTTCTGACCGTTTCGTATGGACAGCCCTGCACACGGTGTCGTCCCGGAGCACGGCCGATGAGCCATCGCGGGAGTACAGGATCGCAAAGGCCTACTGGCAACGAAGGGGAATCGACGCACGGGAGGTTCGGTCCGACGGCCTGAACACTCCGCGTGCGCGTAACCTGTGGGTGCTCTTCGGCCACAGCGAACAAGTCGCCGCATACGGCTTGGAAGAAGATGAGCAGCTTGCACACGAGGCGCTGCTCCGGACTTTGTGTGCGCACCGAACCCTCATGATCGGCGATGCCTGCCAGCATGTGGCGCGCAAGCTTGGATTTGATCCTGCGCTGTGCGTGCGCGCAGCACATCAGCTGATCGCGACGCGGCAGATCGCTTGCTCGCTCGACATTCCACATCTGCTTGCGCAACGGGCGATACAAGTCAGGTACCCAGCGTCGACGGCGACGGACGAATCTAGGCCGAGACCCAGGCGATCCTTTTTTGGGGCAGTCGTCGGGCTGACCCGGGTGCGACGGGGGCGCTGACACGCTGAGGCTCACCAGCTGGTGGAGCCGATTCAGGTTTTCCTTTCCCGAACTGGTGTCACAACCGGAGCAAAGAAATGGCAGCGAAGGTCCTGCCGGTACCCTTGCCAGCGGTTCGTTCGTTGGTCCGGAACGAATCCACAGGCCGCCTCTACAGGGTCGTGCTGGCGGGCGCACGCGAGCCAGTAGTCGTGCTGGCCTCAATATTCGGTAAGCAACGGATCCTCGAACACATACCGATTGCTGCGTTCCGGACGCGTCTCGACACCGGGTACGACGGCGACGATGGGCGCTTCGTGATGGTGGAAACCGATCCTTACGATGTGATCAGAAAAGCCGCTGGCAACACGCCCGGGCAGAGCGCACAGTCGGACCTAAACTGGACGCGGCTCCAGGGCCTGGTCGAGGACCCAGTACGGTTCCGCAAGATACTCTTCCCTGGCGCAAACAGGCGCCGCACGATTGACGAATTCGCGTGCGAGCAGGGCACAAGCCGGTGGACGGTGGAGCGGCTGCTTATTGACTATCTGCAACGCGGCATGGATGAACTGGCGGTGGCCAGCGAACTGTGGCGCTGCGGGCGAACGGTTCAACCGATGCCAGCTTGCGACGATAGCGAGGCAGGGGCTACCTGTAAACCAAGGCACTACAAGGAGCGCCCCGGACGGAAACCCTCGAATGGTGGGCAATACTTGCTGCCGTCCACGCTTCTGAACCAGCTTTTTGCACAATATATCGATATCTATCTGACGAGCCGCGAAGGACCTTGGGAAGTAGACGTGTCGGACGAACTGATGAAGGTGATCCGACGCACCAACGCTGACGCAAAATTTCCGGGGCAACGCAAGAGACGGCGCACAAAGCAAAGCCGGGAAACGCGCAGGCGTTATCCGCATGCATCGGCGAAGCGGGAAGGCAAGCGACGGCACAGGACCTTGCAGGACATGGTTGACCACTGCAACTATGTCACGCGTTGCGTGCGCGAAGTACGGGATGTCACAGGGCAGTTGATCGAACTTGAATTTTCGCCCTGCAATCGGATCTCGTACAGGCAGCTTCAGCACTACTGGCACAGCAAAGTTCCCGTTGAAGTCCGGAAGCGCAGGGCAATGGGCGAACGGAAATATGCGCTATCTGGCCGTCCGAAACATGGTCATGCGTTGCAGCACTGCCTGGGGCCTGGGACGCAGTTCATGATCGATGCAACCATTGCGGACGTCTATCTGGTGTCGGTCTACGACCGGACCGTCGTCGTGGGCCGCCCGACGGTCTATCTGGCGATGGACGTCTGGAGCCGGATGATCGTTGGCATCCACGTTACCTTCGATCCCCCCTCGTTTGAGGGCGTAGCGCTCGTCCTCGAAAATATTGTCACGCCAAAAGACGAGTTTTGCGCCCGGTACGGGTTGAGGATCGATCCGCGCGCTTGGCCGTGTCGTGACCTGCCGCTACTAGGCTTCATGGCGGATCATGGAAGCGACTATCTGAAGGCGCTCGCGTGGAAAGCGGTGAATCGGCAATTGCATATGCCAATCAGCAATGTATCGGTGCGCAATCCTTTGATGCGCGCACTAATCGAGCGCAGGTTCGGCACCATTCCCGCACGGTTTCAGCCAGCGACATTCGGGGTTGTGGAAAAGGATGCGACGACACGGGGAGCACCCCGCTATGCACACGATGCGTCAGAGACGATCACGGAGTTCACCAAGAAGCTGATACGGGCGATTCTGGTTGATTCACAGATGCCGATTGGGCGCGAGGGCGCTGAGAACGCCATGATCTTTCAGGGTGAGGCGGATACACCGATCAACCGCTGGCACTGGGGAATGCAGAACCTGACAGGTTCGCTCAAGCATTATTCGCTCGATGAGGTGCGCAGGGCTACCTGGCCGCATGCGATGGCCACGCCCACAGACAAGGGCCTGAAATGGGGCGACGCGTACTACACCTCCCCGTTCATCGAAAGCACACTTGTCCATTGTTGGGGAAAAAATGGCAAAAAGAAGGTGCCCATCCAGTTCAATCCGGACGATATGTCACAGATCCTCCTCAATGGAAGTGACGGTTTCGAATACGGTTACCAGTCGGGGACAAACCGACAGTTGCCGGGCAATGTCAGCCTGATGGAATGGAATGTCCGAAAGGCACGGAACAGCGCAAACGCGAGGGCGCAAAAGGACGCGCTCCAGCCCGAGCGTGTGATGGAAATGATCAACGACGCGGAGGAAAGTCACTGTGCAAAACGGGAACAGAAGCAGGAGTTGGACCGTGTAGGCCTCAAACACCCGGAAACGTCCCAGACGCGTGCGACGCGAGAACGAGAGCAGAGTATCGGTGGTGAGATCAGGAGGGCGCAGAACGGCATCGGAAAGAAGCGCGCGGATTTCGTTGCGTGGTCCAAAGCGAAAAGACCGGAGCCGTCCGGGAATGCGTCCAGCCTCTCTGAATCGCAGATCTCCGAGCAGGTCCAGCAAAACACGTTGGATCTGCTGGGTCGGGGGTAGCGGCAGGTTCGCATTTAGTCCAGTCAAACCTTGATTTAAAAAACCGAGTATCAGGAGGGGAGCATGCCTTCAAGCGGCGACGATGATTATAAGAAAGTTCCTGTCGATCTAGACGATTTCTACCAGTTTCGTAACGAGTGTCCTGTGGTTAAGGCAATCTATCACTCCTCGGAACTCGAGTTGCCGGAAGATGCAAACAATCCGGCCATCCTCGCCCTCCCTCCGCTTGGTAAGCGAAAAGAGATCTTCAAATCGCTGGAAGCGGCTCTGGCCGTGCCACATGCGCCACAATACCGCAAGTGGCCCATTGAGCTGAAATTGCTTGGTATCGGGCGCATTTCAGATGTGCGCATATCAACTGTCGCGCACGTCAAGATGCTGGACTGGCTTTACATAGCGTTACGTCATCGCTATCGCGGTCTTGTGCCGACCCGCTCGTTGAAGAAACTCGCACAACAGAATTACGCGTCGACGCAGAATGGTACGCCGGTTCCAATTTCAGCACCGGGTGACTCTCACGCCGAGAGCATTACGGTCCTGGGCATCTCCGGTGCCGGAAAAACGACTTTGATCAAAATGGTGCTAAGCACGTTGCCGATGGTGATCCAGCATAACCGCTTTCGATCAATCCGCGCGCGATTCGATCAAGTTGTCTGGATCATGGTCTCCTGTCCACCAAACGGGTCCGTGGCGACCCTCATGAAAGGCATCCTGCACTGGTTTGAAAAGAAACTAGATGCGCACTATGTCGAGGACATGAAGAGCAAGGCGAACACCGCAGATTACATCGAAATGGTTGAGTATGCTTTGGACTTGCATAAAGTAGGCGTACTCGTCATCGATGAGATTCAGTTCGCCTTCAAGTCGGCGGACAAAGCACAGTTGATGGGCTTCTTGACCAATTTGCTGAACAGTAACAAGTGCACTTTTGTCCTGCTAGGCACACCCGATGCTCGGCGCTACGTCACGAAGACGTTGAGGAATGCCCGTCGCTGTGGGAGCAATGGGTACATTTCAATTGATCCCTTAAAGTCCAAGACGCACAAGGACTGGATTGCGATAGCAACAGCCATCATAAGTATTGATTTTCTTCCCGAGCCACCAGACAACCCGTTTGAAATCATTGAGGTGTTGCACGAAGTCAGTGCAGCGGCACCAGCATTCGCCAAGCTCGCGTGGAAGCTGACGCAGTACATGGGGCTGCAGGCAAACCTAATGAAAGTAACAGCGGCGCTGATTCGCCGGGCCGTGAAGGAAGGATTCGGTCCGGTACAAGGGCTGATCTCGGCACTTCGTTCCAGAAACTATGCCGTTATGGCTGATTGTGAAGATCTCGCGACCTCCGAGGTCGAGGCAGTCCGCGATAGGATCCAGCGCCAAGCAGAGGACCGCCGATTACGAACAGATCTGAGACAGAACGAAATCACATCGGTCTTCAGCAGCGCCGTCGCAGTGTTGCTGGAGATGGGAAGAACGTTAATCGGAGCAGAATCCGCTGCGCGTAATGTTCTTACAAGCAATCCAGATTATACGTTAAAACAGGTTATTTGTTGCGTCCTAGAACAAGAGAAGGAGAACCAGCCCGCGGGCGATGGCAATGAGAGGCGGAGCTCGGGAACAGCGGCGTCTAGGAAAGCAACCTGAAGTTGGATTGGCCGAATCACTGCTTTAAGGAAACGGCATGGCAGTATACATGGATCAGCCTCTGTCAGATGAAGCGTTGTTCAGCGTGATCGCACGCTATCTACAGCAAGCCAGAGTCGAAAATAGCCGTAAAGTTTTGCTTCAACTTTTCGGTGAGCAATGCAGGCTAACAGTCGCTATTGCTCGCGATCTCGAGCGGCTTGCGAAAGAAGTGGTCAGACCGTGGGGCCTTAGCAGCACTCAAATCAAAGATCGATTGACGTTGTTTCCATTCTACGCGGCGGTATGCGATTCGAAGGAGAAGGCATACTCAACAATGTTGCTGAATGATAGACCAGGTGACGCGGGAAGCGTATCGCTCGGTGCTCTCGGGCTGCGGTATTGCGAAAGTTGCTGGGCAGAAGACCTAGCAAAAGGGCGTCCTCGATATTGGCGCAGAGCGCACCAGTTGCCTGGCGTTGTAGCGTGCTGGAGGCATCGGCGCGCCCTGTTTAGCGGGGGATCCGGCACGACGCAGAGGATACTTGAGACAGCAATGAAACCTGGCCGGGGAACGTTGATCGATTGCACGAGCTTCAGGCATCAAAGAAATGCGCAATGCCGCTTGGCAATATTTTGTCGCAACTTGCTCATTGGTCGAATCCGCTTTGCGCGAATGTTTGACCGCCATCTACGGATGGCATACGCGCAAGCAATCGGTTATCGATCAGGCATGAGCGTCGACATCGAACGATTGTTTCGGGACATCGTGGCACTTCTGGGGCGCGAGTATTTTCAAGCAGTTGGCTTGCCTGTGCATAGCTCTGACTGGCTGCATCGTGCCTTCTTCGCAGAACAGACGACACCCGGTCACGCGTTGAGGGCGGTGTTGACGAATTTTTTCATAAATGAACGCTTAAATCGAGCGTCCTCATGTGAAACACCCCTTTGCTCGTCAGCTCGTTACTTGGGCGACAGATCTCATCGTCTGATAATGAGGGGCCGTGGGTCTGAATCTCAATATTTCTGTACGTGTGGGTTGTCATTTCGGGTGGAAATCAATTGCGCGACTGGCCTTTGCGAGTTGATTCCAACACAAGAGGGCCCGGATATCTTTCTTGCTATGGCCATTTTACATGACAGGCAACATGCCAAAGGTGAAATTGCGCATACATTGGGTGTGGGCAAGGCGAGTGTTTTTCGAGCAATCGAGCAGGGGATTAATGTAAGCCCTTGGGAAAGACGTACGGTACGTGCCAAAGCCTTGGCACATTGGGTGGAACTTTTCTGGAATTGCTGTGGGAATGTCGATCTTGCTTTTTCTGAAAACTACAGGCTGTGGGAAGCACTTGGCTCTCTGCAGATGTACCTCCCACGGGAAGTCACACCCAAATATTTTGAGAAATGAGTGATTCCCTGTTCAGGGGGTATCCAGAAATAAAAGATATATCACATTGGTGGCGCACGGGGAATGAGGGAAAAATTTGGAGTGGAAATTAAATGTAAAATGGAGGGCGTATGGCAGTTTATCTTGATGAGCAGCTTTCCGACGAGCCTCTTTTTGGAATAGTCGCTCGCTATATTGAGCGTACTCGTTCGCTAAGTGCCAAGAAGGTCATAAGGAACGTGTTCGGGCGTGTCACAGTCGCTACTTCGATGCCGAGGGGGCTTCTTTATATTGCGGATCAGACCCAGCGGTGTTGGGGATTGTCGGAAAAGGAAATTGCGGAGCAAATGACATGCTGGCCCTATTTTTCCGCTCTTCTTTCGCCGAAAAGAAGCGCCAAAATCTTCGAGCAAATGACTGAACTATCGGTACAGGATATTGGTTCTTATCAACGCGGCCCCGCCGTCAGAAACGGATGGTATGGACATCGGTTGTGTCAAAAATGTATGCGGGAGGATCGGGAGTCAGGAGTTTCTATTCACTGGCGCCGCGCTCATCAACTACCTGGCGTTTTCATTTGTCCATGGCATGGCGAGTTACTTTGGTATTTGGATAAAATGGAGGCGTGCAATTATGGATATTTTTCGCCCGAAACTGCGATTAAATTGGGTGCTAGACCGATTGCGCTGCGGCTAGCTCGGGGGCAGAGGAAAGGCTGTTGCGAATTTGCCCGTGTTTCCGTTGATCTGTTGAATGGTCGATTCTCGATGAATTTCGAAAATCTACGTACTTTATTTAAAAACGTAATATGCAGACGATCATTTCTCGTTCGAAATTGTTGCGACGTGAACAATGAGCGGATGGAGCGGTTAATATTGGATTGCTTCGGGGGTGACTTCGTGAGCATGGTTATTCCGAAATGGAGGGGTGACAATTTGAGATCGCGCAATCGAATGCACGTGCAAAGTGCGCTTCAATATGTGGTGGTGGCGACTATTTTTAGGATGATAAGTAATGGTGATTTAAGAATCGATGGTTCTGATTTTTCTGGCCTTTTTGAGGAAAAGTCGTTTGGTGATATTGAAAATACATTTATAGTGCCACGATCATTGTTGTTTTGTCCTAGTAAGGTGGCTGCGCATGGACCTGGGCACATGGTAGAGCACACTGCTAGAACACTCGGGAAACTCGCTGCGGCATGCAGTTGCGGGATGCGCTTCATC
Organism: Burkholderia sp. A9; assembly: GCF_000801975.1. Classification (NCBI taxonomy): domain Bacteria; kingdom Pseudomonadati; phylum Pseudomonadota; class Betaproteobacteria; order Burkholderiales; family Burkholderiaceae; genus Burkholderia; species Burkholderia sp. A9. Next base: position 251,605 of record NZ_JSZN01000016.1, on the reverse strand, counting down.
CTTAAGTGGGCGGGAAGATGGAAATTCGTCCGTGTTACTCGGTGGGGCGTCGAAGATAGGCGGGAAGTATTGCGATTGAGGTCTCTCGGAATGAGAGCGCCTGTGATTGCACGTCAACTCGGTATGCCAATAAGAACTGTTTACAGAGAAGTTGCTGGACGTGAGTAAGCGTTGCGCCAGCACCTTCTGTTCGTGAGGATCGAAATTCGGCAATTTAATTTTCATTTGCTAGAGAAGACTAGCCTCCCCCGGCATGACGTTTGTCTACAAGTACGACTTCGGTGATGCTTGGGAAGACGACATCGTTGTGAAGAAAGTCGAGAACAGCGAAAGCGAGCCGAGAGGTTGTCCACACATTATTGCCGGAGCGCGGGCATGCCTAAGACTTCGATGCCGAACTGTTCGACCGCCGCTCTGCGGACGCGACGCTGCTCCGCATGGCTTGGGATCGAGGGGGCAGACAGTAGATTCCCAGTCAAGACAGGATTTGCGCAGCACTTACATTGGACGAGCGGGACCTGCAACTTAACCCGTTCGGCAGCGCTGGGGGGGGGGTGATCATCCGCGACAGAAATGAATATAAAGCCCTGCCTGAAAACGATAGCGCTTATAGCGCTTTGACCGCGCGCCGGCCTTTTAAATATAGGCATTTTCCATATGGACCTTATTTAAACGCCCTCTCGCGGCCTTGATCCATATGGCAAGTGCAAAGTCTTGTATATCGGGGGAAGGACGCTACAGACGCTTCGAGTCACGAGTGCAGGCTTTCAGAGAGTGACGCTCATGCGCCTGGAGCCGGGGAGCGAGGCCCCACATAGAGTTCGAGTGCAGGCTTAGTTGTGTGCCTACAATTGGCTGTGGAACGGCGGAAAAAGATCCGCATGACGGCGCGGATATGGCCCGGTTTTCGCGCGCCATCGCCCGATGTCATCGCAGGGAAATAGTTGAAAATTTCAACTAAGAATCTATACTTCGACGCATTGCCGGGTGCGTGCTGTGTCGTCGCCTGCCGGCTCATGCAAAAGGAGCGCGCACGTGTCTACCGGTTCGACCCCTGGATTCCTTACCTTCAGGCTGGATCTCGCGAGCGCGCTGCTCAGCGCGCGCGCGAATGCGATCTACCGGGAGCGCTGGAGCCTCGACGTGCGTGCGTTGCGCGTGCTGCGGCTCATCTGTTTGGAAGCGGGCATCACGCCGAAAATCGTGTCGCAGCGCGCGCTGATCGAAAAGACGCTGCTGTCCAAGACGCTCGCCGAGCTGGAAGCGCGCGGGCTGATTGCCCGCGACACGCATGAACAGGACCGGCGCAGCGTCACGTTGCACGGCACGCCCGAAGGTGTCGAGGTGGCGCAGTCGTCAGCGCAAGTCGGCGAGGCGCTCGAAGACACGCTCGTCGCCGGATTGACCGCGAGCGAACGCAAGACGCTGGACCGTTTGCTCGAAAAGCTGTCCGACAGCCTGATTGACGACGCGGCCTGAACGGATCGAAAGCGGCAGCGCCATTCACATCCCTCAACCTCCCTGGAGTCGTTCATGACGCATCTGATCGATACGCTCGCGCCCGCCATCGGCGCACTGCTGCCCGAACTCGAAGCGATCTACAAGGATCTCCACGAACATCCGGAACTGTCGATGCAGGAATTCCGCACGGCGAAGATCGTTGCCGATTACGTGGAATCGCTCGGCTACGACGTCGCGCGGGAAGTGGGCGTGACCGGCGTGGTGGCGATCCTGCGCAACGGTGCCGGCCCGACGGTGATGCTGCGCGCCGACATGGATGCATTGCCGATGGCCGAAGCCACGGGCCTGCCGTACGCGAGCAAGGTGGTGGCGAACGACGAGGACGGCGTGCAGGTCGGCGTTGCGCACAGCTGCGGGCACGACATGCACGTGACCTGGTTGCTGGGCGTCGCGCGCCTGATGGCCGAACATCGCGGCGAGTGGGGCGGCACGCTGATGGCCGTGTTCCAGCCGGGCGAGGAGGTGGGGCGCGGCGCACGGAGCATGGTCGACGACGGGATGCTGGCACGCTTTCCGAAGCCCGACGTGATTCTCGGTCAGCACGTGATGGTGGGCGCGGCCGGAACGGTCGGTTATCGAAGCGGCACGATCCTGTCGGCGGGCGACAGCCTGAAAGTCAGGTTGTTCGGGCGCGGCTCGCACGGCTCGCAGCCGCAGACTTCGATCGATCCCGTCATCATGGCCGCATCGACGACGCTGCGTCTGCAGACCATCGTGTCACGCGAGATCTCGCCGCGTGACAGCGCGGTGCTGACCATCGGCAGCCTGCAGGCCGGCACCAAGGAAAACATCATTCCCGACGACGCCACGCTCAAGCTCAACATGCGCACCTACGACGAGGACGTGCGCGAATACATGCTGGGCGCGATCCGGCGCATCTGCTGCGCCGAATGCATGGCGTCCAACGCACCACGAGAGCCGGAATTCACCACGCTGTCGAGCTACCCGCTGACCGTCAACGACGACGCGACCACCGCGCGGCTGCGCACGGCCTTCGACGCGCATTTCGGCGACCGTGCGTACGAGACGGAACCGGCGGCGGCCAGCGAGGATTTCAGCGTGTTCGGCCGCGAATGGGGCGTGCCGTACGCATTCTGGTTCATCGGCGGCACCGATCGCGAAGTGTACGAGAAAGCCCGTGCAGCGAAGAAGATCAACGAAATTCCGAGCAATCATTCGCCGCTCTTCGCACCGGTGATCGATCCGACGCTGCGTGCCGGTCTCGAAGCGATGCTGTGTGCGGCAGGGGCGTGGCTCGGGCTCGGCGCAGCCGCCGTCGAATCGACGAGCGAGGCAGCGTGAGCATCGGATGGGGCGCCGAAGTCGGCGCGCACGTGAATGCCCATACCGCATACCGCACGCTCGATCTGATCGGCACGTTTGCGTTCGCGATCTCGGGCGCCGTGGCGGCGCGGCAGCGGCGGCTCGATCTGCTCGGCATCCTCGTCGTGACCTTCATCGTCGCGTGCGGCGGCGGGATCATGCGCGACGTGTGCATCGGTGCGACGCCGCCTGCGGGGCTGTCCGACTGGGTCTATCTGGCAGTGACGGCGCTTGCCGCGCTGCTCGTGCTCGTCGCGTATCCGACGGTGCGCCGGCTGCGCCATCCGGTGCTGTTCTTCGATGCGATCGGGCTGGGCCTGTTCGCGGTCGCGGGTGCGCAGAAGGCCTGGGTCTGGACCCAAAGCGCGGAGACGGCAATCGTGCTCGGGATGGTCAGCGCGGTCGGCGGAGGCGTGTTGCGCGACATGCTGCTCTCTCGCGTGCCAGCGATCCTGGAGCGCGAGATCTACGCATCGGCGGCGCTACTCGGTGCGGCGCTGCAGATCGGGCTCATGTCGATCGACGCGTCGTCGGTCTGGACGCCGTGGATCGCGACGACTGCCTGCGTGCTGCTGCGGCTCGCGTCGTTGCAGTTCGGCTGGCGTTTGCCGGCTTTCCGCACGCCGGAACCCAGACGGAAAACCGGCATGCGGGCGCAGGAAGCCGAAGACGGCCGGCACTGCGAACTGAAAGACTGAACGGGTCTTTGCCGGCGCTCCGCCGAATTTCACGAGAGCCCCGGTTCGTCTGCCGCGATGCGAATGGCCGGAGCCGCAGCGGGATCGAAGGGGGCTTCGGGTTGCCGGTGTCACGCGTTCCCGTACTGCGCAAACAGCCAGCGGCGCATCGCCTCGAGCGCATCCGAATGCGCATTGGCCTGCGGAAAGACGACGTAAAACCCGAGTGACATCGGAAACGAAAAATCGAACACGCGGCGCAGCCTGCCTACCGCTATATCGCGCTCGACGAGCGGCGCGCTGGTCAGTGCGATGCCTTGACCGGCGATCGCCGCGTCGATCGCGAGCAGCGACTGGCTGAACCGCGGCCCCTTCGTCGGATCGGCCCGGCCTGTGCCACCGAGTTTCTCGATGAACTCGGGCCACAGATCGTGCGCGTCGTGCAACAGCGCATGCTTCGACAAGTCTGCGGGCGTGCGGATCGGCGCGCCGCGGTCGAGCAGCGCCGGGCTGGCGACGGCGAAGATGTCGAGCGGAACCAGCAGCTCCGCGGCGAGGCCGGCCGGAAACGGCGGCTTGCTCAGCCGAATCGCGATGTCGACGCCATCGGCCCGGAACGACGCAAGCCGTTCGTCGGCGATGACGCGAACCTCGATGTCGGGGTGCAGCCGGCCGAAGTCCGCCAGCCGCGGAATCAGCCACTTCGACGCGAACGACGGCGTCGTGCTGACCGCCAGAACCGTGGGGCGCTGGCCGAGGGCGTCGGTTGCGTCGGAGATGATCTGCAGCGCGCGCTGGACCGACGAAAAATACTCGAGCCCTTCGCGCGTCAGCGCCAGCCCCCTGGGCAGCCGCCGGAACAGCTGAACCTCCACGACGTCCTCCAGATGCCTGACCTGCTGCGCGACCGCGCCCTGGGTCACGTCGAGTTCGTCGGCGGCCAGCCGGAAATTGAGGTGGCGCGCGGCGGCCTCGAACGCGCGCAGCGCATTGAGCGGTGGCAGCCGACGGGTACGCGATAGAGCCTTCATGCAGTAGAAATTCTACAGGGTGGATGGAGAAATCATCGTTCGACAAGTCGATTATAGAGCCCTAGAGTGCTGCTATAGACGATGATCACGGCGCACAGCCGACCTATCCTGGAGAACGACATGACTGTAGAGAAAGTGGCTTTGGTGACGGCGGCGGGCAGGGGCATGGGCGCCGCGATTGCGCGCGACCTCGCTAACAACGGTTATCGCGTCGCGCTGATGTCGCCGTCCGGCAGCGCGGTCGAGCTGGCCAACGAACTCGGCGGGTTCGGCCTGGCGGGGTCCGTCACCGAAGACGCCGACATCGAGCGTCTCGTGAACGAGACGCTCGCGAAGTACGGCCGTATCGATGCGGTCGTCAACAACACCGGGCATCCGCCGAAGGGCGACCTGCTCGCGATCGAGGACGACAAGTGGCACGAAGGGCTCGACCTGATCGTGCTCAACGTCGTTCGCGTGCTGCGCCGCGTGACGCCCGTGTTCCTGAAGCAGGGCGGCGGCGCGGTGGTCAACATTTCGAGCTTCGCGGCCGACGCGCCCGAACAGGCGATGCCGGTGTCGTCCGCGCTGCGCGCGGCGCTCAGTTCCGTCACGCGCCTGTACGCCGATCGGTATGCGAAGGACAACATTCGCATCAATTCGGTCCTGCCCGGCTTCATCGACAGCTGGCCGGAGACGCCCGAGATCGTCGCCCGCATTCCAGTCGGCCGTTTCGGCAAGACGCAGGAGATCGCGCAGACCGTGACGTTCCTGCTGTCGGAAGGCGCGGGCTACATCACCGGGCAGAACATTCGGGTCGACGGCGGCATCGTGCGCGCGCTGTAACGCTGACCCGGACCGGGACGACGCGCGTGCGCGTCCCGGCGCCAGGTCCGTGCGAGGTGAATATGCAAAAAGATATCGAAGGGCGCCTGCAGGCGCTCGGCGTCGTGCTGCCTGTCGCGCCGAAACCGGCAGCCAACTATGTGCCGTTCGTGAGGACGGGGAACCTGCTGTTTCTCGCGGGCGCGTTGCCGTTCGTGGACAACCGGCTCGAAACGACAGGCCTGCTCGGCCGGGATCTCGATGTCGCGCAAGGGCAGGCGCTGGCCAGGATCTGCGCGATCAACATGCTCGCGCAGGTGAAGGCGGCGACCGGCGATCTCGAACGCCTGTCCCGCGTCGTCAGGCTGTCGGCCTTTGTCGCGTGCGTGCCCGGATTCGTGGAGCAGCCGGCGGTGGTCAACGGCGCGTCGGATTTTCTCGTGGACGTGCTCGGCGAAAGCGGACGTCATGCGCGTTCCGCGATCGGCGTATCGGTGCTTCCGCTCAACGCGCCGCTGGAGATCGAGGCCGTCTTCGAGCTGAAGGACGATTGAGCGCCGGTCGCAGGCGCGGTGTCGAAGGTGCGACGATCAGGTCGATGGAACGATGATGAGAAAATCAGCGGTACTGGCTTTCTGCCTGCTGGGCGGCATCTGGGGCACCAATTTCATCTTCATGAAATGGGCGGCCGACGTGGTGACGCCGGCGCAGACGACGCTGCTGCGCGTGCTGTGCGGCTTCGCGCCGATCCTGGTCTACGCGCTGGCGACGCGGGCGCTCGAATGGGCGCATCTGCGCTACGTCCACCACTTTTTCGTGATGTCGTTCCTCGCGACGTTTCTCGACTACTTCACCTATGCGCAGGGCGCCGCACGGCTGCCGTCCGGCGTCGCGGGCATGCTCAGCGGCACGATCCCGATCTTTGCCGTGGTGTGCTCGGCGATGCTGCACGGGCGCAGCGGCATGGACGTGTGGAAGTCGCTCGGCGTGGCGCTCGGTTTCGTCGGCGTGACGCTGATCGCGCGCCCGTGGTCCGCGGGCGTGAGCGGGATCGACATGGCCGGCGTGGGCTGGATGCTCGGCGGGTCGTTCGCGATGGGCCTGTCGTTCATCTACGCCAGAAAGTTCATTACGCCGCTGAAGATATCGGGCGTCGCGTTGACGACGTATCAGGTCGGCCTCGCCGCACTGTATCTGCCGGCATTCACGCCACTCGACGGCACCGCCGTCCTGCTGCAGCATCCGCGGGCGGCGATCGGCCTGGTGGTCGGTCTCGGCATGCTGGGCACCGGGGTCGCGTACCTTGCGTACTATCACATCGTCGATCATCTCGGGGCGCTCGCGGCGTCGAGCGTGACGTACATCCCGCCGGTGGTGGCGCTGTTCATCGGCGCGGCGCTGGTCGGCGAACCCACGACGTCGGCCGAGTACCTGGCGGTCGTGCTGATTCTCGCCGGCGTAGGCGTCACGCAATTCGGGAGCGGCATCCAGTCGGCGCTCGGTCTTGCGCGTGCGAACGCGTGTCAGCGGAATTGAACCCGTGCGGACACGGTAGCGAGCGATCGGACCGGCACTCGAACCGCATGGCAACCGACAGACGTTCCGCCAGCGGCATCAGCTATGCCGCTCGCCGACCCTGTTCTCCTCCGGGAGGATCGCGTCGCTGTCGAGTTCGGTCGGCACGGAAGGGTGGGTAGTCGGCGCGTTCGGTCAGGTGAGCCGGTGCCGACGGGTATCGTCGATGGCCGAATCGTTATCGGAAAGTGACGATATGCACGGAAGGCACTGCCGTCTATGGGGTTGACAGGTGTTGCCTCATGACGGCCGCATTGTCGTGGCCGGATGCTTCCCGGAACGCTTTCAGCCTGCTCGCCTGTCACAGTCAATTTCCCTTCCGATCGTAAAGATTTTTTCCGTTCAAATCGAATACGGTGTTCTGCCGTGTTGACTGCACACGCCCGTCGGGCAAGGGTTTGCGGTTTGGTTTCGGCTTGGCACGGGCTTTGCGATAGTAGAGCGCAAATGAACCGGGGGAGCCCGCCCGATGCCAGCGAAACGTACGACGGTCTCGAAAGCGATGGGGATACCGAAGCCGGGTGAGTATCGTCTCGACGCAGAGGCATGCGATCCCGACGTGCTGTCCATGTCCGCATTGATGGGCCTCGTGGAAGCAGCTTGCGTCGACGCGATGAGCGGCCGAATTCGGGGCGATGAGTGTTCGATCGGCCGCATGACGCATTTCACGCATCTGGCGCCGACGCCATCGGATGTCCCGGTTTTCGTCACCGCGACGTTCCGGACGTTCGACGGCGAACGGTACTGGTTCGATGTCGTTGCGGCCGATGCGGCCGGTCCGGTGGCGAGCGTGAGTCATGCGCGCTCGATCGTGGAGCGTGCCGCACTTGAGTTCCAGTCTGCAAGCCGTCGCAGCTGTGTCGGCAAGATAGATTCGTCATGCTAAAGGAAACGAGAACATGAAAGTGGAGTCGTCAATCAACGCAAACACCGCGCTTTTCGACGAGGAATTCGAAACCCTGCCGCCCGGGCAGGTGCGCCGGCATCAAGACGGGCTATGGTCGCCCCAGTGGGACTACATCCGTTCGATGTCGACTTTCTATCGCGGGAAGCTGTCGCGCTGGATCGACCGGGAGGTGACGCTGGATTCGCTGCAGGAATTGCCTTTCACCGAGAAGGACGAACTCCGGATCAGCCAGGAGGCGGCCTCTCCATTCGGTGACTACGTGGCTTGCGGCGAGGCGGGCGTGTCCCGGCTTCATCGCACGTCCGGGACCACCGGACGCCCGCTGATTCTTGCGAACAGCGCGGCGGATGCGTACCGGATCGCGCGGGTCGGTGCGCGGTCGATGTGGGCCGCCGGGCTGCGACCGACGGACCGCGTGGTCCACTGCCTGAACTACTGCATGTGGACCGGCGGCTTCACCGATCACACGATTCTCGAGGCGACCGGCGCGACGGTCGTGCCGTTCGGCGTGGGCAATACGCGTCTGCTGATCGATTCGATCGTCAATCTCGGCATCAACGCGATTTCGTGCACACCCTCGTATCCGGGGCTCATCGAACAGATCCTGCGTGAATCGACCGATCTTCGCCCCCGCGACCTGAAGCTCACGTTGGGTCTGTTCGGCGGCGAGGCGGGGCTCGACAACCTGGATCTGCGCAACGCGATGGAAGAGAAGTGGGGCTTCAAGATCCGCAACGCCAACTTCGGTCTGTCGGAAGTGCTGAGCATTCTCGGCGGACAAACCGACTGGACCAACGATTTGCTGTATCACGCGAGCGACGTCGTCTTTGCCGAAATCGTCGATCCCGCCACGTTGCAACGCCTGCCGATCGAAGCGGGGACCGTCGGCGAACTCGTCTGTACGCACTTGCAGAAGGAGTGCCAGCCGCTCGTTCGCTACCGCACGCGAGACGTCGTCACCGTGACCGGCGTCGATCGCGGGCCGGACGGCCGCACGGCGTGGCGATTCCGCGTCACTGGCCGGACCGACGACATGTTCAACGTGCGCGGCATCAACGTGTTCCCGAGCGCCGTTCGCGTGGCCGTCGAATCGCTGCCGCAATGGGCGTCGGGAATCTTCCGAATCGTGCTGAAGGGGGACGGTCCGTACGACCGGATCACGATGACGGTCGAAGCCGCGCAGGGGTTGCCGGCCGCCGACTGGCCGAAGGCCAGGGAGCAGGTCGAGGCGGCGATCCGCACGAGGGTCGGCTCGACGGCAGACGTGACGATGGTGCCGTTCGAGCATTTCCCGCGCACCGAAGGAAAAACCCGCTGGGTCGAAAAGGAGGCGTGATGAGCTACGCAAGAATCGAGAAATCCGGGGCCGTGTCGACGGTGATCCTCAATCGTCCGGAGCGGCTGAACGCGATCAGCGGCGACCTGCTGGACGATCTTCATCGGGCGCTGGTGGAGGTCAACGTCGATGAAGGCTGCAACGCGATCGTACTCACAGGGGCCGGCCGGGCCTTCTGCGCAGGCGACGATCTGAAGGAGTTCGACAAGCAGACCGAGAGCGATGCAAGCATCCGCAGTCACGTCGAACGCATCCAGCAGATCACGCGCGACCTGATGTTCAACGGCAAACCGGTCATCGGCGCCGTGCACGGGTTTGCCGTCGGCGGCGGATTCGAGTGGCTGCTCAACTGCGACCTGGTCGTGGCGTCGGACGATCTGGTGTGCTTTTTCCCCGAAATGGAGTGGGGGCAGTTCGTCACCGGAGGCGTGACGCAACTCCTGCCGCAGAGCGTCGGCCATCAGCGCGCCATGGAGCTGTGGCTGCTGGGCGAGCGCCAGTCGGCCCGGCAACTGCATGCGCTGGGCCTCGTCAATCGGGTCGTCGAGGCGGGGGAGGTCGTGGAAACCGCGCTGGAACTTGCCACGCGTGTCGCCGAACGTTCCGTCTTTTCCGTATCGAGGCTGAAGCGTCTGCTGACGATGGAGCTGTCGGCCGATTTGACCCGCAGTCTCGAGCTCGAGCAGTCCGCAACCGTGGCGGCGTTTGCGACACCCGACGCCGCCCGCCGTGTCCAGGCCTTTGCCGCGAGGAATTGACCATGAATATCAAAGCACTGACGTTCGACTATTTCGGCACGCTGGTGGATGTCGACAAGGGCGGCATGGCGGGGATCGCCGAAGTCATGCGCATCCTCGGCGTCGAATCTTCGCGCCCGGTATTCGACGTGTACCTCGACTGGGACATGCGCAACGTGCAAACCTATCGCGGCGGCGCGTACCGCAGCTATCGCGCGGTCGCACAGGACGCGCTGACCGGCTGCATCGACGCGCTGTTCCCGAACGCGCTCGCCGGCCACGACGTCGAGGCGCTCACCGACGTGCTGCTCACGCACCTCGTCGAGTCGTCGCCGCCGCACGCGGATGCGCTCGAGTTTCTCGACTGGGCAGGGTCGCGCTATCCGCTGATGCCGATCACGAACATGGACAGCGATCTCTGGCGCAGAAGCCAGCTCACGCGCTACTTCGAGCACGTCACGACGGCCGAGATGGCCAAGGCGTACAAGCCTTCGCATCTGATATTCAGCCTCGCGCTGGATCGCCTCGGGCTGGACGCGCACAACGTGTTGCACTGTTCGCTCGCCAGCTGGGCTGATATCGATGGCGCGAAGCCGCTCGGCATGCACGTGGCGTGGATCAACCGCTCCGCGGACAAGCTCGGCCCGTGGCAGCCGCGTCCCGATTTCAAGTTCAAGACGCTGTCGCCCGTTCGCGATGTCCTGACCCAGTCGCAGTCCGCCACTTCGGGGGAATTGAAATGAAACGCACGATCCTGATGTTTGCCTTCACCGTCGTCGGTGCCGGCGTTCCCGGATTTTCGTCCGGTGCGCGTGCCGATACCGTCGTCAAGATCGGCGCGGCCGGCCCGCTGACGGGCAGCTCGGCCCAGAGCGGCAAGGACGACGAACGCGGCGTGCAGCTGGCCATCAACGAGCTGAACGCCCGCAAGCTGGTGATCGGCGGACAGCCGGTCAAGTTTCAACTGGTGTCGGTCGACGATCAGGGCGACCCGAAGGTGGGCGTGAACGTCGCGCAGAAGCTGGTCGACGGCGGCGTGGCGGCCGTGATCGGACACTACAACTCCGGCGTGAGCATTCCGGCCGCGCGGATATACAACGATGCGCATGTCGTGATGATCACCGGCGCATCGTCGAACCCGGAGCTGACCCGGCTCGGGTTTCCGTACGTTTATCGTCTCGCGACGAACGACAACGTAATGGGCCGGCGCATGGCCGACTATTCGGTCAACGTGCTGAAGCTCAAGCGCGCGGCCGTGGTCGACGACCGGACCGCGTACGGCACCGGCGTGGCGGACGTGTTCGTGAAGACCGCGGAAAAGAACGGCATGAGCGTCGTCGCGCGTGAATACAGTACGGACAAGACGACGGACTTCAAGGGCATCCTGACGCACATCAAGGCGACCAATCCGCAGGTCGTGTTCTACGGTGGCTATTACGCGCAGGCGGCGCTGCTTGCACGCCAGATGGTCGATCTCGGCATCAACGCGGTGCTGGTCGGCGGCGACGGCATCTGCTCGCCGGAATTCAGCAAGCTGTCGAACAACGTGCTCGACAACAAGATGTTCTGCGCGCAGGGCGGCGCGCCGCTCGACAGCCTGCCCGACGGCAAGCGTTTCAGGAGCCGGTTCAAGAGCACGTTCGGCGCCGACGTGGATACCTATGCGCCGAGTTTCTATGCGGCGACGCTGGTCGTGGCGGATGCAATGCAAAAGGCCAATTCGACGTCGCCCGAGGTGTATTCGAAGGTGATGCGCGAGCAATCGTTCAGCAGCATGCTCGGCCCGGTGAAGTTCGACGGGCAGGGCGACTGGGTCGATGCGCCGGTGACCGTCTACAAGCTGTCGGGCGGCACCCTGACGCCGGTCGGCGCGAAGTAGCGAACGCGGCGTCGAAGCCTGGTTCGGGGCAGCACCGTGGTCGCGCCGGGCCGTGCATCGATACAGGGATGAACGGCCCGACGTCGTTCCGATTCAGCCGCGCTGCATCGGCAGTGCGGCAATGGTTTTACCGACAAGGAGATTTCATGATCAATTCCGGAGCGACGGCGACCCTGAAGCGTCGGGTCGCCGTGCAGGACCTGGCTTCCGCCTTCGGCAACGATTCGGATGAAACGTATCCGGACGTGATGTCGACGCCCGCGATGCTCGGTCTCATGGAGCGGGCATGTGCGGAAATCATGCGCGGCGAACTGGAGGACGGGCAGTTGTCGGTCGGCGTCACGACACAGCTGACGCACTCGGCGCCCACGCCGGTTGATGCGCAAGTGAGCGCCACGGCCAGCTTCCGCGGACGGGAAGGCAGCCTGTTCGTATTCGATGTCGTCGTGCACGATCCCAAAGGGCAGGTCGGCAGCGGAACGCATGCACGCGCGATCGTCGATCGCGCCGCCATCGAGAAAAAGGCTGCGTCGCGCCGTTGATCGCGGCACTGGCCGGCAGTGGCGCGAGCGCTAGTCGCACGGGCGGCAAACGGGGTTCAACATGAACGGTTTTTGCGCTGGTAAGCTGGGCGGATCTGCCACCGTGCTGCGAACGATAATGGACGAGCGAAGTCTGAGCGCTGCTGATCGATCCGGCGATCTCCGGTCCGCGATCGATACGGCTTGTTGGCGCGATGCAAGACGTGTTGCGGCGCACCGGTTCGGCGCGTATGTGTTGACGCTGAGCGACGACGCGGTTCCGCTCGAAGCGGTGGACGACGATGCGCGCGCGCTGGCAGCGCAGTGCGACATCGACGTCGACGCGCTGGCGTTCGAGCGGCTGCTGCACGATGTCCGCGATTCGCTGCGGGAAAGCGACAACGCAACGGTCGATGTGCCGCTCGCCGCCGCGGACGGCCTGCACTGCGCCGCTACCTGCGTGTCGGCCGGATCCGCCAGGGTCTACCTGCTCGCGTTGCGGCGAGCGGAGCGCGACGCACGATCGCTGCACGACATGCTCGCGCTGCTCGACCTCACGCTGGGCGTCTCGCTGAAAAGTCATTTCGATCTCGTCGCGCACCAGACGCTGGTGGAGGAACAGAAGGCGATCATCGACCACATCGGCGACGGGCTGATGGTGCTCGGTCGAGGCGGCATCGTGCGTCATGCGAGTACCGTCGCGGGACGGATTCTTGGGATCGATCCGGTGACCAGCATCGGGCGGCCGCTCGAGGCGCTGATCGACTTCGAGCCGATCATTGCGCCGATCTTCACGACGGGCGTGGGTTACGTCGATCGTGAGCTCATCATCGACTCGCCCGCCCGTCACCTGCACCTGATCGACACGGCGATTCCCGTGAAGAACAGCTGCGGGCAGGTGGTTTCCGTCGTCAACACGTTCCGCGAGATCAAGCGCGTACGCAGCATCGCCGGCAAGTATGCGGGCAACTATGCGCGCTATACGTTCGAGAACATCGTCGGGCAGAGCGACAGTCTGCTCGACGCGATCGGCGCCGCCCGCAAGGCGGCACACGGTTCGGCGAATCTGCTGCTCAGCGGCGAAAGCGGCGTCGGCAAGGAGGTTTTCGCGCAGTCGATCCACAACGCAAGCGCGCGCCAGGCCCAGCCGTTCATTGCGATCAACTGCGCCGCGCTGCCGCACGATCTGATCGAAAGCGAGCTGTTCGGGCACGCGCCGGGCAGTTTTACCGGGGCGACCAAGGAAGGGCGGCCAGGGAAATTCGAGTCCGCCGACGGGGGTACCGTGTTTCTCGATGAAATTTCGGAGCTTCCGATCGACGTGCAGGCGAAGCTTCTGCGCGTGCTCCAGGAACGCGAAGTGACCCGGCTCGGGGATACCAAGGGCATCCCGATCGACGTACGCATCATCTGTGCGAGCAACCGCGATCTGGAAGCGATGGTGGCGGCGAAGGAGTTCCGGGAGGATCTGTACTATCGCTGCAACGTCATCGAGATCTCGATTCCGCCATTGCGATCGCGCAAGGCCGACGTCACGGCGACCGCGAACTTTTTCCTGAGCAAGTACGCGACGCTGCTGAACAAGAAGATATTCGGGTTCAGCAAACGGGCGCTCGATCAGATGCATGCATACGCATGGCCCGGCAATGTCCGGGAGCTGGAGAATCTCGTCGAGCGCATCGTGAACCTGAGCGACGAAGGCATCATCGACGACGTGTCGGCTTTGTTGCGGCCGCCGCGAGGCGCAGGCGGGATGTCCGATCCGATACCGGCACCTGACATGCACGCAAAGCGCGACACGCGGGGCGATCGTGCGATTCAATCGCTGAGGGACGTCGAGCGCGACGCAATCCATCACGCGCTGGCCGCGTGCCGGTTCAACGTCACGCGTTGCGCGGCCCTGCTCGAAATCTCGAAGCCGGCGTTGTACGCAAAGGTGAAGCGATACAACATCAAGCTCGAGCGGCCGTTGCATTAGCGCGATCCGGCCTTCGGCGCGTGGGTCGATGCCGGTGCCGATTGGCTCGGTCGGTCGAGCGCCGCCACGCGATGGCGGCGCGAGTGCGAGTGCGCACCTCGATGTCAGGGGATAGGCGATCCGCGCGGCGACGCTGTGCGCCGCATCGGCATCAACCATGCCGCTCCCCGATACGGTTCTCCTCCGGACTCCACACGCTCAACCCCTCCGTCGGATCCATCGGGATCTCCCACGGCCGCGCGGCGATCGCCTGCATCGTCGCCTCGAACCCGGCCTCCCGGCGCGCGGCAATCCCGGCCGGCGTGAAATCGATATCCTTCCATTGATCGTCGCCGTCGAGCCGCGGCGCCGCGAGCTTGATCACGCGCATCGTGGTCTGGCAGCCCCACGCGGCGAGCGCCTGCACGTCGGCCGACGTGCGCTCCGCTTCCGGTAGCCGCATGACCAGTTCCCGGATCACGTGGCGCAGCCCGTGAATCTGCTGTTGGCGCGCGATGTGGCTGTCCGTGCGGCTCGCGTACTGGATGTCTTTCTGCCGCTCCGACACCTGCCAGATGCTCTGCGGTTCGGGCCCGACCGGATTCCACATCTGCACCGAGAAGATGATCGAGCTGCGGCGCGGCGCATCGTCGAGCACGACTTCGACCGGCGTATTCGAATAGACGCCGCCGTCCCAGTACGGTGCGCCGTCGATCCGCACGGCCGGGAACGCGGGTGGCAGCGCGCCCGAGCTCATCACGTGCTCGATGCCGAGCGGCCGGTCGCGCGAATCGAAATAGTGCATCGCGCCCGTGCATGCATTGACCGCGCCGACGGTCAGTCGCGGCCGGCCGGCGTTCAGCTGGTCGAGGTCGACGAGCGACGCGAGGGTGTCGCGCAGCGGCTCGACCACGTAGTACGACGCGTGCTCGACGCCGACGCGCGCGAGCGGCCCGAGCCACGCGGCGGGATTCGGCCGGAAGAACCCGGGGATGCCCGCGCCGATGATCGAGAGCTCGGAGCCGATCTTGTCCCAGCTGGTCGGGAAGCCCGGCACGTTGACGGCGGGCCGTTCGGTGACGTGGCGCCAGAACTCGGCCATCCGCTGCGCGCGCTGTCCGGGCGCGTTGCCGGCGATCAGCGCCGCGTTGATCGCACCGATCGACGTGCCGATGACCCAGTCGGGCTGGATTCCCGACGCGGCCATCGCCTCGTAGACGCCGAGCTGGTATGCGCCCAGTGCGCCGCCGCCCTGGAGCACGAGCACGACCTGGCCCGGCAGTTTCGGATGTGCGGGTTGACTTGCCGTCATCGCTTGCCTCGCGGTCAATGACGGCCGGCGGGCGCCGGCCGTCATTGAACCAGTGTAGGCGATCGGCGGGCGGCGTCAGCGGTGGCGGCGCTTTGCACGTTTCATGGCGCGCCGCGTCATTCGACGGTAATGGTCTCCTTCATGTACGGATGAATCCCGCAGAACACCTTGTACACGCCCGGCTTGTCGAAGCGGAACGAGTAGGTTTCGTCCTGGTCGAGTGCATTCGAGTGGAAGATGCCCGCATCGTTGACGACGGTATGCGGCTCCGCATCGAGGTTCTTCCACGTGATCGTCGTGCCGGCCTTGATCGTGGTCGACATCGGCGAAAACATGAAGTTGTGGATCGTCACGAGCGGGCCGGCCGGGGTTTGCGCGAACGCAGCGAGCGGCGTGCCGGCGGCGGCCGCGCACAGGGTCAGCGTCGCCAGCAGCGTCGAGGGCTTGAAGAGGGGCATGTCGGTCTCCTTGCGTATCGGGATCAGGCGAGCGTCGCGTCGTGCAGCGACGCAGCAGCGGGATGGCCGGCGAACTCGACGGTCGTCACGCCAAGCATCGTGGGCAGCCGGTCGCGCGGTACCGTGAGCGGCACCGGGCCCGGGCCGTTGCCGGCCGTCGGTTGCGGGAACGCGGTGGAGCGTGCGGTGTGGAACGTCACGTTGCCCTCGACCTTCGACACGATCTGGTGGATGTGCCCGTTCAGCACGGTGACCGAGCCGAAGCGGCGCAGCAGCGCCATCGTCTGCGGCGCGTCACCGGTTCCCCAGCCCCACGGTTCGTAAATGGTCCACATCGGCATGTGCGAGAACACGACGATCGGCGTGCTCGACGATTGCCCCTTGAGATCCTGCGCAAGCCACGCGAGCTGCTCGTCGCCGAAGCTGCCGAGCCCGTTCGGCTTGAAATGCATCACGTTGACGAGCGCGACGAAGTGCACGCCGGCGTGATCGAAGCTGTAGTAGCCGCGGTTGTTCGACGCCTTGCCGAACCGGCTGAAATACTCGGCGCCCGAACCGTCGGTGACGTCGTGTTCGCCGGGCACCGTATGCAGCTCCGGCACGCGCAACGCGGACAGCAACTGCGACGCCTGGTCGAACTCCGCCGCTTTGGACAGGTGCGTGATGTCGCCGGTATGGATGGCGAGCGCGGGCATCGCCGGCATCCCGTTGACGAGATCGATGGTCTGCCGCAGCGTGGCCGCGACGTCGGGATTCGCGTCCTTGTTGAAGCCGATGTGCGTGTCGCTGATCTGCACGAACAGCGGCCGGCCCGCATCGGCGGGGAGGGCGGCGCCGCTTTGCGCGAGCGCCAGGTCGAACGGCGTCAGGATGCCGCCCGACAGCGTAAACAGCGTGCCGAGGCCGCCGAACGCCATGCATTGCAGGGCCTTGCGGCGCGACGGGCGGGTGGGGGGCGATGAAGACATGTGAGCCTCGCAATCGTATGACGGAACCGGACGGCCGGGTCGTCCGGGAATAAACCGGCGCTTTCGCATGCCATACCGACGCGGCGGCGGATTTATTCCCGCTTGTTACGACGCCGCACACCGATGCTGGCGGCTTGCGGGGGGAAACAGGATCGCTGACGGGGGACTGTCAATGTCCTGTAAGTGACATGTCACATTTGCGTCACGCCCGCCCGATAGCCTGCGACACCGAATCACCTCTCCGGAGCCACTCATGCCGAACCTCGCGGCAACGGAAACCAGCGGTGCGGCCAGCAATCGCACGCGCACCATCAGCCTCGCGCTGTTTTTTCTGATCATTGCGTGCGGCGTCGTCTACATCGGCATTCACCTGAGTGCGGATCTCGGTTCGGTCAAGGAGAGTTCGGCCCTGCCGTTCGTGCTGCTCGTCGTCGCGCTGCTGATCGCGCTCGGCTTCGAATTCGTGAACGGCTTTCACGATACCGCGAACGCGGTCGCGACTGTCATCTATACGCATTCGCTCGACCCGCATCTGGCGGTCGTGTGGTCGGGCCTGTGGAACCTGTGCGGCGTGCTCGTGTCGAGCGGTGCCGTCGCGTTCGGCATCCTGCAGTTGCTGCCGGTCGAGCTGATCCTGCAGGTCGGCAGCGGCTCGGGCTTCGCGATGGTGTTCGCGCTGCTGATCGCGGCCGTCACGTGGAACCTCGCAACCTGGTATTTCGGCCTGCCGTCGTCGAGCTCGCATACGCTCGTCGGCTCGATCATCGGCGTCGGCCTGATGAACCAGTTCGTCAGCGGCCCGTCGGGCACGAGCGGGGTCGACTGGAACCAGGCGCTCGGCGTCGGCAAGGCGCTGCTGTTCTCGCCGCTGGTCGGCTTCGTGCTGTCCGCACTCGTGCTGCTGCTGCTGAAGGCGCTCGTGCGCGTGCCGGCGCTGTATCAAGAGCCGCAGGGCAGCAAGCCGCCACCGTTCTGGATCCGCCTGCTGCTGATCCTCACCTGCACGGGCGTGTCGTTCGCGCACGGCTCGAACGACGGGCAGAAGGGCATGGGCCTGATCATGCTGATCCTGATCGGCGTGATGCCGACCGCCTATGCGCTGAACAAGGCTGTGACGCCCGACCAGACGAGCACGTTCGTCGCGGTCGCGCGCCACGCGTGGACGACGCTCGTCAAGTACGGGGACCCCGCCGCGCAGCCGGCCGACGCGCGCGCCGATGTCGAGACCTACGTGCGCACGCACACGCTGACACCCGCGACGATCCCCGCGCTGCGCAAGCTCACCGACACGATCGCCGACCAGGTCGCGCAGGCCGGCGGTATCTCGAGCGTGCCGCAGAACCTCGTCGACAACGTGCGCAACAACATGTACGTCGCGTCCGAGGCGATCCGCCTGATGCAGAAGGCGAAGGTGCCGGCGTTCTCCATCGAGGACGCGAGCGCGCTCGAGGCATTCAAGAAACAGATGGACCGCGCGACGAAGTTCATCCCGACCTGGGTGAAGGTCGCGGTCGCGATCGCGCTCGGGCTCGGCACGATGGTCGGCTGGAAGCGGATCGTCGTGACGGTCGGCGAGAAGATCGGCAAGTCGCACCTGACCTACGGGCAGGGCGCGTCGGCCGAGGCCGTCGCGATGCTGACGATCGGGATGGCCGACGCATACGGATTGCCGGTGTCGACGACGCACGTGCTCGCGTCCGGGGTGGCCGGCACGATGACTGCGAGCGGCGCGGGGCTGCGCTGGGACACGGTGCGCAACCTCGTGCTCGCGTGGGTGCTGACGCTGCCCGCGTCGATCGCGCTGTCGGCGGCCCTGTACTGGGCGCTGCACAAGCTGTTCTGAGCCGCGCCGGCTGACGCCATACCCGGCCGCGCCGCACGCGGCCGGCCCCATCGATTTTCAATTCGACCACGACGCTACCGATGGATATCAGTTTCTTCGATCCGAATCGCACCGCCAACGCGTCCGCGTGGCGTGTGCTCCCCAACCGCTGGGACGCGGTCGCGTTTCCGCTGATCATCGGCATACTCGCGATGGCGATCGTCGGCTTCCATCAGACGATGGCGCCGATCGGCGTGTTGCAGACGCAGAAGATCTCGCTCGATCCGTCGAACCTGCCCGAATATGCGTTGCGCACCACGCTGCGGATGCTCGCCGCGATGGTCGCGTCGCTCGTGTTCACGCTGGTGTACGGCACGCTTGCCGCGAAAAGCCGCCGTGCGGGCATGGTGCTGATTCCGATCCTCGACATCCTGCAGTCGGTGCCGGTGCTCGGCTATATCTCGTTTACGGTCACGTTCTTCCTCGCGCTGTTCCCGGGCCGCGTGCTCGGCGCCGAACTGGCCGCGATCTTCGCGATCTTCACGAGCCAGGCGTGGAACATGACGTTCAGCTTCTACCAGTCGCTGCGCACGGTGCCGCGCGACCTGAGCGAAGTATCGCGCGGCTTCCACCTGACGTCGTGGCAGCGCTTCTGGAAGCTCGAGGTGCCGTTCTCGATGCCGGGGCTGATCTGGAACATGATGATGTCGATGTCGGGCGGCTGGTTCTTCGTCGTCGCGTCGGAAGCCATCACCGTCGGCAACCAGACCATCACGCTGCCGGGCATCGGTGCGTATCTCGCGCAGGCGATCTCCGACAAGAACCTCGGCGCGGTGGGCTGGGTGATCGTCGCGATGTCGGTCGTGATCCTCGCGTACGACCAGTTCCTGTTCCGCCCGCTGGTCGCATGGGCCGACAAGTTCCGGATGGAAAACACCGCGTCGGGCGATGCGCCGCAGTCCTGGCTGCTCGACATGCTGCGCCGCACGCACCTGATCCATCAGCTGCTCGTGCCGGCCGGCTGGCTGCTGTCGCAGGCCGCGCGGATTCCGCTGCGCGTGCCGTTGCTGACGGGCAAGCGCTCGCGCGGCACGGCGGCGCGCCGTTCGTCGCGCATCGGCGACATCGTGTGGGGCGCGTTCGTGATCCTGCTGACCGCGTACGTCGTGTGGCGCGTCGTCAGCTTCGTCGCGACCGGCGTGACGATGGGCGAGGTCGGTCACGTGCTCGTGCTCGGGCTGATCACGCTGCTGCGCGTGCTGGTGCTGATCGCGATCGCGTCGGTGGTCTGGGTGCCGCTCGGCGTGCTGATCGGGCTGCGCCCGAAGCTGGCCGAGAAGATCCAGCCGCTCGCGCAGTTCCTCGCCGCGTTCCCGGCCAACTTGCTGTTCCCGGTGTTCGTGATCGTGATCGTCCACTTCCATCTGAACGCGGACATCTGGCTGTCGCCGCTGATCGTGCTCGGCACGCAGTGGTACATCCTGTTCAACGTGATCGCCGGCGCGATGTCCTATCCGAACGACTACAAGGAAGCGACGAAGAATTTCCGCATCCGCGGCTGGCAGTGGTGGCGCCAGGCGATCCTGCCCGGCATCTTCCCGTACTACGTGACGGGTGCGATTACCGCATCGGGCGGCGCGTGGAACGCGAGCATCGTGTCCGAGTTCGTGCAGTGGGGCGACACCAAGGTCGTCGCGCACGGCCTCGGCTCGTACATCGCGCAGACCACCGCCGCCGGCGATTTCCCGAAGATCATCCTCGGCATCGCCGTGATGTCCCTGTTCGTCACCCTGTTCAACCGTCTGCTGTGGCGTCCGATGTACGCCTATGCGGAATCCCGGCTCCGTCTCGATTGAGAGTAAGCGCGATGCAACAAAATTCGACCGTTATCAACGCCCCCGTCAAGACGTCCCAGCCGCTGCAGCCGCCGCGGCTCGGCGAAGAAATCCTGCGCGTCGAGCACGTGAACCGCGGCTTCAACAAGTCGCAGGGCGAACTGCTCGTGCTCGACGATGCGAACCTGTCGCTGCGCGAAGGCGAGATCGTCGGCCTGCTCGGCCGTTCCGGCTCGGGCAAGTCGACGCTGCTGCGCATCATTGCCGGCCTGATCGAGCCGACCGGCGGTGAAGTGACCTATCTCGGCAAGCCGTTGCGCGGCCCGGCCGAAGGCGTCGCGATGGTGTTCCAGACCTTCGCGCTGTTCCCGTGGCTGAGCGTGCTGCAGAACGTGGAAGCCGGCCTCGAGGCGCTCGGCGTCGGTGCGCGCGAGCGGCGCGAACGCGCGCTCGCCGCGATCGACCTGATCGGTCTCGACGGCTTCGAGAATGCTTACCCGCGCGAACTGTCGGGCGGGATGCGGCAGCGCGTGGGCTTCGCGCGCGCGCTCGTCGTCGACCCGACGATCCTGCTGATGGACGAGCCGTTCTCGGCGCTCGACGTGCTGACGGCCGAAACGCTGCGTACCGACCTGCTCGATCTGTGGACGCAGGGCCGCATGCCGATCAAGTCGGTGCTGATCGTCACGCACAACATCGAGGAAGCCGTGTTCATGTGCGACCGGATCCTCGTGCTGTCGTCGAACCCGGGCCGCGTGATCGCCGAGATCAAGGTGCCGTTCAAGCATCCGCGCAACCGGCTCGACACCGATTTTCGCAAGCTCGTCGACGACATCTACGCGAAGATGACCGCGCGCCAGACCAACGAGGCGACGAAGAAGGGGTTGGAGCTCGGCAGCTGGATGCCGCGCGTGTCGACCAACCTGATGGCCGGCCTGATCGAGACGCTTGCGATGGCGCCGTATCACGGCCGCGCGGACATGCCGGAAATCGCGCGTACGCTGCATCTGGAAGTGGACGAACTGTTCCCGATCGCCGAAGTGCTGCAGTACCTCGGCTTCGCGGACGTGCGCGAAGGGGACGTGTTCCTGACGCCGCCCGCGCGCGTGTTCGCGGAGTTCGGCACGCAGGAGCGCAAGCTGATGTTTGCCGATCATCTGCTGAAGCATGTGCCGCTCGCCGCGCGGATCCGGAAGGTGCTGAACGAGCGTCCGGGCCATCGCGCGCCGCGCGTGCGCTTCGAGCAGGAGCTGGAAGATTTCCTGTCGGACGAAGCGGCCGAGGAAACGCTCGATGCGGTGATCGACTGGGGGCGTTACGGCGAAGTGTTCTCGTACAACGACAAGACGGAAGTGTTCAGTCTCGAGGATGTCGAGAGTTGATGCCCGCGCCCGAATGACGATCGACCGTCATTCGGGCAAATCCCACTGATTCGCATCCTGCTCGATCCCGCCCGTACTCAGCCGCTCGATCTTCTCCATCCGCTGCCGCGCCAGTTCGGGCAACCGGTTAGTCACGCCGATCACCAGCGCTTCGGCAAGCGCGAGCGCCGGCACGTTGGTCTGCAGCATCGCGAACGGACGCCCCTGGATCCGCAGCACGATCTCGGCGAATGCGCTGATCGGCGAGCGCCATTCGTCGGTGATCAGCAGCACGCGCACGCCGAGCCGATGCGCGGCCTGCGCGAACCGCACACTGTCCTTCTGATAGCGGCGAAAGTCGAAAATGACGAGCACGTCGTTGGACCCCATGTCCGTCAGCGTGACCGACGCGAGATTCACGTTCGGCTCGACGTACTGCACATGCGGGCGAGCATACGCGAGCGTGAACGAAAACAGCGACGCGAGCGGCGCGGTATAGCGCCCGCCGCCGCAGAACACGCGGAGATCCGGATCGGCCAGCAGCGTCACCGCTTCGTCGAACGCCGCCGCATCGAGTCCCTCGATCGTGGTGGCGAGCGATTGCGACAGCCGCTGGAAGATCGCCGCATGGCTGTCGCGCATCCCGGATTCCGAGTGGAACGCATCCATCCGCGCGAGCGGCGAATTCATCGCGGTATCGATCTCGTCGTGCAGCGCCTGCTGGAACGACGAGTAGTTCGGAAAGCCGATCCGCACGACGAAGCGAAACACGGTCGGGTCGCTGACTTCCGCTTGCTTCGCGAAGCTCGCGATCGGCCCCAGCCCGAGACTGGGATAGCGATCCAGCAGCGCGTGCGCGACCTTCTGTTCCGACGGCGTGAAGCTATCCATCTGGGATAGCAGCAACGCCCTGATGCTTGTCCCCATCGGGCACTCCGGCTTGCTCGTATCTGAATGACAAACGGCAGACATGCGTCTGCCGGCGACTCCATGCATGTTAGCCCATCGACGGGCCGCGGGCCGTGTGCGATTGCAGATTAGAGGGACGCATCGCACCGGTCCTCGATCATTCATATTTGTAATAAAACAAACATTCAGTGCGACCGACCAGTGCCAGATTTCGCGCATAAATTCAGTGATAACCCTAGGTTTTGAGATGAAAATGCCGATGCTATGATCGCGGCCTTGCCGGAATGTATTGTTCATTACATTCCGGATCAACAGCGTCGGCCGACCCTCGGGGCCGGTCACGTATCCCGGCATGGTCCGGTCATTCATCTGGAGGATTCCGTCATGAGGCGGCTCGTCGTACTCACCCTGTTGTCGGCCATGAGCGCGGGCGCGCTCGCCGCTTCGGAACCCGCGGTGGAAGCGAAGAACGGCATGGTCGTGTCGTCGCAGCACTTCGCGTCGCAGATCGGCGTCGACATCCTGAAGGAAGGCGGCAACGCCGTGGACGCCGCCGTGGCGGTCGGCTACGCGCAGGCCGTGACCAATCCGTGCTGCGGCAACATCGGCGGTGGCGGCTTCATGACCCTGCACATGGCCGACGGCCGCGATCGCTTCATCAACTTCCGCGAGACCGCGCCGGCCGCGGCCTCCGCGAACATGTATCTCGATGCGAAGGGCAACGTCATTCCGGACGACAGCCTGTACGGCTATCGCGCGGTCGGCGTGCCGGGCACGGTCGCGGGGCTCGACCTCGCGCAGCGCAAGTACGGCAAGCTGACGCGCAGGCAGGTGATGGAGCCGGCGATCCGCCTCGCGCGCGACGGCTTCGTGCTGACACGCGGCGATACCGACATCCTCGATACGACGATCGACCGCTTCAAGAAGGATCCGGACGCGGCGCGCATCTTCCTGCGCCCGGACGGTACGCCGCTGCAGCCGGGCGATCGTCTGGTGCAGAAGGACCTGGCCCGCACGCTCGAGCGTATCGCGGAGCACGGCCCCGACGCGTTCTATCACGGCGAAATCCCGAAGATCGTCGAAGCGGCAGCGAAGCGCGGCGGCGGGCTGATCACGGCCGCGGATTTCGCGTCGTATCGCGCGCAGGACATCGCGCCGCTGACCTGCACGTATCGCGGCTACGAGTTCGTGTCGGCGCCGCCGCCGAGCTCGGGCGGCGTGACGATGTGCGAGACGCTGAACGTCCTCGAAGGGTATGACCTGCGCAAGTTCGGCTACCAGTCGGCTGCGGTGGTCCACTACATGACCGAGGCGATGCGCCACGCGTACGAGGATCGCAACACGCTGCTGGGCGACCCGAACTTCATCGACAATCCGGTCGCGAAGCTGACGAGCAAGCAGTATGCGGCCGAGATCCGCAAGCAGATCAGCGGCGAGACGGCGACGGCGTCGGTCGACGTGCAGCCGGGTGTCGGCGTGCACGAGAAGCCGGAGACGACCCACTACTCGATCATCGACCGCGACGGCAACGCGGTGTCGACCACGTACACCGTCAACGGCCGCTTCGGCGCCGTGGTGATCGCTCCGGGCACGGGCTTCTTCCTGAACGACGAGATGGATGACTTCACCGTGAAGGTCGGCGCGCAGAACCTGTTCGGTCTCGTGCAGGGCACGCGCAACTCGATCGCACCGGGCAAGCGTCCGCTGTCGTCGATGGCACCGACGATCGTGAAGAAGGACGGCAAGGTGTTCATGGTGGTCGGCTCGCCGGGCGGTTCGCGCATCATCACGATCACGCTGCAGACCGTGCTGAACGTGATCGACTACGGGATGACGCCGCAGGATGCGGTCGGTGCGCCGCGCGTCCATCATCAATGGCTGCCGGACGAGGTCTATTACGAGACCCGCGGCCTGTCGCCCGACACGCTCGCGATCATGCGCAACATGGGTTACAAGATGGTCGAGCAGACGCCGTGGGGCGCCGCCGAGCTGATCATGGTCGGCCTGCCCGGCACCGAGGCGGTGAGCCACCAGAGTTCCGGCAACGACTCGTCGGTGTCCGGCAACGTGCGCGTCGGCTACATCTACGGCGTCAACGATCCGCGCCGCCCGGCCGGTTCGGCGATCGGGTACTGACCTGATCCGGTCGCATCACGCTGAACGGCTGCAACCGGCGTTCGCCATCGCGCGAGCGCCGGTGCAGCAGCAGCGCGTCCGTTCGCCGACTTCCGCAGTATCGCGCGTGGCGGGTGCCCGGAATGCCGGGTACGACCGCCACGCGACGCGCGTACCGTGGCACGGCACCGGCGCGCGCATGTCCTTTTTCCATTCCTGCACCGTGCGTCGAGTTCCGTTATGAACAAACGAATGTCTGCGGCAGTCTGGATCCTGCTCGCGATGGCGGCCGGCATCCTGATCGGCTACCTGATCTACACGCAGTTTCCGGACAAGCAGTCGGCCACCGAGATCGCCGGCTACATCTCGCTCGTGTCCGACGTATTCCTGCGGCTGATCAAGATGGTGATCGGGCCGCTGGTGTTCTCGACGCTCGTCGTCGGCATTGCGCACATGGGCGATGCATCGTCGGTCGGGCGCGTGTTCGTGAAGGCGTTCGGCTGGTTCGTCACCGCGTCGCTGATCTCGCTGCTGCTCGGGCTGCTGATGGCGAACCTGCTGCGCCCCGGCGAGAACCTCGGCCTGCCGCTGCCGGACATCGGCGCATCCGCGCATCTCGCGACCTCCAAGTTCACGCTGAAGGACTTCGTCAGCCACATGGTGCCGAAGTCGATCGCCGAAGCGATGGCGAACAACGAGATCCTGCAGATCGTCGTGTTCTCGATGTTCTTCGGCGTTGCGCTGTCGGCGCTCGGCGAGCGCGGCAAGATCCTCGTCGCCGCGATCGATCAGCTGGCGCACGTGATGCTGAAGATCACCGGCTACGTGATGAAGCTCGCGCCGCTCGCGGTGCTGGCGGCGATGGCGTCGACCGTCGCGATCAACGGGCTGTCGATCCTGCTGAAGTTCGCGGTGTTCATGGGCGACTTCTACGTGAGCCTGTTCCTGCTGTGGAGCACGCTCGTGATCGCCGGCCTGCTGTTCCTCGGCCGCCGCGTGTTCAAGCTGCTCGTGCTGATCAAGGAAGCGTTCATGCTGTCGTTCGCGACCGCGAGCTCCGAAGCCGCGTACCCGAAGATCCTCGACGCGCTCGACCGGTTCGGCGTGCGGCGCAAGATCTCGAGCTTCGTGATGCCGATGGGCTATTCGTTCAACCTCGACGGCTCGATGATGTACTGCACGTTCGCGTCGCTGTTCATCGCGCAGGCGTACAACATCCACTTGTCGCTCGGCACGCAGATCACGATGCTGCTGGTCCTGATGCTGACGTCGAAGGGGATGGCCGGCGTGCCGCGCGCATCGCTCGTCGTCATCGCGGCGACGCTGCACCAGTTCGACATCCCGGAAGCGGGGTTGCTGCTGATTCTCGGCGTCGACACGTTCCTCGACATGGGGCGCTCGGCCACCAATGCGGTGGGCAACTCGATCGCCAGCGCGGTGGTCGCGAAGTGGGAGGGCGAGCTGATGTCGGAGTCCGAGGCCGCAGCGCATGCCGCGCATCTCGACGCCGAACTGGAACGGCAGAACAACGATCCGGCCTATGGCGCCGGTCAGGCGACGTCCGCTTAAGCGACGCACGCCGCGTCAATGCACGCCGCCAGCACCATCGCAGCGGCGTTGCCCGGCGCCGAGCCGAGCAATTGCGGTGCATAGACGCTGTCGCCGGCCGCGATCGGCCGCCCCGACAGCGCGCAGATGCCGCGCTTGCGCGTCGTGAACAGCCGCCACTTCTGGTAACCGTAGTGGCCGGTGCACGCGTCGCACCACGAAATCATCACGGTGTCGGCCGTGGGCCGCTCGAGCACGCTGATCGTCGGCTGGCTCGTCGCGTCCCACGACGGCAAGCGGTCGCGCGTGACGGTGCGCCGGCGTGGCGCGCCCCATGATACGGACGGCATGTCGAAGCTGCCGATCGCGGCGACGGTCCCGAGCCAGGGGGCTGCATTTTCGTTCATGTCTGCTTTCCTCGAAACGTTACGCAATGTCACGACGCGCGGTGTCACGACAGACGGATGCGCGGCTGCACGCAGCCGTTGATCCGTTCGGCGATCCACAGCAGCGTCGCCTTGGAGAATCCGTGCAGCGCCTGCTGGTGCCGCCGGTACAGCATCAGGTGGCTGAATTGCGCGAAGCGCCCCTGGATGAAGCCGCCGCGGAAGAACCCGAACTGCCCGAGCGTGCCGAACGCGTCGTAGTCGCTGATCGACACGAGCGCGCCGAAATCGTGAAACGCGAACGGCGGCAACGGCTTGCCGTCGAGCCACGCGGGGAGGTGCTTCGCGAGATGCTCGGCCTGCTGGGTCGCCACCTGCGCGGTCGGCGGCAGCGGCCGTTCATGCCCGTCGGGCTGCAGGCTCGCGCAATCGCCGATCGCGAACACGTGCTCGTCGGCCGTGGCCTGCAGGGTGGGCCCCACCATGATCTGGTTCGCGCGGTTCGTATCGAGCCCGCCCAGCGCCTGCATGAAATCCGGTGCTTTCACGCCGGCCGCCCACACCATCAGATCCGCTTCGGCGAACGAACCGTCGCCATAGTGGAAGCCGTTCGTATCGGCCGACGTCACGCGCGTCGACGTCAGCACCTGAAAGCCGATCTGTTCGAGCCGCCGCTGCGCCGACGCGGAAATCTTCGGCGGAAACGCGGCGAGGATGCGCGGGCCGCTTTCGAGCAGCGTGAGCTGCAGCCGCTCGCGCACCGTCGCATCGCCATATGCCTGCGCCACTTCCAGCAGCCGGCTCAGCTCCGCTGCCAGTTCCACGCCGGTCGCGCCCGCGCCGACGATCGCGACGCGGAACGGCTCGTCGCGCGCGATGCTGCGGAACACGCGCATGCGCAGCGCTTCGTTGAAGGTCTCGGCCTGCTGCTGGCTGTCGATGAAGTAGCAGTGCTCGCGCACGCCCGGCACGCCGAAATCGTTGGCCTGGCTGCCGAGCGCGAGGATCAGTACGTCGTATTCGAGTTCGCGCGCGTCGATCACCAGCTGGCCGTCCTGCGAGCGGATTGCGCCGAGCTGCAAGCGCCGACGTGCGCGATCGAGCCCCTTCAGTTCGCCGGGCTGGTACGTGTAGCCGTGATCGCGGGCATGGGCGAGAAAGATCACCTGCTGTTGCTGCACGTCGCGCGTGCCGGCCGCGATCGTGTGCAGCATGGGCTTCCACACATGGGTCGGACTGCGGTCGACGACGGTGATCCGGGCGCGTCCGGCGCGGCCGAGGCGTTCGCCGAGGCGGGTCGCGAGCTGCAATCCGGCGATCCCGCCGCCGACGATGACGATGCGAGTAGGGGTTGTCATGGATAAATCATCGCGTGATGAATAATGTATGATCCTAGCGCTTCCCGGCTTCGCGTGTCAACGGAGCGGGGCAGGCGGCCCGGTCGCGGCGACGCGAAACCGGGGCCCGAACACGGGCATTCGAATCAATCAACGGGAGCAGGAAAACGTGGCTGAAGTCACTGAGCGCGCGCCGGCGAAGCGGCGTACGCGCGGGCGGCCGCTGGCGGACGCGTCCGTCGGTCCGGACGTGATATTGCGGGCCGCGCGCCGCACGTTCGCGAAGCGCGGCTACGATGCGACGAGCGTGCGTGAAATCGCGCGCGAGCTGGGCATCGACGCGGCGCTGATCGCCCATCATTTCGGCACGAAGGAGACCTTGTGGCTGGCCGTCGTCGAGCAGATCGCCGAGCTCGCCGAGCCACAGTTCGTCGCATTGCGCGCGCTAGGCACGTCGGCATTGCCGCATCGCGACCGCGTGCGGCGCGCGATCGAGCTGTGCGTCGATCACGAATTCGAGGAGCCGGACATCGGCATGTTCTTCTCGACCGCGGCGACCGAGGAGGGCGGGCGGCTCGACCGGCTGCAGGAGCGGATCGTGCGCCCGTATCACGACGCGATGTTGCCGCTGCTGGCGGACGCGGTCGAGGCCGGCGTGATCCGCGCGGTCGATCCGAACGTGCTGTTCTTCATGATCGCGAGCGCCGTCGGCACGACGGTGTCGTACAGCCACATGATGCTGGAGTTCACGTCGCTGCCTACGCGGCAGGACGCGTTCCGGCAGGCCGTGCTCGACGTCGCGCTGAACATCCTGCACGTCTGAACACAGCGCGCGGTGCGGAACCGGCCTGCGCGCACGCGTGATCGACCTGTCGCCGTGCAGTGCCCGGACGGTGATTGTTAGCAACCGCCAACATCAGGAAGACTGGCGATCACGGGCGCGGCGATCGTGGTGATCGGCGGCAGGCGGATCGGGTGACGTGGGAGGTCGGCACGGTATCCTGGATCGCACCTGCCGCCGCCCGCGTGTGTCAGTCGAGCTCGGGCGGCGCATCGCCGAGCCAGCGCCGCGCGCCGGGCCCGTTGCGGCTCGCGCGGTCCTCGGGATTGGTCAGCTTGCAGCGCTTCAGCGACAGGCAGCCGCAGCCGATGCATTCGTCGAGATTGATGTAGAGCCGCTGCAGTTCCTCGATGCGGTTCGCGACGCGCTGTTTCCAGCCGCGCGACAGCCGCTGCCAGTCCTTGTTGGTCGGCGCGGTGTCTTCCGGCAGGCTCACCAGCTGCTCGGCGATCTCGTCGAGCGAATAGCCGATCTTCTGCGCGAACACGATGAACGCGATCAGCCGCAGCACCGCGCGCGAATAGTGGCGATGGCTCGAACCGTTGCGGTGCGACTTGATCAGCCCGCGCGTCTCGTAGAAGCGCAGCGTCGACGCCGGTACGCCGCTGCGCGCGGCCACTTCGCGGATCGACATCAGCGGCCATTGCGGGATTTCGTCGATACCCATGACGCCCTCCGGGAAAGCTTGACTTGAAGTTAACTTCAACTTTTATGCTACGCGGCAGTTTAACCCGTCGCGAGGCATCATGCTCTCCTTATCCCTACGCAGGACCTCGCCTTTGGGCGCGGCCTGCGCACTGTTGCTGGCGTTGTCGGGCTGTCACGACGGCAAAGGCGAAACGTCGGCCCAGCCCCTTCCCGAAGTCGGCGTGACGACCGTCGCGCCGCGCACGATCCGCCTCGCGGACGAATTCAACGGACGCGTCGAAGCGGTCGACGCGGTCGAGCTGCGGCCGCGCGTGAGCGGCTATCTGCAGCGCGTCGCGTACAAGGAGGGCGACCTCGTCGCGCAGGGCGCGATGCTGTTCGAGATCGATCCGCGCCCGTACCGGATCGCGCTCGAACGCGCGAACGCGCAGCAGCAACGGGCGCGTGCGGCCGCGAGTCTCGCGAACGTGCAGCTCAAGCGCGTGCAGACGCTGATCGATGCGCACGCAACTTCCCAGGAGGAACTCGACAATGCGCGCGCGAGCGCCGAGCAGGCGCGTGCCGACCTGCAGGCGGCCGATGCGGCCGTCGCCGACGCGAAGCTCAATCTCGGCTTCACCGAAGTGCGGGCGCCGATCGCGGGCCGCGTCGGCCGCGCGATCGCGACCACCGGCAACCTCGCGCGCGCCGACGACACGCTGCTGACCACGGTCGTGTCGCAGGATCCCGTCTATGTGTATTTCGACTGCGACGAGCAGAGCTACCTGCGCTACAACGCGCGGCGCGCCGATCCGAAGCATCGCGCGATCGGCGCCGATCCGGTGCGCGTGGGCCTCGCGAACGAGACGGGCTTCCCGCACGCGGGCACCGTCGACTTCCTCGACAACCGGCTCGACCCGCAAACCGGCACGATCCGCGCGCGTGTGCGGCTGTCGAACGCGGCGCATACGTTCACGCCGGGGCTCTATGCGCGCGTGCAGCTCGTGAGCGGCCGCGACCAGGACGCGCTGCTCGTCGACGACAAGGCGGTGCTCACCGATCAGGATCGCAAGTACGTGTACGTGATCGGCGCCGGCGACAAGGCGCTGCGTCGCGACGTGACGATCGGCCGTGCGCTGGAAGGCGAGCGGATCGTCGAGAAGGGGCTGCAGGCGGGCGATCGGGTGGTCGTCGACGGCGTGCAGCGGATCTACTATCCGGGCGCGCAGGTGAAGCCGAAGGCACTGCCGGCACGCGCGGACGCGGGCGCCGGCACTGACCCGGGCAGCGGCACGCAGTCGGTGGCCGACGCCGGCGCGCCGGCCGCGCATTAACGGGAGACATGCGATGGATTTCTCCCGATTCTTCATCGACCGGCCGATCTTCGCGGTCGTGCTGTCGATCGTCATCTTCGCGATCGGCCTGATTTCGATCCCGATGTTGCCGGCCGGCGAATACCCGGAAGTCGTGCCGCCGAGCGTCGTCGTGCGTGCGACGTACCCGGGCGCGAACCCGAAGGAAATCGCCGAATCGGTCGCCGAACCGCTGGAAGAGGCGATCAACGGGGTCGAAGGCATCATGTACATGAAGTCGGTTGCGGGGTCGGACGGCAGCCTGCAGGTCGTCGTCACGTTCCTGCAGGGCGTCGATCCCGACACGGCCGCCGTGCGCGTGCAGAACCGCGTGAGCCAGGCGTTGTCGCGCCTGCCCGACGAGGTGCGGCAGTACGGCGTGACCACGCAGAAGCAGTCGCCGACGCCGCTGATGTACGTGAGCCTCTATTCGCCGGACAACAGCCGCGATTCCCTGTACCTGCGCAACTACCTGACGCTGCACGTGAAGGACGAGCTGTCGCGGCTCACCGGCATCGGCGACGTCGGCGTGTACGGCTCCGGCGACTACGCGATGCGGCTGTGGCTCGATCCGAACCGGCTCGCGTCGCGCGCGCTGACCGCAAGCGACGTGATCGCGGCCGTGCGCGAGCAGAACGTGCAGGTGTCGGCCGGCCAGCTCGGCGCGGAACCGTCGCCGAAGAAAAACGACTTCCTCGTGTCGATCAACGTGCGCGGCCGCCTGCGCACGGTGCAGGAATTCAGCGACATCGTGCTGCGCAACGGCGACGACGGCCAGGTCGTGAAGCTGTCCGACGTCGCGCGCATCGAGCTCGGCGCGGGCGACTACACGCTGCGCTCGTATTTCAACGACAAACATTCGGCCGTGGTCGGCATCTTCCTGTCGCCGGGCGCGAACGCGCTCGACGTCGCGAAGGCCGTGTATGCGAAGCTCGACGAGCTGTCGAAGCGGTTCCCGCCCGGTGTCGCGTACCGCCCGGTGTGGGACCCGACGGTGTTCGTGCGCGAGTCGATCCGCGCGGTGCAGCACACGCTGATCGAGGCCGTCGTGCTGGTCGTGCTCGTCGTGATCCTGTTCCTGCAGACGTGGCGCGCATCGATCATTCCGCTCGTCGCGGTGCCGGTATCGGTGGTCGGCACGTTCGCGTTTCTCCATCTGCTCGGTTATTCGATCAACACGCTGACGCTGTTCGGGCTCGTGCTCGCGATCGGGATCGTCGTCGATGATGCGATCGTGGTCGTCGAGAACGTCGAGCGCAACATCGCGCAGGGGTTGAGCCCGCGCGATGCCGCGCACCAGGCGATGCGCGAGGTGTCGGGGCCGATCGTCGCGATCGCGCTCGTGCTGTGCGCGGTGTTCGTGCCGATGGCGTTCATGTCGGGTGTCACGGGCCAGTTCTACAGGCAGTTCGCGGTGACGATCGCGATCTCGACGGTGATCTCCGCGATCAACTCGCTGACGCTGTCGCCCGCGCTGGCCGCGAAGCTGCTGCGCCCGCACGGCGCGCCGAAGGATGCGCTCACGCGCGCGCTCGATCGCGCATTCGGCTGGCTGTTCCATCCGTTCAACCGCTTCTTCGAGCGCAGTTCGGATCGTTATCACGGCGTCGTCGGTCGCACGCTGAAGCGGCGCGGCGTGGTGTTCGCGGTCTATGCGGTGCTGCTCGCGGCGACCGCGCTGCTGTTCAACGCGGTGCCGGGCGGCTTCATCCCCGTGCAGGACAAGCTGTACCTGTTCGCGGGCGCGAAGCTGCCGGAGGGTGCGTCGCTCGCACGTACCAGCGCGGTGACCGAGCAGATGACGAAGATCGCGCTCGGCACCGACGGCGTCGAGATGGTGCCGGCGTTCGCGGGGCTGAATGCGCTGCAGGGCGTGAACACACCGAACATCACGAACTCGTACGTGATCCTGAAGCCGTTCGACCAGCGGCATCGCAGCGCCGCGCAGATCAATGCGGACCTGAACGCACGCTTTGCGGCGATCAATGGCGGCATTACCTACGCGCTGATGCCGCCGCCGATCCAGGGCCTCGGCAACGGTTCGGGCTACTCGCTGTACCTGGAGGATCGCGGCGGGCTCGGCTACGGCGAATTGCAGAAGGCGCTGACGACGTTCCAGGGCGCGGTCGCGAAGACGCCGGGGATGAGCTATCCCGTCAGCTCGTACCAGGCGAACATCCCGCAGCTCGAGGTGAAGGTCGACCGGCTGAAGGCGAAGGCGCAGGGCGTCGCGTTGACCGACCTGTTCAACACGCTGCAGGTCTATCTCGGCTCGATGTACGTGAACGACTTCAACATCTTCGGCCGCGTGTATCGCGTGATGGCGCAAGCGGATGCCGGCCACCGGCAGACGGCCGCCGACATCGCGAACCTGCGCACGCGCAACGCGAAGGGCGAGATGGTGCCGATCGGTTCGATGGTGACGGTGGAGCCTGCGTACGGACCCGACCCGGTCGTTCGCTACAACGGCTATCCGGCCGCCGACCTGATCGGCGACGCCGATCCGAAGGCGATGTCGTCGTCGCAGGCGATCGCGAAGCTCCAGCAGATCGCGAAGGAGGTGCTGCCGCCCGGCATCACGCTCGAATGGACCGACCTCAGCTACCAGCAGGTCACGCAGAGCAACGCGGCGATCGTCGTGTTCCCGCTCGCGGTGATGCTCGTGTTCCTCGTGCTCGCATCGCTGTACGAGAGCTGGACGCTGCCGCTCGCGGTGATCCTGATTGTGCCGGTGTGCATGTGCGCGGCGCTGTTCGGCGTGTGGCTGTCCGGCGGCGACAACAACGTGTTCGTGCAGGTCGGTCTCGTCGTGCTGATGGGCCTTGCGTGCAAGAACGCGATCCTGATCGTCGAATTTGCGCGCGAACTCGAAATCCAGGGCAAGGGCGTGATCGAAGCGGCGCTCGAAGCGTGCAAGCTGAGGCTGCGCCCGATCGTGATGACGTCGGTCGCGTTCATCGCGGGCTCGGTGCCGCTCCTGATCGGCAGCGGCGCCGGCAGCGAAGTGCGTGCCGCCACCGGCGTGACCGTGTTCGCGGGGATGCTCGGCGTCACGCTGTTCGGGCTGTTCCTCACGCCCGTGTTCTATGTGGCGATCCGCAAGCTCGCGGGCGGCACGCCGGCCGTCTGGAGCGAACAGCACGGCACCCTCGAAGGAGAAAACCGATGAGCGCCGCTTTCCGTCTTTCCGCGCTCGCGATGTCGATGACACTCGCCGCCTGCGCGGTCGGCCCCGATTTCAAGCAGCCCGACCCGGCGACTGCCGCGCGCTTCGCGCGCGACGCGCATCCGGCCGTGCAGGACGCGGCGCCGCCCGATGCGTCAGCCGATGCCGATGCCGCGTTCTGGCACGGCTTCGGCGATCCGGCGCTGACACGATTGATCGATGCGGCGCTCGCAGCGAACCAGGACCTGCAGGTCGCGGTGTCGCGCTACGACGCATCGAACGCGCTGCTATCGCAAGCGACGTTCGACCGCTATCCGACGCTCACCGCGAGCGGCCGGATCGGCCATCAGCTGACGAGCAAGGACCAGGCGTTCGGCGCACCGCGCAGCCAGCGCGATACGCCGATTTCCAGCGTCGGGATCAATGCGGCGTGGGAACTGGACCTGTTCGGCCGCGTGCGCCGCTCGATCGAGTCGCAGCGTGCGGAAACGGCGGCCAGCGCGGCCGACGTGCGCGCGGTGCGCGTCGCGATCGCGGGCGCGGTCGCGGGCACCTACGTGGATCTGCGCGGCTCGCAGGAGCGGCTGCGGATCGCACGCGAGAACGCCGACAACCAGCAGCAGACGCTCGCGTTGATCAATGCGCGCGTCGGCGCAGGGCGCGGTTCCGAACTCGACGCGGCACGTGCGCGGGCACAGTACGAGTCGACGACGTCGCGGATCGCCGTGTATGAAGCGGCGATCGGCGTCGACGAGCACCGGCTCGCAGTGCTGACGGGGCAGATGCCGGACGCGCTGATCGGTCGCTTCGACGCGCCGAAGGACGCGCCGGTGCCGCTGCCGGCGCTGGCCGCGGACCTCGATCCGGGCACGCCGGGCGACCTGCTGCGCCGGCGCCCGGATGTCGCCGCCGCGGAAGCGCGGCTGCATGCGGCGACCGCGCGGGTCGGCGTCGCGACGGCCGACCTGTTTCCGCGCTTCACGCTGTCGGGGTTGCTCGGTAGCGCGACGAGCAGCTACGGCTTCTTCCGTGCGGGCAGCGACACGAACCTGATCGCGCTCGGCATCGACTGGTCGTTCCTCGACGTCGGCCGCGTGCGTGCGCGAATCGCCGCGAGCGACGCGGAAGCGGCCGGCCAGCTCGCGCAGTACCGGCAGACCGTGCTCGGCGCGCTGGAGGAAACGGAGAACGCGCTGTTGCGCGTCGCGCGCACGCGTGACGAGACCACCCATCTGGTGCGTGCCGCGGACGACAGCGCACGCGCCGCGCAGCTCGCGCAGGCGCGCTTCTCGGCCGGTGCGATCGACTACTACGAGGTACTCGACGCGCAGCGGACGCTGCTCCAGGCGCAGGACGCGGCGGCCGACGGACGGATGCGCAGCGCGGCGTCGACGGTCGCGCTGTACCAGGCGCTCGCGGGTGGCTGGCCGGCGGGAACGGCGCAGCCCGCACCGGGGCCGCTCGCGCAGTCGCGGCCTTGATGCGAGCAGGGCCGCGCGGCAGGCGGAAGCGCCGGTGCCTGCCGCGGGGCTCCGCGCCTGCGTGCCTACACCGTCGCCGGGTCGACTTTATCGATGTCGATCCCGTAACGCCGGATGGCCTCGCCGACGCGTGCGTGCGGAATCGTGCCGTCGTCGGCGAGCGCTTTCAACGCCGTGATCATGATGAAGTGCCGGTCGACCTCGAAGAACGTGCGCAGTGCCTCGCGCGTATCAGAACGGCCGAAGCCGTCGGTGCCGAGCGACACGAAGCGCCGGTCGTCGACGAACGCACGGATCTGGGCGCCGACGATCTTCATGTAGTCGGTTGCAACGACCACGGGCCCTGTGCGGCCGTCGAGGCATTGCCGAACGTACGGCACGCGTGCCGGGGCGTCCGGATGCAGCAGGTTCCAGCGCTCCGCGGCGAGTCCGTCGCGGAGCAGCTCGGTCAGGCTCGTCGTGCGCCACACGTCGCTCGTCACGTCGAAGTCCCGCGCGAGCAGGTCGCCCGCGGCGAGCACTTCGCGCAGGATCGCGCCGCTGCCCATCAACTGCACGTGCGGCGCCTCCATGGCGTCGTGAACGAATGCTTGTCGGAATCGATGTATCTCGCGTCGTCGCGGTATTCGATTGCGGACATCGCCGCGTTCCCGTGGCTGCGTACGGCGGCCGCGCCGGCTACCCGCACGTCGAGCGCTGGCTCGCCGATATCGAGGCCCGGCCTGCCATTCAGCGGGGCCTGATCGCCTGCCGCGCGCCGGCGGCCGCGCCCGCGCCCGCGCCCGCGCACTGACGTCGCATCGCCCGCGCCGCATGCGCGGCGCGGCAACCGGCCGATTCCCTGTCGCGAAACATTGTTCTCCTTCGTCGTAAACGTCTCGAATGCGTGATATTTGCGCTGCCTGATCCGGTTTAGAGTGGCCGCGAATTGATGACGATGTGTCGTATGGCCGCAGTCGCGGGCCGTACCGATGCACCAGAGGAGCTGGAGACAAATGGGTGAAGGCAGAATTACGCAAGTCGAATCGTTCGGTTTCGAGCGCATTCCCGACGCATCGCGCTATGCGCGTCCGATTGATCTGTTCCGGTTGCTGTTCGGCGGCTGCAATACGTTTTCCACGTCGGTGCTCGGCAGTTTTCCCGTGCTGGTCGGGCTGTCGTTCAAGGCGGGCGTGTGTGCGATCGTGCTCGGCGTGCTCGCCGGCACCTGCATCCTCGCGCCGATGAGCCTGTTCGGCCCGCGCAACGGCACGAGCGACCCGGTCTCGTCCGGCGCGCATTTCGGCATTCATGGCCGGATCGTCGGCTCGTTCCTCGCGCTGCTCACGTCGATCGCGTTCTTCTCGCTCGCGGTGTGGAGCTCGGGCGATGCGCTCGTCGGCGGTGCGCACAACATGGTCGGCGTGCCGGTCAACGGCTTCACGCTCGGCGCTGCATACATGGTGTTCGCGGTGCTCGTGCTGATCGTCTGCATCTACGGCTTCCGCTTCATGCTGTGGGTCAACAAGATCGCCGTGTGGGCCGCGAGCCTGCTGTTCGTCGCCGGCCTGTTCGCGTTCGCGGGGATGTTCGACATGAACTACGCGGGCACGCTGAGCCAGGGGAGCGCCGGCTTCTGGGCCGCGTTCGTCGGCGCGGTGCTGGTCGCGTTGAGCAACCCGGTGTCGTTCGCGTCGACGCTCGGCGACTGGGCGCGCTACATTCCGCAGCAGACGCCGAAGCGGCGCGTGATGGGCGCCGTGTTCGCCGCGCAGGTCGCGACCTTCGTGCCGTTCTTCTTCGGCCTTGCGACCGCGACGATCATCGCGTCGAAGGCGCCCGCGTTCATCGCGTCGAACGATTATGTCGGCGGGCTGCTCGCCGTGTCGCCGCGCTGGTTCCTGCTGCCGATGTGCCTGATCGCGATCATCGGCGGGATGTCGACCGGCACGACCGCGCTGTACGGCACGGGTCTCGACGTGTCGAGCATGTTCCC
This sequence comes from Burkholderia sp. A9, assembly GCF_000801975.1. Classification (NCBI taxonomy): domain Bacteria; kingdom Pseudomonadati; phylum Pseudomonadota; class Betaproteobacteria; order Burkholderiales; family Burkholderiaceae; genus Burkholderia; species Burkholderia sp. A9. The sequence goes on along the minus strand of NZ_JSZN01000016.1, from coordinate 213,844 downwards.
GCGCTTCCTGAACCGCGTGCGCGCGACGCTGCTGATCGGCACGATTGCGATCGCGTTCATCTTCGTCGGCCGGTTCTGGTTCAACCTCGTCGAAAGCGTCGCGACGTTCTCGACGCTGATCGACACGTTCAGCTGCCCGTGGATGGCGATCATGGTGATCGGCTACGTGACGCGTCGCGGCTTCTATCTCGGCGACGACCTGCAGGTGTTCAACCGCGGGCTGCGCGGCGGCCACTACTGGTTCACGCATGGCTGGAACCTGCGCGCGATGGGCGCATGGCTGCCGGCGGCGTTCATCGGGCTGTCGCTCGTGAACCTGCCGGGGCAGTTCGTCGGGCCGCTCGGCAATCTCGCGGGCGGGCTCGATCTCAGCGTGCCGGTGTCGCTGGTGGTCGGCGGGCTGCTGTATTGCGTGCTGCTTACCGTCTCTCCGGAAGCGGAAGGCGTGTACGGTCCGCGCGGACGCTTCCTCGTGCGTGGCGGCAAGCAGGTGGCGCGCGGTGTCGGCGCCCCGGCGATCCAGTCGAAGGGGTACTGAGCGCCGCATCGCGTGGCGCGTCGCTTCGGACGTCACAGTGCCGCCGCGCGGGAGAACCGCGGGCGGCATGGCTATTTCCGGATGCGTGATTGTCGGTGTGCATGACAGGCCCGCCCCGACCGCCCACCGAGGCCGGCTGCAAACGAAAACGCCCGCCGGACAGGCGGGCGCGTGTCGACTGCGATGCGGATCAGTGGAACGTGCTGCCTGCGAGCATCCCGCCGTCGACGATGAATTCCGAGCCCGTGCAATACGCGGATTCGTCGGATGCGAGGAACAGCACGAGGCTGGCTACTTCGTCGGGTTTGCCGATGCGCGCGATCGGCAGCCCGCTATAGATAGACGACGGGTCGAAGTCCGCATACTCGGGCGGGCGCGCCATCACGGTGTCGATGCCGCCCGGGTGGACCGAGTTCACGCGGATCCCGTAGCGGCCGAACTCGAGCGCGGCGGCCTTCGTCATCCCGCGCACCGCGAACTTGCTCGATACATAGGCGCTGCCGCCGTCCACGCCTTCCATCCCGGCCGTCGACGACACGTTGACGATCGAGCCGCCGCCCGCATCCTTCAGCGCGGCCAGCGCCGCTTTCATGCCGAGCCAGCAACCGACCTGGTTCACGTCGATCACCTTGCGATAGTCGTCGAGCGAGCACGATTCGATCGGCACCAGCTTCAGGATCGCCGCGTTATTCACCAGGATGTCCAGCCGGCCGAAATGCGTGAGCGTCGCGTGGACGGCAGTGTGCCAGTCGTCTTCGTTCGTCACGTCGAGGTGCTGGTAGCGCGCGGCGTCGCCGAGTTCGGTCGCGACGCGCTTGCCCGCGTCGTCCAGCACGTCGGCGATCACCACGCGCGCGCCTTCGGCGACGAACCGGCGCGCCTCCGCTTCGCCCTGGCCGCGGGCGCCGCCCGTGATCAGCGCAACCTTGCCTTCGAGTCGTTTCATCATGTCTGCTCCTGTGAGTGATGGGGCGCGCAGGCGGGCCCGCTCATGAAGCGGCGGCCGACGCGTCGATGATGCGGACCGGATCGGTGCGGTCCCACATGCGCGCTTCGGCGATGCCGTGCGCGATCATGTCGCGCATGCCCGCGCCTTCGATCACCTCGACGCGCACGCCGGGATCGTCGGCATCGTCGAGGTAGGCGACGCGCGTGGCAGGGTTACGCGCTTCGAACACGACGCGCAGGCCGCGCGCCGTGAGCCGCGCCACGGCCGCATCGAGGTCGTCGACCACCCAGGCGACGTGGTGCAGGCCCACGAGCGGTTTTCCGTGCGCATCGCAGTACGGCGACGGCGTGTCGTTCGTTACGTGGATCAGTTCGATCTGCAGGTCGCCGCGATACGCGAGCCCGACGTCCATCGTGACCGTCACCGGTTCGCCGAGGTAGCGGCCGTCGAGACGCACGTTGCGGAACACGGTCCAGGGGCCTGCATCGTGGCGGGCGCGCCAGCGCGCGATGCTGCGGTCGAGATCGGCGACCACATAGCCGAGCTGGTCGATCGGGCCGAGGACGGGGTCGTTCATGGTGTTTCCGTGGCGAGGGTGTGCGGGCACGCGCCGTGTGATTCGGCGTGGAATGCGGCGCGCAACGAATGACGGCCATGATGGCAACAAAGCCGGCGCTTCGTGCCGTCCAAACGGATGAGAGCGAACGAGAACGTGCCAGTTGAATCGCGTCGCGAAGACGCGCGTGTACGACGGAGGAGCGAGGAGGGAAGGCGGGACGATCCGCGCGCTACCGCGCGTGCGGCCCCTTGACCGTCAGCCGGCACACGGTCGCGAGCGCGAGCAGGTTCGGATCGCGTTCGCGCCGGTGCAGGAAGCTCAGGCCGATCGTCTGGCGGATCGTCGGCCCGGCGAGCGGCACCAGTGCGATCTTGTGCGAGAAGAGGTCGCGCACGCGGCCCGGCAGCAGCGAATGGCCGACGCCGCCGGACACGAGATTGATCAGCGAGAAGATGTCGCCCACGCGCATCACGACGTTCGGCGTGACGCCCGCGGCCCGGAACGCTTCCGTGAAGCCGTCGTGGGTCGCGAAGCCTTCGCCGAGCGACACGAACGGTGCGTCACGGCAGGCGGCGAGATCGATCGCGTCGCGTTGCGCGTACGGCGAATCGATCGGCGCGGCGAAGAACATTTCATCCTCGAACAGCGCGATCGATTCGATTTCGGCGTCCGGCTCGGGCAGGGCCATCAGCGTCGCATCGATCGCGCCGTGCCGGAGCTTGTCGAGCAGGTCGGCGTTCGAGCCGAGCACGAGCTCGGCCTGCAGCTCGGGGCGGCGCTCCTTCAGCGCGATCACGACCTCGGGCACGGTGCGGATCGTCAGCGAATAGAGCGAGCCGATCTTCAACTGCCCGGCGCCGTAGCCGGCCGCTTCCCGCGTCGAGCGGATGCCGTCCGCCATCGTCTTCAGCACCTCGCCCGCGACTTCGGCGAGCACCTGCGCGGCTTCGGTCGGAATCAGGTTGCGTCCTTCGTGGCGGAACAGTGCGCAATGCATCCCTTCTTCCAGCGTGTGCAGCGCGCGATGCACGCTGACCGTGCTGACGTTGAGCGCTTCGGCGGCCTTCGCGAGGCTGCCGGCTTCCATGAAGGCGAGCAGCACCTCGAGCTTGCGGAAGGTGATCTCTTCGTTGATGCGAGTGCGCATGGTCGGGCGGCGGGAAGGGCGATCGACGATTCTGCCGCAGAACGCCGGCAGCAACAATGCGCGAATATCCGCAATTTCCGGAGGACGACGTCATATCCGGACGACGTTTAATCTGCGGCTAAGTATCCGCCGCTCCCGTTAATTGATGCGGGTTTTCGGCGTCCCTATGATCGGTTCATGCCGGTTGCCCGTGGGTGCGGGACGTTCTTTCCCGTCCCGTCGCGCGTAGCGGCTCACGATCGCCCGCACGGGCGGCGGCCGGCACCGCCCCACGAGACTGCAGGAGACAAGCATGCGCGACTCACGTCGGAACACGCGGCATCGGCAAGTGATTGCCGCGGTCGTCGGCAATACCCTCGAGTGGTACGACTTCATCGTCTACGGTTTCTTCTCCGGCATCATCGCGCGGCTGTTCTTCCCCGCCGAAAGCCAGTACGCGTCGCTGCTGATGTCGCTCGCGACGTTCGGCGTCGGCTTTTTCATGCGTCCGGTGGGCGGCATCCTGCTCGGGCTCTATGCGGACCGCAAGGGCCGCAAGGCCGCGATGCAGCTCATCATCTTCCTGATGACGCTGTCGATCGCATTGATCACGTTCGCGCCGTCGTACGCAACGATCGGCCCTGCGGCGCCGGTCCTGATCGTCGTCGCGCGGCTGCTGCAGGGTTTCGCGACCGGCGGCGAATACGCGAGTGCCACCGCGTTCCTGGTCGAGAGCGCACCCGCCAACCGGCGCGGCCTGTATGGCTCATGGCAACTGATCGGCCAGTGCCTCGCGGTGTTCTCGGGCGCGGCGATGGGGGCGTGGGCCACGCAGTCGCTGTCGATCGACGCGCTGCATAGCTGGGGCTGGCGCGTGCCGTTCGCGCTCGGGCTGCTGATCGGGCCCGTCGGCCTGTGGATCCGCCGCCATATGGAAGAGACCGAGGCGTTCCTCGACGCGAGCAAGTCGGTCGTCGAGCCGCCCGCGAGCGTGTCGCGCGTGCTGCGCGACAACCTGCGCGGCGTGCTGGTGTCGATGGGGCAGACGATCACCGGCACGGCCGTGTTCTACGTGATGCTCGTCAACATGCCGACGTTCGCGCACAAGACCTTTGGGCTGCCGCTCGACCAGGTGTTCAAGGCGCAGATGGTCGCGGTCGCGCTGCTGACCGTGACGATCCCGGTGTCCGCGATCGTGTCCGACCGCATCGGCCGGCGCCCGGTGCTGCTCGCCGGCATGCTGGCGATGCTGACGGTCACCTATCCGCTGTTCTCGTGGCTGGCCGCCGCGCCGAGCGTCGGGCGCCTGCTCGTGATGCAGCTCGTGATCTGCACGATCATCGGCATCATCTACGGCCCCGCGCCGACCACGCTCGCCGAGCAGTTCGCGACGCGTTCGCGCTCGACCGGCGTCGCGCTCGCGTACAACGTCGCGGTGATGGTGTTCGGCGGCTTCGCGCCGTTCATCGTCACGTGGCTGACGCGCGCGAGCGGGTCGCCCGTCGCGCCCGCGTGGTACGTGCTGTTCGCGGCGTCGTTCGGGCTCGTTGCGACCGTGTTCATGCACGACGGCGCGCCGTGCGTGCTCGCGCGCCGGCAGTTTCGCGGCGAGCCGCTGAGCGCCGAATAGCGGGGCGCCGTCCGGGGCGGTCAGCCATCGGCTCGGACGGCAGGCAGGGTATCGACACGGCCGATGGTTAGCATCGCGGGCGGCGGCCTACCGGGGCTGCCGCCCGCTCGTTACGCTTGGGCGATCATCCACTCCGTCCGGAAGGTCGCCATGTCCCGGCTCGACTACACGTTGCTCGGCCCCTGCCTGCTCGCCATCGCGATCGACGCGATGGGGTTCGGGCTCGTCTACCCGATGATGTCCGCGATCTTCAGCGATCCGCACGCGGGCATCCTGCCGGCCGACGCCGGCGAGCACGCGCGCAATTTCTACCTCGGTCTCGGCTACGGGATCTATCCGTTATGCATGTTCTTCGGCTCGTCGCTGATGGGCGAGCTGTCGGATCGCTACGGCCGCCGCAGGATCCTGCTGCTGTGCGTGCTCGGTCTCGCGGCCGGCTATGCGCTGATGGCCGCCGGCGCGTGGCACGCGAGCGTCGCGCTGCTGCTGGCCGGCCGCGGGCTCACCGGCCTCGCGGCCGGCTGCCAGGGCATCGCGCAGGCGGCGATCACCGACGTGAGCACGCCCGGGAACAAGGCGTACAACATGAGCATCATGTCGCTGGCATTCAGCGCCGGCGTGATCGTCGGCCCCGTGCTCGGCGGCGTCACGTCCGACCGGACGATTTCGCCGCTGTTCGACTACGGTACGCCGTTCGTGCTCGTCGCCGCACTGTCGCTGGCCTGCGCGTTCTGGACCTGGGCGTCGTATCGCGACACGGCCGCGCCGCGCGGCGACACGCGTATCGATCCGCTGCTGCCGCTGTGGATCATTCGCGAAGCCGCGCGTCAGCGCAACGTCGCGTTCCTGTCGGTGGTGTTCTTCCTGATGCAGGTCGGCTACGGGCTTTACCTGCAGACCATCATGCTGTTGCTGCAGGCCAGGTTCGGCTATACGAGCGCGCGGCTCGGGCTGTTCAGCGGCGTGATCGGCATCTGCTTCGTGTTCGGCCTGCTGTTCGTCGTGCGGCTGATGCTGCGCGTCTGGCGCGTGATCGACATCGCGAAGACGGGCCTGCTCGTCGCGGGCCTCGGCCAGATCCTGTCCGCGTGGTTCCCCCACGAGCCGGTGCTGTGGACGCTCGCGATGGTGGTCGGCTGCTTCGACATGGTTGCCTACACGACCATGTACACCGCGTTTTCCGATGCCGTCAGCGCGGACCGGCAGGGCTGGGCGCTCGGCGTCGCGGGCTCGGTGATGGCCGTTGCGTGGGTCGTGACGGGCGCGCTCACGAACCTGCTGCCGGTGGTCGGCGAGATCGGGCTGCTGCTGATCGGCGGCGCGGGGTTCCTGCTCAGCTTCGTGATGATGGTGTTCTACGGACGCAAGCAGGCGGGCGGGCGCACGGCGGCGCTGTCGTAGGCGGCCGTGCGCAGGTTGTTGGCCCGATCCTGTCGGACGTGGTCCTGATGGCTACTGTCGCGGATGGCCGAGCGGCCCGACACTGGCGTCTCGCGGTCACGGCAGGCTTGCCACCGGCGCAAACCCGACCGCGGCCGCGCATGGCGACCACGGCCTGGCCGGATCGCCGTTCCGTTCGATGTGCCAACCTGGAGTAGAGAGCGACCCATGCAACATCCGACCATCCGCACGCTGGCCGGCGCGAGCGCGCCGGCGTCGATCGACGCTGCCCGCACCGCGCTGCTCGTGATCGATTTCCAGAACGAATATTTCAGCGGCCGCCTGCCGATTCCGCAAGGGCCGCGCGCGCTCGGCAACGCGCGGCGCGTGATCGCGTTCGCCGATCGCGCGGGCATTCCGGTGTTCCACATCCAGCACGTCGGCGCGGCCGACGGCCCGATCTTCGCCGACGGCAGCGACGGCTTCCGCTTTCATGCGGACCTGCAGCCGGCGCCGCATCACGCGGTCGTGAAGAAGACGTCGGTGAGCGTGTTTCCGACGACCGACATCGACGCGCGCCTGAAGGCGGCCGGCATCGACACGCTGATCGTCACCGGGCTGATGACACATGCGTGCGTCGCCGGCGCGGCGCGCGATGCGGTGCCGCTCGGCTATGCGGTGATCGTCGTCGACGACGCGTGTGCGACGCGCGACCTCGACGTCGCGGACGGCGGCACGGTGCCGCACCGCGACCTCCATCGCGCCACGCTGGCCGCGCTGTCGGACACGTTCGGCGACGTGCTGTCGACCGAGCAGGTGCTCGCGCTCCGCGTCGCCTGACGAACGCCCGGCCGACACGCAAGCGGCACGCGAGCCGCACTCAAGCGGCGCTCAATCCGCCCAGCCCGGCGCGGCGTACACGACCTCGCCGCGGAAGCACGTCTCGAGCACGCGCGTTTGCGCGAAGGTGCCGACCGGGTGCTCGAACGGATTGCGGTCGAGGATCGCGAGGCTCGCATCCTTGCCCGCTTCCAGCGAGCCCGTGCAGTCGTCGAAGCGCAGCGCATACGCGGTGTTCACCGTATACGCCTCGAGCATGGTGAGCAGGTCGAGGCGTTCGTGCGGATTCCACGGCGGGCTGTCCGGCTGGTCGATCAACCGATGCGTGACACCGGTCTGGATGATCTGCATCGGGTCCATCGTGCTGACCGACCAGTCGGAACCGGCGGCGAGCAGCGCGCCCGCGTTGCGCAGGCTGCGGAACGGATAGTTGCGCGCGGTGCGCTCGGCGCCGAGCAGGTCGCGGTAGAGCTGTTGTTGTTCCTCGCGCGCGGCCGTCCACAGGGTCTGCACGCTCGCGATCGCGCCGAGCCGGTTGAAGCGGCCCATGTCGGCCGGATCGACCAGCTGCAGGTGCGCGAGCTGCGCGCGCCGGTCGCGCATCCCGTTGCGGCGTTGTACGTGTTCGAGCGCGTCCAGCGTCATGCGCACCGCGCGGTCGGCGAGCGTGTGGAAGTGCAGGTCGAAGCCGGCCGTATCGGCGAGCAGGCAGATTTCGTTCAGCGCATCCTGGCTCCACAGCGCGAGACCGCAGTCGTCGGTGCCGGCGTACGGTTCGAGCAGCGCGGCGGTTTTCGATTCGGGCACGCCGTCGACGAAGATCTTGACCGTATGCAGGCGCAGGTTGTCGCATTCGTATTCGCGACGCCACGCGACGAAGCGCTCGATCTGCTCGCGCGGATCGCGGCGCGGGTTCGCGTAGAGGCCCGCGCTCACGTACGTCTTCAAGCGGCCTGCGCGTTGCGCGTCGGCGTAAGCCTTGAGCTCGGGCTCGTCGACGCGCGCGTCGAACCAGCCGGTGATCCCGTAGCCGTGTGCCATCGCATGTGCCTTTGCGAGCGACTTCGGATAGCCGGCCGGGCTCAGTTGCGGAATGATCGGGCAGACGCGGTAGAACGCCGCTTCGTGCACGACACCGTTCGGCACACCCGACGCATCGCGCTCGTATACGCCGCCGGTCGGATCGGGCGTGTCGAACGTGATGCCGGCTGCTTCCAGCCCTTTCGTATTGAGGCAGCCGCTGTGCACGTCGAAGCCGACCACGAGCAGCGGCCGGTCGGGCACGATCCGGTCGAGCAATGCACGGGTCGGGTACGCGCCGAACGCGGCGAGGTTGGCGCCGCCGAGATAGACCCACGGCTCGTTCGGCGTCGCGTCGGCACACGCGCGGATGCGCTGCAGGATCGCGTCCGGATCGTTGATCCCGGACAGGTCGAAGTCGCTGAGGATCTGATGGCCTTCGAGCGGATGCACGTGGCCGTCGATGAGGCCTGGCAGCATGAGCCGGCCGCCGAGATCGACCTTGCGCGTCGCGGGGCCGGCGCGCGGGCGGATGTCGTCGTCGCGACCGACGGCGACGATCTTGCCGTCCTTCGTGGCGAGCGCCTGCGCGAAGCGGCGCTGCGCGTCGCCGGTGTAGAGCAGGCCGTTCAGGTAGATGGTGTCGGCGTATTGCATGGGTCTCCTCCGGTTCGGGGAATCGACGGACGCACGCGTCCATCGGGCGGGCCGTCGGGCGCGCCTGGTCGCGTGGATCCGGTCGGGTTGGAATGGGATGACGGGCGTCAGGCCCGCGTGCGGCGCGGCACGAGATGCCGGTTGCGCCGATCGATGCGCGTCGGCAGGTCGAGGGGGGACGCGTGCGTGGCCGTGCTGGCCGGCGTCCATCCGGGATTCGGCATTCCGTGTCTCCGTTGCATCCGGCGCGCCGCTGGCGTCGGGTGAGTCAGATACTAGGAGCGGGCCGGCCGGCTGTCTGTCATCGTTTTAAGGACAAGCCGCGACAAACGCGCGGGAAGGCTGGGGGCGGGCGCTGCGAGCTAGCGGGCGCCGTCGGCGGGCGTGTCATCTTCGGTCACGCACCACGCGAACAGCCCGGCCCGGTTCGCGACGCCGAGCTTCGCGAGCGCGCGGCCGAGATAGGTGCGCACGCTGCTCGGCTTGAGCTCGAGCGTAGCGGCGATCTGCGGAACGGGGCGGCCTTGCAGCACGGCACGGCACACGAGCCGCTCGCGCTGCGACAGCGCCGCGCCGCTGGCCGCCAGCCTTTGCTCGAAGCGCTGCAGCAGCGCGCCGTCGTCCTGGCGCGGCGCGAGGCGTGCGAGCCTCGCATGCTGGATCAGCAGCGGCAGCACGAAATCGCCGAGTTGCCGCAGCAGGCTCAGCTCGGCCAGCGTGTACGACGGCTGGCCGCGCCGGCGGAACAGCGAGAACGCATAGACGTAGTCGCGTTCGCTGCCGAGCAGCGTGCAGTCCTCGCCGAGCTCGCCGAGCGCGAACTGGCGACCGTATTCGGTCGCCGTGTCGATGTCCTCGTTGCACGAGAACACGAGCTGCGAATCGGTGACGCGTTCGATATGCGGAAGCAGCGTGTCGTTGCGCCAGTCGCCCTGTGTATACAGATCGAGCGCATGGCGCGTGCCGCCGGGATCGTCGCCGCCCGCGAAGAACAGCACGTCGACGCTGTCGACCGCTTGCGACCCCGCACCGCGGCGGTAACGGGTCGCGACGCTGTAATGGGACTGCGGGTCGACCGTTTCGCGCAGCCACGCCCAGAGCCGGGCGGGGAACTGCGGACTGCCGAGGCTGGCGACCAGGTCGCCGGCGCTGTTCAGGGAAATGTGGGCGGGGTTCATCTTGGACACCATCTTCGCGAACGGCCGCCTGCGCCGGTCGTGCCGCGGCGCGCGGCGGCGTGCGGGCGGGCGACGGCCCCGGTGCGGTCATGCGGGCCGGGGCGGCGTGGCGGCGAAGCCCGATTGTAGGGGACTTCGCCGGTGCCGGGCGGCCGTGCCGTTTCGCGCGGTGCCGGCCGCTCCGGATCAGAACATCGTGTTCGGGTTCGCGGCGTTTTCGGGCACCGGCTGGATCGCGTCCCAGTGCTCGACGATCCTGCCGTCCTTCACGCGAAAGATGTCGACCACCGCTTCGCCGCGATCGCCCGGGCGCTCTGTCGCATGCACGTGCAGATACACGAGATCGCCGTCGGTCGCGCTGCGGACGATGCGCGCGCGCGATGCGGGGTTCTGCTTGAACGCGCCGACGAAGTACGACACGAACGGCTGCTTGCCGTCGGGCACATGCGGGTTGTGCTGCTTGTAGTCGTCCGCGACGACGGCTGCGGCCTCGACCGCTTCGTGCTTGTTGAAGAAGCGGTCGTAGAACGTCAGCACGAGCTGGCGGTTGGCTTCCTCGGCGGCCAGGTCGCGCGTGGCCGGGGCGGCGGCCAGTGCGGCCGCCGAAGCGGCAAGCAGGACGAACGCGGCAACGGCGCGAACGGGGGAGCGGAGCGATGGCATGTGGCGTGTTCCTTGTCTGGCGATTCGTTGACGGGCGCGCGGTGCGCGAGTGGGGATGATGCCGATCGCAGCCATCGGCGGACGACGGGGAGCCCGGCGACACGCGTGGCCGGAGCGCATCCGCATGCTTCGGAGAACTGGAAAATCGGTGCGGCTGTCAGGACGATCGAATGGTACAGTTGCCGCGAACCCGTCACAAGAAGTCATCGCGGTATGAACAGGTCACACAGCGATGACCTTGCGTTGCCCGTGAAAGAGAGTCCTGTCATGCCGTTTCCGTCCGCCGACGCATCCGTCGAACTCGATCAGCCATGCCCGATCCGCGATGTACTCGACCGCATCGGCGACCAGTGGAGTCTGCTCGTGCTCGAAGCGCTGTCCGGCGGCACGATGCGCTTCAATGAACTCGGCCGCGCGATCGGCGACGTGTCGAACCAGATGCTGTCGCGCACGCTGAAGCGCCTCGAGCAGGATGGCTTCATCAGCCGCACGCTGTTCGCCGAAGTGCCGCCGCGCACCGAATATGCGCTGACCGATCTCGGGCGTTCGTTCCTGACGCCGATGCACACGATGATCCGCTGGGCCGACGAACATCATCGTGCGATTTGTGCGGCGCGTCGCCGGGCGCGCGAGCTGGAAGGCAGCGGGCGTTGAGCGGGCCGCGCTCATGCGGCCGCGTGGGCACGGCACGTCTGCACGGATCGGTTGCATAGATCGGCTGCATGGATCGGCTGCATGGATCGGCTGCATAGATCGGCTGCATAGATCGGCTGCATAGATCGGCTGCATAGATCGGCTGCATAGATCGGCTGCATAGATCGGCTGCGGTGCCGGATAACTTCGTCATCCGAACGTTTGGGCGGCGTGAATGGCTTGTATGTGCGTTGCCACGAAGGCCGCGGCATGCTCGTGAAGCGATTGGCACCTGCTGAAGCGTGCGGGCTGTCGTGATCGATGTATCTGCGATTGGCATCCGCGCGGTGCGTCGGCGTGCGAGCCGGACGCTGCGACGTGTCGATCGGCAGCGGCACGAGGCGATTCGGTAAGGTGAGGGCGGGCATCGGGCGTTCGGCTGAGCCCGATACGCCCGATCGGTGAGACGCGGGCGTCCCTGATATGAAATGCAGTGGCGCATCCCGCTGCGCGTGCGTGGCGGACCGTTGGCGGGGGCCGGATCGGGCGATGCCGGCCGATATCGGTATGGGCCGGCCCACTGGCCGGGCCCGTCGTCCTGCGGCCGAACGGTGCGGGCGCGCCCGCCGTCCGGCTGCGCGCCGTCCGAGGGGCGGCGCGGGCGGCTGCCTATCGCCAGCCGCCGTCGACGTAGACCCACGCCGGGCCTTGGCGGCGCCAGTAGCCGGGGGCCCATCGACGCCCCGGGCGGCGCGCGACCCAGCGGCCGGACACCCATATATAGTGGCCGCGCTCCCAGCGCCAGTAGCCGTCGGTCCAGATATAGCCGTGCGGCCTCGGCGGCGGCGGCCGGCGGTCGTGCCGCGGTGCCGGCGGTGCAAAGCCGGGGCGATCGCCATAGGGCGGCCTGCCGGGCCCGGGGGTTGGCCCCGGCCGGTACCCCGGCGGCACGGGCTGGGCCGAGGCGGTACGCAGCCAGCCGCCGGTGCCGGCGAGGGCGGCGGTCAATCCGATGGCGCGCAACAACGAGCGTCGATTCATGGCGAGTCCTCTGGTGTAATCGAGTCTGCCTTACATTAGCCTGCCGGTCCCGCGGCCGGGTTACGCGGGCCGTTAAGGCTGTTACCGCATGTCACGGCGGCGCGGGGCGCCGTCGGCCGCGTCGTGCAGGCCACCCGTTTCGCGGGGCCCGGAGGACGTATGACGGCCGCCGCAGCCGCTCGCCCTGTGTTTACTGTTGGGTCACCGGGTTTTAGGTGGACAAACCTATTATTTGGGACTAAATTGAGTAAAAATTACCGTTTTTTCGGGTTTGCACCGTTTCCGTTTGTTGTTTCTATGCAACCGTCAAGACGATGACATGAAAGAATGATGGGATGAAAGCCTCCAAAAAGCAGGCGTCAAGAAGTCAAAAAAAAGCGTTAAAACAAATACTTATGACACGTCCCTACTTTCATTATTTCTAGTTCTGGAAAAGCTTATTTCTTTATTTGCAGATCGCGCCCCTAGGGTACACCCCTAAACTCACGGTTCCCAAACGGGCAACTATCCGGGCGCAGCCAGCAGGACCGATGGCGTTTCCGGGCGGTTGCAGACCGTTTATGAACAAGGTCGCGAGACCTGCCTCTTTTTAGAAGGGAGCTCCACGAATGAACAAGACTCTGATCGTTGCAGCAGCTGCAGCATCGTTCGCTACCGTCGCTCACGCGCAAAGCAGCGTCACGCTGTACGGCGTGCTGGACGCAGGCATCACCTACCAAAGCAACGTCCAGAACGCAGCCGGCCAAGGCAAGTCGCTGTGGTCGATGGGTTCGGGCATTGACCAGAGCCGCTTCGGCCTGCGTGGTTCGGAAGACCTCGGTGGCGGCCTGAAGGCGATCTTCACGTTGGAGAGCGGCTTCAACATCGGCAACGGCAAGTTCGCGAACGGCAACGGCGGCATGTTCAACCGTCAAGCATTCGTCGGCCTGTCGAGCCAGTACGGCACGGTTACGCTGGGTAAGCAATACGACGCAACGCAAGACTACCTGGCGCCGCTGACGGCAACGGGTTCGTGGGGCGGCACGTACTTCGCGCACCCGCTGAACAATGACCGTCTGAGCACGAACGGCGACGTCGCGCTGAACAACACCGTCAAGTACACGAGCGCGAACTACGCTGGCCTGCAATTCGGCGGCACGTACTCGTTCTCGAACAACACGAACTTCGGCAACAACCGCGCATACAGCGGCGGCGTGTCGTACCAGTTCCAAGGCCTGAAGCTGGGTGCAGCTTACTCGCAATCGAACATCGGTGATCCGCTGAACACGGCAGGCGCAGTCAACGCGTTCGCCGCACAAGGCCGCAACCGTACGTTCGGCGCAGCTGCAGCATACGCATTCGGCCCGGCGCAAGTCGGTGCAGCATGGACGCAATCGCGTCTGGACAACCAGGCAAACGGCACGGGCTCGCTGCGCGCTGACAACTACGAAGTCAACGCAAAGTACAACCTGACGCCGGCTCTCGGCCTGGGTGCTGCTTACACGTACACGAACGCGAAGTTCGAAGGCAGCAGCGCGCACTGGAACCAGTTCGGCCTGCAAGCTGACTACTCGCTGTCGAAGCGCACGGACGTGTACGCACAAGCTGTGTACCAACGTGCATCGAAGAACGCCGGCGGCGCTTCGATCTACAACGGCGACATCAACACGGCTCCGAGCTCGTCGATCAACCAAACCGCAGCAACGGTTGGTCTGCGTCACCGCTTCTAAGCGTGACGGCTGGGTAACCAGCTTCGCAGCATCAAAAAAGGCGCCTTCGGGCGCCTTTTTTTCGTCCATCGACGGCAGCAACGCATCCGGCAGGGACGATGCATGGCGTCAGGACGCAAAAAAGCGAGGCCCTGGGCCTCGCTTTTTCGTTTTGTGCCGTGAGGTGCGCCGCTGGCCGGCGGTGGCATCAGCGTGTGTATTCGCCGTTGGCTTCCGGCTGGAACACGATCGCCGAGACCTTCATCAGCTTCTCCGCGCCGCTCGGCTGCATCACCTTCACCAGCTGGCCGCGTTGCGTGCCCAGCAGCGCCATGCCAACCGGCGAGAACACGTTCAGGCGCCCGAGTTCGAGATTGGCGGCATCCGGATAAACAATCGTCCAGGTAGCCTGCTCCTGGGATGCCTCGTCGAGCAGCGTGATCTGTGAGTTCATCGTGACGACGTTCGCCTTGATGGCGTCGGGCTGCACGATGTCGGCGCGCTCGAGCAGCGTGTCGAGCATCGCCTGGAAGCGCGGGTTGTGCTCGGCGTGCTTCTCGAGGCGAGCGACGTCGAGTTCGGTCAACTGGTAAAGGCGTTGCTTCATGGAAGTTCTCCAAATGATCGGCATGGGGCAGGCGTGGCGTGCCTATGAGGATCGCCCGGAGCCTGTCTGACCTGGCTCCGGGAGGAGACCGAGCCGTCAGATCAGGCGCCGGGCAGGGGCGAGCGGCGCCTGGGCCGTGCGTCGAACGCAGGGGTGTGCCGGATGACCGGCGCACGCACGCACGCCGGCCGGGCCGGACAGCGAAACCGAAAGGGGCGTGAGCGCGTGCATGGTGGATGGAATATCGACGGGCGAATAAAACCTTACGATTCTACAACACAACCTTCCGGATCGGTGAGCCCGATGTCGGCCTTTCGTCAGGCATTGTTGTGTAAATGGTTCAAGTGATAGCGATCTCGCCGAGCGGGAGCCGCTGATATTTTCCAAAATTGCAACGCTGTATGTTCAAACCAAGGGTTTCCCCTTGGTATTGCGAGCACTACACTTCTTCCATCGCTTCAGACAGTTCAACCGGAAGCGAGGTCAAAAGAGAACATATTTCGGAGGTTCATCATGAAGTCGATCATCTACGCAGCGATCGCTGCATCCGTCCTTGCCGCCCCGATCGCATCGTTCGCGCAGTCCGAGCAGGGCTTGACCCGTGAGCAGGTCCGGGCTGACCTCGTGCAACTCGAACAGAACGGCTACAAGCCGCTGGCGAGCGATTCGCAATACCCGCAGAACATCCAGGCCGCGGAACAACGGATCCAGCCGAACCAGCCGATGCTCGCACAAGCCGATACGAGCGGCTACGGTGCGGTGGCGAGCGCTGCCGGCCAGTCGGGCCGCCGCGTGACGCGTGAAGCCCCGAATCCCGTGAACTCGGTCTACTTCGGCAACTGAACACTCCCGGGTCTGCCCGAGCACAGCATGTGAGCGACGGAGCGTGCACCAGTTGCGCGCGCCTCCGTCAGCAAGAGCAGAACCTCCGTCGCCGCATTCCGGCGGCTTTCCCGCCCAGACGCTCGCGCGTTTGGGCCTTTTTTGCTGGTGCGGGTCAGACGGACGTGACCGCCGGGGTGCCGTGGATATAGTGTTCGAGCTGGCTGATCGTGAATTGCTGGTCGGCAATCACGCTTTTCACGAGGTCGCCGATCGAGATCAGGCCGATCAGCTTGCCGTCGTGGAGGACGGGCAGGTGGCGCATCCGGTGCTCGGTCATCAGCGCCATGCACTCGTCGGTAGATTGCGACGGTTCGACGTAGCGCACCTTGGCCGTCATGATTTCCTCGACGCGGGTGGCTTTCGACGAACGATCCTGCAGCACGACCTTGCGCGCGTAGTCGCGCTCGGTGACGATGCCTGCGATGTCTTCGCCGTCCATGACCAGCAATGCGCCGATCCCCTTTTCCGCCATCAGCTTGATGGCGTCGTAGACGAAATCGGTTTTCGCGACGGTGTAGATGGTGCGGCCCGAATCCGGCTTGGCTTTGAGAATTTGCGCGACGGTCGTGCTCATTTGCTTGCTCCGTGTGCAGGACGATGCAGGGAAGGCAGGGCGAGATGCGCGGCATCCGACGGGCCCAGTATAGCCGGGCCGGCTGCGGCAGTCGCGTGACGTTTCCAGATTAGCGGTAAACTCCGGTCACGCACTATCCACACAACTCCTACATTCCTGATCGTTTCGATTCAATTCATGATGTCTTCGCGTCCCGAATCGCCCACACCGGGCAATGGCCAGGCCGACGAGTGCGTGACGCTCGTTGCCACCGCGTCGCTACCCACGCGCTACGGTACGTTCACGTCGTACGCTTTCCGCGTATCGGGCAGCGATGCCGAACATCTCGCGCTCGTGATGGGTGACGTCGCCGGCGAGCAGTCCGTGCTGACGCGGCTGCATTCCGAGTGCCTGACCGGCGACGTCTTCGGCTCCTACCGCTGCGATTGCGGCGAGCAGCTCGATCTCGCGTTGCGCTACATCGCGGCGGAAGACCGCGGCGTGCTGCTGTATCTGCGCGGCCACGAAGGGCGCGGCATCGGCCTGAGCAACAAGATCCGCGCATACGCGCTGCAGGAGCAAGGGCGCGACACCGTCGAGGCGAATCTCGACCTCGGCCTGCCCGACGATGCCCGCGAATACGATTCGGCCGCCGCGATTCTGCGGATCCTCGGCGTGACGTCGGTGCGCCTGATGAGCAACAACCCGAAGAAGTTCGACACGCTCGTGAAGCACGGCATTCCCGTCTGCGAACGCGTGGCGCTCGCGGTGCCCGTGCGCGAGGAAAACGAGCGTTATATCCGCACCAAGCAGGCGAAGTTCGGGCATTACTTCGAGGAAAACGAGTAATCCCGGTCGGCGCGCGGACGTCCGTTCGGGCGTCGCGCTCTCGCTCATCCGGCGAACCCCGTGCGGGAAGGTGCATCCCGCGGCATTCATTTCTCGCCGCCTGTACGCTCGGCCGTCAGCATTGCCTGCCGTTCGGCGCGCCGATCGCGATTCCTCCGCTTCCGCATTCGGGCTTGTGACGCGACGGTGTTGCGTGCATGTGGTCCGTCGCGCCCCGGCACCTTCTGGACGTTGCGATCACGCATGAACCTGCCGTTGAAGATCGACACCGAACGTTTGACGTTGCGTCGCTGGCGACCGGACGACGCCGGCGCGCTGGCGGCGATGCATGCGGATCCCGACGTGACCGCGTGGCTCGCGCGCGGACCGATGTCCGCCGATGAAGCAGGTGGCGTCATCGCACGCTTCGACGCGCATTTCGACGCACATGGTTTCGGTGTGTGGGCGATCGAACGCCGCGCCGATGGTGCGCTGATCGGGCTCTGCGGCCTGTCGCGCGAAGTGCGCCGCGAACATCCGATGGCGCCGTGCGTCGAGATCCTGTGGCGCCAGGCTCGCTCATCGTGGGGGCATGGCCACGTCGCCGAGGCGGCTGCTGCGGTATTGGCCGACGGGTTCGGACGGATCGGACTCGACGAGATCTTCGCGTGGACGGCCGCTACCAACCTGCGTTCGCAGCGTGTGGCTCAGCGCCTCGGGATGCTGCGGCAACCGGCACGCGACTTCGATCATCCGGCATTGCCGGAAGGGCATGCGTTGCGGCGGCACGTCGTGTTTGTTGCGCGCGCAGCGGCCGTGGACTTCGACGGCGACGTCCGGGCTTGACGGCCAGGGCATGCGTGCCTGTCAATGCCATCCAGCGTTCTGCAGGGCGATCCGGTAGCCCGGCGTCCTCGACGTCTGTCTGCAGGTTTCCCGATACGGATTGAACGACCTCACGCGCATGAAGCGGTGCGGTTGCGCGTGCGCATGCGGCGCCCCACGGTCAGGACTTCGGTTGGCGCGACGGCTGATGCACGGATGGGCGAGCGAGAGGGCGCTCGGTGTGCGTGGAAGGCAAATGCGCGTGGCGGCGATATGTCCCCGATAAACCGCGCAGGCAAGAAAAAGCCCGCTACTGGAGCGGGCTGAATCCATGTTTGGAGACATGGAGGAGACAGACGTAACTTTAAGGGAAAACCCGAGGGATGGCAAGCCCTAGTTGTAATTGTGCAACGCAGCGCTGCCGGATCTTTTCCGCGAGGGCGGGGCAGCCGTTCGTCGGGCCTGTTCCATCGTCCCGCCGAGTCCTGCTGCAGACCGGTCGTCCGCCAGTGCGGCGGCGGCTGTCGCAGTTCGGCACAGCCGTTCCCGCTCTCACGTGCAGCCTGCCCGCGCATGCGCAGCCAACGCACCGAACCGTTCCTGCGCGACCGGCAGCGCGTACTTGTCGCGCATCTCCGTCTCGATCCACGCACAGGCCTCGCGTGCGCAATCGGTGAGCGCGTGCCGTGTCGTGTGCCCGTCGATGTCGTAGACGAAGCGCACGCCCACCTCGTCGTCGGACACCTGGCGCTGCAGCTGGTTGAGTTGCAGTTGCGGCCCGTGCCGCTGAGACAGCACGCGCAATTCGTCGAAGTGATATTCGAGCCAGTCGGCGAAGAACAGTGCATCGCTGTGGCACCGCAGGCGGAACGCCGCGCTGCGCGACGGACGCTGCGTGGCGTCGCCCGTGGCCTGCGGCTCGCCGGTTGGCGCGATGGCGGCATCGACGGGTGCGAGCGGGTGCCGGATGTGTCGGTACGGTTCATGATCGCGCAGCGCGTGCCACAGCAGTTCGTCGCCGGCGGCGCCGGACGGCTGCATCGTCAGATCGTGCCGGCCGTCGCCGGTAGCGGCGATGTCGCGGATCACGAGCCGCAGCGAGCAGAGCGGCTCGTCGGCGACCAGCAGCGTCGCCGCGCGCGGCAGCCCGCAGACGAGCGGCGCGGCGCCGGCCGCACGAAACACGAGCCCGCGGCGATCGAGCCGCACGAGCGGCAGCGGCCGCGGAAACGACGGGTAGGCGACCGTGATGCGGGCGCCGCCGGCGCTCGTCAACCCGGGCATCATCGCGCGAAAGACCTGAGACTGGTCCAAGGTGGTTCTCCTTCGTTACGATGCCGCCCGGCCGGACTACGCGCGTTCCGGCTCAGGCGGCGATGGCTTGCCGGGCAGCCCGTCCCGGCTCGATTCCTAGTGCGGCAAACGTTTGCGGATCGATGTCGATCCAGCACGCGACAACCAGACGACCGTCCACCTGTTTCGGGGGACCTGCCCGGTGCGCGTGCACGCCGATCCGGCGGAACAGCCGCTCCATGCTCGCGAACGTCACGCCGATCAGCTGCCGCGCGCCCAGTTGCGCCGCGCATTCGACGACCGCGGCGAGCATCGGCCGGACGGCCCACTCGGCGTTGCCCGGCCCGCCTTCGTCGTCGCTCGCCGCGAACCGCGACAGCTCCCAGACGGCGGCCGATTGCGGCAGCGGAACGTCTTCGGCGATCAGGTCGGCAAACAGCGACTTCAGCAGATACGGGCGAGTGGTCGGCAACAGGCGCGCACATCCGCACACGTCGCCGCCGGCGTTTCTCGCGAACACGTAGACGGTATCGTCGCGATCGAACTGGTCGCGCTCGAAGCTTTCGTTCGCCGACGGGAGCGCCCAACCGAGCTGCTCGACGAACACGCGGCGCCGATAGCGCCCGAGATCCGCTGCAAGTTCGTGTGGCAACCGCCCTTCCTCGTGAACGAAGGTCCGCATGGTGTCCTCGGATCGGTACTTTGGTATGCCCGCATTACATCGCGCGTCCCGAGGAGGCGGTAACTGGTAACTCTTACAGGGTGAGGCCGCGCCGACACCATTCGACCGGTGGGAACGGTTTCTTGATCGGCGGGATTGAAATACCGGCGGCTTTTGCTTATAAAGAGCGCCAGTCTTGCGGAAACATCAGAGGAAAGCGCGGCCGGTTGTCACTGGAGCGTCGGACCGGCATGATAGGCGTCGTCGCGACCGAGCAGTGACGACGCGACCGCGGCGGGCCAGTCGATGCACGCGAGCCGCGTGGCGAGCGCGGCGGCCGTGCGGAACATGCCGAGGTCGGCTCCCGTGGCGTCGACGGCCATGATGTTGCTGCGGACGTCGCCGCCCGCGATCACGAACGTGCCCGTCGCGCGTTCGAGATACCAGTCCCAGCCGACCGTCAGGTATGCGACGCCGGCGCTGGCCGGGCGCTGCCATTCGGTATAGCCGGCGAGGCGCGCGTCGATGGTGTTGTCGCGCAGTTCCGCGAGCAGCGATGCATCGAGGCCGCTCGCGACATGGTCGAGCACGAGCGCGGCCAGTGCGCTTTCGGACAGGCGCACATAGCCGTCCGGAGACGGACTGCGGACCGGGTGCAACAAAGGTGAAGTCATGCGCGGAATGTATCAGCCCCGAACCGGCGCTGGCACCTGACAGGTATGACAGCGTGACGTTGTCGGAGAAAGAATGGAATTGCGCTGGCAGGATGCCTACCAACAATTCAGTGCCGCGGAAGACGAGCAGCAGCTCTTCCAGCGGATCGCTGCTTATTCTAAACGCCTGGGCTTCGAATATTGCTGTTACGGCATTCGCGTGCCGCTGCCCGTTTCGAAGCCGGCGGTCGCGATCTTCAACACCTATCCTGACGGCTGGATGGCGCACTACCAGGCGCAGAACTACATCGAGATCGACTCGACGGTTCGCGACGGCGCGCAGAGCACCAACATGATCGTCTGGCCGGACGTCGACCGGATCGAGCCGTGCCCGTTGTGGCAGGACGCACGCGACTACGGGCTGGCGGTGGGTGTCGCGCAGTCGAGCTGGGCGGCGCGCGGCGCGTTCGGGCTGTTGAGCATCGCGCGCCATGCCGACCGGCTCACGCCGGCCGAGATCAACATGCTGACGCTGCAGACGAACTGGCTCGCGAACCTGTCGCATTCGCTGATGAGCCGCTTCGTGGTGCCGAAGCTGTCGCCCGAGTCGGGCGTCACGCTGACCGCGCGCGAGCGCGAGGTGCTGTGCTGGACGGCCGAAGGCAAGACCGCATGCGAGATCGGCCAGATCCTCAGCATCTCGGAGCGCACGGTCAACTTCCACGTGAACAACATCCTCGAGAAGCTCGGCGCGACGAACAAGGTCCAGGCGGTCGTCAAGGCGATTGGGGCCGGGCTCATCGAGACGCCCTGACGCGGCCGCGGCGGCGGGGCGGCCGTGTCGCACGGGCCGCAGCCGCTCACTCCATCATCGGCTCCGCTTCCTTCGCGGTCCAGCTCACGCTGGAAATGCTTTTCTCCATGCTCATCCGGCTCGCGATCTGCTCGAGCTTCTGCTGATCCTTCGGATGCAGCTTCAGCGTCGCGGTCACCTTCAGCCGGTCCGGCTGCTCCGGCACGTCCTCGCTCGTCAGGCTCTGGAACGACAACGGTTTCGCGTACATCGAATTCGACAGCAGCGTGCGGATGTGCACTTCGTCGGCGGTCAGGCAGATTACGGTGATCTGGTATTCGCGCACGAGATCGGCGTTCGACACGGGGGTCGCGTTGATCGCCTGGCTGACGCCGCGCAGCACGGTGTTGGTGAGCAGCACGACGCCTGTGCCGGCGAGCGCCGGCACGAAATGGCCGGAGCCGGCCAGCACGCCGACGGCGGCCGAGCACCACAGCGTCGCGGCCGTGTTGATGCCCTGGATCGAGCCCTTGTCGCGCATGATCACGCCGCCGCCGAGGAAGCCAACGCCCGACACGACGTACGCGGCGATCTGCGTGACGCCGGCCACGCCGTTGCCGGTCAGCACGCCGAGCGTGACGAACAGGCACGCGCCGCTCGCGACGAGCGTGATGGTGCGCAGGCCCGCCGTGCGCTGGCGCATCTGGCGTTCGAGGCCGATCGCGACGCCGCAGGCGAACGCGGTGAAAAGACGGAGTGCGAAATCGAGAGTCATGGTTGTCCTGCCGTGCAAAGAGCGCGTGCCGGCCCGCGTCGCGGCGGCGCGATGCCGAAGGCGACACGATGGCCGTCAGCGCGCGGTACTGTACCGCGCGAATGCGTCATTCAGTGTGAAACGGGCGGCGTGCGGGCTCGCGGAACGCGAGCCGCGACAGGAGAACTGCGGCGGACAGGCGTTCAGGCGGCAAGCGGCGCACGCAACGGAGTGCTGCAACTGTCCACGATGGTTCCTGAAGGAAGAATGGGCGGCATTCTAGTGGCTCGCCCGCGCAGGCGTCAATCGGTTCGGGTCGGGCGGCGCGTCACTGCGACGATCCGATCGTCCCCGTCGCGAGCGCGAGCGCGGCGGCGGCCGACAGCGCGCCGGCGTAGCTGTCGACTTCCGCGTTGCGCGCGGCGAGCAGCTGGCTTTGCGCGATCGTCGCGTCGGTGACGGAGCCGACGCCGTTCCGGTACGCGGTCAGCGCCGCGTCGTAGCTCGTTTGCGCGGCATCGACGAGCGCCGTCGCGGCATCGTGAGACGCAAGGCTCGTCTGCACCGCGTTCTGCGCGGCGACGACCTGGCGGACGGCTTCTTCCTTGGTCCGGGTGAGGCGCGCGGACGCGCTTTGCGCATCGTTGCGCGCCTGCATCAGCACCGCCGAGCGCAGGCCGCCGTCGTACAGCGGGATCGTCACGCCGAGGAACACGCCGCCGCCGTAGCGGCTGCCATTCAGGTTGACGGTCGGTGCCTGGTCGCCGATCGCGGGCAGCGCGGAAATCGCCGTGCCGCCGCTTGCATACGATGTCGATGCGGACAGGAAGATCTTCGGCATGAACGCGGCTTCCGCAGCCTTGATCTTCGCGCGATTGGCCTGCTCGAGCGCGTACGCGCCCTGCAGGTCGGGGCGGCGCGCGATCGCGTCCGACACGATCGCGTCGACCGACGAAGCGAGGGCGGGCGGCAGCGGCCGCTTCGGCAGCGCGGCGATCGACGGCTTCGACAGCGGCGAGATGCCGAGCGCGGAAACCAGCGCGAGGTAGCTGTCGCTTTCCATGCCGTTGGCCTGCACGAGCGCGAGATTCGCCTGTGCGCGGTTCTGCGTCGCCTGCGCGAGCTCGACGACCGTGCCGACGCCTTGCCTGAGCCGAGCGCGGGATGCCGCGAGGATTGCGTCCGCGTTTGCCAGGCCCTGCTGCGCGCTGGCCGCGCGCGAGCGTGCGGCTTCGTAGCGGTAGTACGCGACGGTCACGTCGTGGATCACCTGCTGGTGCACCGCCGTGAACGCGACGTTCGAGGCGACCGACGCCTGTTCGGCCGCCTCGACGCGCGCCGCGCGGCCGCCGAAATCGAACAGCAGCCATTGCAGCGACAGCGCGGAGATCGTGCCGTGCACGGTCGTGTTGCTCGACGCGTCGCCGAGGATCGTCGAGGTCGAGCCGTGGCTCGCCTGGTATGCGCCCATCGCGGTCGCGGACAGGTTCGGCAGGTACGCGGCCTTCGCGATGCCGACTGCGAGCGCCGCGTTGCGCGCGTCGTTCCACGCGATGCGGGTCAGCGGGTTCGTCGATTCGGCGAGGTCGATCAGCTCGGGCAGCGTGTACGGATGCGTGGCGTCGAGCGCGGCGGGCGGCGATACCGACGCGAGCGCGGGCGATGCCGGCAGCGTGTAGTCGTGCGGTGCGCGTTGCGCGGACGCGAGCGCAGGGGCCGGCACGATGTCGCCGGCAGCCGAGGTCTGCGGCTGCCACGGTCGGTCGGGCGCCTGCGGCGCCAGATCGATCGACGACGTCGCGCAGCCGGCCAGCGCGACGGCGGTCGCGAGTGCTGCGGCGACGATCGACGCGGCCGGCGGTTCAGGGACGCACATGAGGGGCAGGCTCCTTCGAGGTGGCTTGACGGTCGGCGTCGGCGATCTGCGCGAGCCGCGTGTCGATCAGATTCAGCAGTGCGTCGTGTGCGGAGTCCGCCGGGGCGCCGGCCGGCGCCGTGCCTGCGGCTGCCGAAGGCGGCGGCGCAGCGGTGTGGGCGGCCGGTTCGCCGTCGCGCAGTTCGACCACGCGCGCGAGCCGCGCATCGATCGCCGCGTCACCCGGCGCGCGCTCGGCGAGCAGGAACAGCGGGCCTTCGAGCGCACCGAGTTCCGCGAGCGCGCGGCGCCGGGTGGCGAGCCACGTGGCGGCCGGCCGCACCCACGACGGCTCGTAGTGGATCAGGCCGAGTTCCTGCGCGATCGCGCCATGGCGCGCGAAGGCTTCGGCGGCGAGCGTGCGGCGTTCGGCCGGCTGAACGATCAGCGCGACACGGCGCCATTGATCGAGCAGCGCCGTGAGCGCGACGTCGATCTGCTTGCCGATGCTGACGGGCCAGATGCGCGTGAACACGAGATACACGACGAGGTTGCCGAGCAGGATGCCGATCGTGCGATCGCGCGCGAGCGTCAGGTCGAAGCCGGGGCCCGCGCCCTGGATCACGCACAGGAAGAACGCGAACGCGACCTGGAAGCCCGCGTACGCGATGCGCGGCGAACCGAACGCGACCCACGCGGACAGCCACGCGCCGACGAACACGAGTGCCATCAGCTCGCCGATCGACGACAGCGCCGGCACGACGAACACGAGCGCCGCGGTCCCGATCAGCGCGCCGACGATGCAGCCGGCGATCCGCAGCGTGAGCTTCTCGACCGTTTCGGCCGTCGAGCCGAGCGACACCATGTAGCAGGTGATGAAGCAGGTATGGATGCCCGACCAGTCGAGCTGCGAGTACAGCAGGTAGCAGAACATCGCCGCGACGGTCGTCTTCAGCGCGTAGCGGATGTGATCGGGGTTGGTGCGGGCGTCCGGCAAGAAGAAGCCGCCGCGCGGCGCGGGCGGGGCGGCGGTCGCGTTCGCCGCCGAAGCCGAAGCCGAAGCCGACGCCGACGCCGACGCGTCGGGCGGTGCAGCGGCCGCTGCAGCCGGTTTGACCGGCTCGGCGAAATGCGTGATGGCCGTGTGCAGGTCGGTTGCGACGACGCGCGCAAGTGGCGGCAGCGTATCGGCCGGCGGCAGCGCAAGCGTCACGTCGACCGGATAGCCACCTTGTTCGAGGATCCCGGCCATCTCGTCGAGCGTCGCCGCAGCTGGTTCCGCGAACGCGGCGGGCAGCCGCGCGTCCGGTTCCCGGTCGGCGAGCGCGACCGCGACGAGCAGGGCGGTGCTCGATGCGATGGCTTGCCGCAGCGCGGGCGCGTCGGCGGCCGGCGTCGAGCCTTCGAGCGTCGACAGCTTGAGCCACGTGAGCAATTGCTTGCCGCCTTCGCGCAGGCTCGCGTCGAGGGCCGCGCGCGCGTCTTCGTCGCCGCGCAGCCGCCGTGCGGCGAGCCGCAGCCGTTTCGCGAGCTGCGCGAGCGCGAGCTTGCGCGGCGACGGTGCGATCAGCAGGTTGACGACGATCGCGACGCCGACCGGAATCGCGACCATCAGCCATGCATAGAGCAGCGCGCGCGTCGCGGCTTCGCCGACCGGCGCGAGACCGAGCTGGTCGAGCCCGAAGCCGACGATCATCGCGAGGATCGCGCCGACGGGGCGCAGCTTGCTCGCCGAAGTGAGGTACAGCAGCCCGACCGACAGCACGGCCATGCACGCGACGCGCAGCACCGAATACTCGATGCTGAAGATCGCGACGCCGATCACGAGCGCGATCACGAGCGTGATGAGGAGCATCATCGCGACCGCGAGCACGACGCTCGTCACGCGATCGGCGCGGTTCAGGAAGAACACGACATACGCGGAGATCGCGGCTTCCGGCGTGCCGTAGCCGCTCGTCACCAGCACGACGAGCGCGCAGATCAGCGCGACCCGCACGGCCATTGCGCTGCGTCCAGGAAACGGCGCGAGCAGTCGCAGGACTTCGCGCGGGCCCGGCGAGCGGACCTCAGCGGCAGGCTGAGCCATGCCGGACCTCGACGATCGCGCTGGCGCCGACGCGCACGAGCTTGCCGTCGGGTTCGTCGAGCTTCACGCGCACGGGGAAGCGCTGGGCGACATGCACCCAGTTCACCGAGCGCTGCACGATCGGCAGCGCGCGCGGCAGGTTGATGCGATCGCTGTCCGCGATGCCCGCGCCGATGCCGACGACCTTGCCCGTCAGCGGACGGCTGCGGTCGATCATCGAATAAACGGTCGCGCAGTCGCCGACCGCGATGCGATTCAGCGACGTCTCGCGGAAATTACCGACCGCGAACCATTCGCTCGCGTCGATCAACGTGAAGATCGACTGGTTCGGCGCGAGGGTTTCGCCGGCGAGCACGGTCAGGCCCGTCACGAGTCCGTCGTGCGGCGCGCGCACGACCGTATCGTCGAGCGCGTGCTGCGCGCGGGCGAGCGCGGCTTCGCGTGCGTGGAGCGTCGCGATCGCGTCGGCATCGTCGCCGATCGTCTGCGCGGACGATCGCTGCTGTTCCTGCGCCTGCGCGAGCGACACGGCCGCATCGCGCTGCCGGACCTTCGCCTGGTCGAACTGCTGCGCGCTGACGTAGCCCTGCGCGGCGAGCGGTGCGAGCCGGTTCACGTCGCGCAGCGCGAGATCGTGATTCTGTGTCGCGCGCTTGACCTGCTCGGCGGCGACCGCGGCGTTCGAGCGCTCGCCGATCAGCGACCGGCGGCGCGTGTCGAGCGACGCGCGCGCGAGTTCGAGATCGGCCTGCGCCTGCGCGACCGTCAGCCGATACGGCACCGGATCGATTTCATACAGCAGGTCGCCTTTCGCGACGCGCTGGTTCTCGTGCACCGCGAGCTGCACGATGCGCCCGCCGACGGGCGACGCGACGTGCACGACGTCCGCGTCGATCGACGCGTCGTCGGTGGACGGGTAGGCGGTCGTGCGGTGGTACGCGTACGCGAGCGCAGCGATGCCGAGCGCGACGATCGCCAGCGCGATCGCGCGGCCTTTGACGGAGGGGCGGGCGGTTCCGGCGGCCTTCATGCGAACGGCCCCGTGCCGGTGAGCCAGACGATCACGGCGACCACGATCCCGATCGCGGTGCACACGGCGAGCTGGTAGGGCACCGTGGCGGCCCAGCCGGTCGCGACGAACACGCGGTGCGCGACGATCGCGCCGGCGATGCCGACGATCGCGCTGACGAGCCAGAGCGGGAAATACGCGCCGAACAACGCGAACGACGGTGCGCCGCGCGACGCGCAGCCCGCGAGCGGCAGGGCTGGCACCAGGGTGGCGACGACGCGCAGCGGCGCGCGCGGCATTGTTTTTCTCATGGTGTGACGAGCTCGACGGTGGGGGTGGATGCCGGGCGCGGCGCAAACGGTTCGTCGCCGCGACGACGATTCCGCGATACGGAGCCGATCATAAATCAGCGCGATGCAGACCGCCAGCCGTGCCGAGCGCGCTGGTGGCAAGCGGCGGGCCGGTCGGCAGGCTGCGCGGTGCGGCCGCGGACGGTCCGCGATTCTGCCAGCGCGAGCTCCTGTAGGGTTGCTAACGGACTGTAAAGGATCGTCAGACGAAACCACGCGTGCCGTGTTTGTTTGCCGGTGCAGCGGAATCGGCGCGCGAATGCCGGATTGCCGCCCGAATGCGCCGGAATTCCCGTCCGCTCGTGCCGGGGGGGGGCGGCCGGGTTCGTCCGCGACGCGGGCGGGTGACCGAGGTTCGGCGCCGTGCCGTCGTCCTTGCGATGTGTCGGGCGGTGCGATCGAACCGTACGCTGCCCCCGGCCATTGCGTGAAGCGGGCCGGCCCGCCCGTGGTGGCCGTGCCCGGTCATGCCGGCCGGTATCTGTGTACCATCGTACGTATGGCGCGCCGTGCGGCGCGGGGCATGGCGAGACCTGAGGTCACGGCTCCGTTCGACGCACGGCGCGGAAGCGGTATCGCAACCAGGATGAGCGTTCCATGCGAAGTTTCTTTGTCCGGTTCATTGCAATCGGCGTGCTGTTCCATTTGTATGTCGGGCTGCGGATCATTCCCGACGCATTCGCGTCGCCGCTCGCGCGCACGATCGCGGCGCTGGTGCTGGCGAGCTTCGTCGTGCTGATTCCGGTCGGGATGTTCTCGCGCCGCTTCGATGAGGGCTGGGCCGCGACGCTGGTCGGCTGGACCGGCTCGCTCGTGATGGGCTTCTTCTCGTCGCTGCTCGTGCTGACGTTCCTGCGCGAGCTGGTGCTGCTCGGCGTCGTCGTCTGGCGCTATCTGGGGCACGACGCCGCGTGGAGCGGCGCGGCATCCGACACGGCGCTCGTCGTGGTTGCGGGCGCGGTACTGGTCAGCGCGATCGGGTTCGTCGGCGCGCGCCGCACGGCGGCGGTCAAGCGCGTGTCGATTCCGGTCGACGGGCTACCCGCCGCGCTCGACGGGCTGACGATCGTGCAACTGTCCGACATTCACGTCGGGCCGACGATCAAGCGGCCTTACATCGAGCGGATCGTGCGGGCGGTCAATGCGCTCGATGCCGATCTCGTCGTCGTGACGGGCGACGTGGTCGACGGCTCGGTCAAGCGGCTGAGCGAACACACGGCGCCGCTCGGGCGCATGCAGTCGCGGCACGGCAGCTTCCTCGTGACGGGTAATCACGAGTACTACGCCGGCGCGCACGCGTGGATCGACGAATTCCGGCGGATCGGGTTGACGGTGCTGCTGAACGAGCATGTGCTGATCGAGCACGATGGCGCGCGCGCGGTGCTCGCGGGCGTGACCGATTTCACGGCGGGCGGGTTCGATCCCGCGCATCGCAGCGACCCCGAAGGGGCGTTGGCGGGCGCGCCGCGCGACGTCGCCACGAAGATCCTGCTCGCGCACCAGCCGCGCAGCGCGGAGGCGGCGAGTCGGGCCGGCTACACCGTGCAGCTGTCCGGGCATACGCACGGCGGCCAGTTCCTGCCGTGGCCGCCGTTCGTGCGCCTGCAGCAGCCCGTGATCGGCGGGCTGGACCGGTTCGGCGGGATGTGGCTCTATACCAGCCGCGGAACCGGCTACTGGGGGCCGCCGAACCGCTTCGGCGTGCCGTCCGAAATCACGCTGATCCGGTTGACGCGCGGCCGCTAGCGCACGTCAGTCGATGCGCGCGATGTCGTCGAAATCGAAGCGCGGGCTGCGCGGGAACAGGCCCGCCGGATCGCCATAGCCGAGATTCACGAGGAAGTTGGTCCGGATCGCGGTGCCCGCGAAGAATTCGGCGTCGACCTTCGCGGCGTCGAAACCCGACATCGGGCCCGCGTCGAGGCCGAGCGCGCGCGCGGCGAGGATCAGGTACGCGCCCTGCAGCGACGAGTTGCGGAACGCGGTGGCTTCGATCAGCGCGTCGTTGCCGGCGAACCAGCTGCGCGCGTCGGCATGCGGGAACAGGCGCGGCAGGTGCTCGTGGAACGCGAAGTCCATGCCGACGATCACGGTGACGGGCGCGGCCATCGTCTTCGCGAGATTGCCTTCGGACAGCGCGGGTTGCAGGCGCGCCTTCGCTTCGGGTGACTTGACGAACACGAAGCGCGCGGGGCTCGCGTTCGCCGACGTCGGGCCGAATTTCGTCAGGTCGATCAGCCGGTGCAGCAGCGCGTCGTCGACGGGTTTGTCCTGCCACGCGTTGTGCGTGCGCGCGGTAAGGAACAGTTGGTCGAGGGCGGAATCGGAGAGCGTCATGGTGGGTCCGGGAAGAATTCGGCCGGGTCGCGCCGGCCGGCATTGCGAAAGAAGGCGGCGCCCTGGATAAGGGCGCGCTGCGACACGGCGCGATGATAGCGTGGCGCGCGCAAACGCGGCGGCTTCGCGCGCGGCGCGCGGCGGCGTGCGACGGGCCGCAATGACAGCGCATGGCGGGGCGCCGCGCGGTTGGCTACCATGCAGACAGGGTTCCCACGCACCGTTCATTGCCCGCCTGATTCCGCCATGTCGACCCCCGATCTGTTCGCCGATGCCCCCGCGCCCGACGTGGACTGGTACCCGGACTGGCTCGCGCCGGCCGATGCCGATCGCGTGCTGACCGCGCTGGTCGACGAGGTCGCGTGGCGGCAGGACACGATCCGCACGCCGCGCGGCCGCATCCCGTTGCCGCGGCTCACCGCGTGGCAGGGCGAGCCGGACGCCGTCTACGTGTATTCGGGGATCCGCAACGTGCCGGCGCCGTGGACGCCGGCCGTGCTCGACCTGAAGCGCGCGGTCGAGGCGACCTGCGGGGCGCGTTTCAACAGCGTGCTGCTCAATCGCTACCGGAACGGTCAGGATAGCCTGGGCTGGCATGCGGACAACGAGCCCGAGCTCGGCGAGGCGCCCGTGATCGCGTCGGTGAGCCTCGGCGCGATGCGCGTGTTCGACCTGCGTCATCGCGCGACCGGCGTCGTGCATGCGTACCGGCTGACGCACGGCAGCCTGCTGGTGATGCGTGGTCGCACGCAGGCCGAGTGGCAGCACCGCGTGCCGAAGGCGCCGGCCGTGCAGGGCGAGCGCGTCAACCTGACGTTCCGGCGCGTGATATCCGCGGACGCGAGTCGGTAGCCGCGCCAGGCAGCCGGCCCGGTCACCGGGGGTCGCGACCCGTTTTTCGACCGATCCGGGCAATCGCTCGTCCATGCGGCACGTTGCCGCACGGGTGGGGTGCCGTGCGGTGGGAATCTGCCGGCGAGGCCCGTGCCATATGGGTTTCAGGTGGATTTCATCGACCGCCCGGTTCCGATAGGCAGGTGAAAGCCCTGATGGTGCGTCGCAACATTCCTTGACTAGACTGTCGAATGGCAGAAACGCGCCGAGAGCCGGCGCACCTTTTGGACATGCCCGAGCGTCGCCGATGCAACGCGCAGGGCAGGAGCACAACCCGTGACCGTACTGGACTCATCCCTCGAACCCTCGCTCCACGTCTTCGAACAAGACGGCGGATGGCAATGGGCGCTGACGGTGAAGCGGGCGTCCGGCGTCGGTGTGAAAGTCGTTGCATTCAGCACCGACGGCTTTCGCGGCGAAGCCGACGCGTACGCCGCCGGTCAGCTCGCGCGCGCCGAGTATGACGACGCCGTGACGGCCTGACGCCACGTCGCGCCGATCCCGTTCGCGGATCGGTGCGGTCGTTCATTGGCACACGTTTTTTCCATTCGTCTCCCCCCTTGCACATCGACCGTGATTGCGTCGCCCGATCTCGCGTGTGACGCGTCGCGAACGCGTATCGACTAGGGCCAGCGGGCCGCCGCCGCGCGCGGCGACGTTCCGGTGGGCAGCCCTGTCTATCGCTGTTATCCTTTCGATCGCGTCAGGCTATGCGGCAGTCCGCCTGTCCGGTCCGGCGCGCCGGGCTGTCGGCCGCCTGCGCCGGATCGTGTTGATCCGGTTCGGTCGAAAATCCATAATCAAGCATTGCGGGTCTTTCGTGAACGCTTCCATTCCGTCCATGTGCACAAGGTCAACTCAACGATGAGCGGTGCACCGAAACCGCCGGCAAGGCCGGCAAGCGCGCCGCGCACGGCAGCAGGCGACGACGCCGACAACGACGTGTCGAAGCAGGGCGCGGGCGACGACGAATCGTCCGGCGGCGCGTCGTCGTATCTGGTGCCGGGGCTCGAACGCGGGCTGCGGATCCTCGCCGAATTCTCCGCGCGCGAGCCGGTGCTCGGCGCGCCCGAGCTGTCGAAGCGCATCGGCATCCCGCGCACGACCACCTTCCGCTTGCTGCAGACGCTCGAAGCGCTCGGCTTTCTCGAACGCGTGAACGGCGATCGCTATTTCCGGCTCGGTGTCGGCGTGCTGCGGCTCGGCTTCGAATACCTGAATTCGCTCGAACTGACCGATCTCGGCACGCCTGTGCTCGAACGGCTGCGCGACGCGACGGGCCTGTCGACGCACCTGCTGATCCGTGACCAGCGCGATGTCGTGTTCGTCGCGAAGGCGCAGAGCAACACGTCGATGTTCGGTTCGGTGAAGGTGCACGTCGGCACGCGGCTGCCCGCGCACGCGACCGTGCACGGCCATGTGCTGATGGGCGACCTCACGCGCGACGCGCTGCGCCAGCTCTATCCGGAAAAGCGGCTCGAGCAGTTCACCGAGCGCACGCCCGGCAGTGTCGATGAACTGTACGAGCGCGTGCGCCATTACGCGCGGCTCGGCTACGCGGTCAGCGAGGCCGCGTTCGAAAGCGGCATCTCGGCCGTGACCGCGCCGGTGCGCGACCATTCGGGCGCGATCGTCGCGGCGATCACCGCGACGGTGCCGCGCTCGGAGATCGGCGAGGCCGGCGAGAAGGAACGGCTCGTCGAAGCAGTGTGCGGCGCGGCGGTCGACCTGTCGCAGCGCCTGAATTATCGGCCGCTCGAAAGCGACCCGACGTTCGCGCACGCCCGTCACCGGGTCGCGATGTTCTGACCCGTCGAACGGACCGCAGCGCGCGGCTTCGCCAACGCAAAGAGCAGCCCGCGGGCTGCTCTTTGCGTTTCGGGCCTCGGGCGCGTGCGCCCGGCGCCGCTCAGAACGAGTGGTGAATGCCGGTCAGCACGATCACCTGGTTTGCGGTACTCGACGTGCCGGCCGTGAAGAACGCGGCCTTCGCGCCGCCCGACCCGTGTTCATACAGCACGTTCGCGTAGAGCTGCGTGCGCTTGGACAGCGAGTAGATGTCGCCGAGCTCGACCTGGGTCCAGCGACGGCCGGCCAGCGTCGTGGTCGCCGCGCCGCCCGCGATCGTGTTGAACGCGCTGTTGCGGTAGTTCACGCCCGCGTCGTAGCTCTGGAACGTGTCGGAATAGCCGTTCGACTGCATCTTCGTGCGCGTGTAGAGGCCATGCACGAGGAAGTCGCCGAACTGGTAGGACGCGCCCGCGCCGATGTTCTCGACCTTGTTCGCGATGTAGCCGTTCGCGGTGTTCTGCCCCTGGAACGACGTAATGCCCGTCTGGCTGATCAGGATCGAGCGATCGTGTTCGTTCGAATAGACGGCCGACGCCCTGAACGACCCGTTCGAATAGTTCAGCGCGGCGCCCACCGACTTGCCGGTCGAGAAGTTCGTCGTGTTGCCGAGCGCCATCGTCGCCGCGGCCGAGAAGCCGGCGAAGCTCGGCGAGCGGTACTTGACCGAGTTGTTGTACGGCACGTTGCCGGTCGCGGCGAGCCCGTCGATGTTGCCCGGGTGGAACGCATACCAGCTCATCGCGAGGTAGGCCGTGCTGAGCGGATCGAGATAGTCGAAGCTCAGCGGGGTCTGGCGCCCGAGCGTCAGCGTGCCGTAACGGTCCGAACTGAGGCCGACGAACGCCGAGCGGTTCCAGATGGTGTTCGCGGTCGCGAACTGGCCGTTGTTCGTATAGAAGCCGTTTTCGAGCTGGAAGATCGCCGACAGGCCGCTGCCGAGGTCTTCCTTGCCCTTCAGGCCCCACCGGTCGGGCTGGG
This sequence comes from Burkholderia sp. A9, assembly GCF_000801975.1. Lineage (NCBI taxonomy): Bacteria > Pseudomonadati > Pseudomonadota > Betaproteobacteria > Burkholderiales > Burkholderiaceae > Burkholderia > Burkholderia sp. A9. The sequence continues at coordinate 180,730 of NZ_JSZN01000016.1, read as the reverse complement.
TATTGCCCTGGATCATCGCCCACTTCGCATGGCCGCCGACGTTGTTCACGTAGGCGACGCCGGCATCCATGCTGCCGTAGAGCATCACGCTGCTCTGCGCCCAGGCGCCCGACACGGCGCCCATTCCGATGACTGCTGCTGCTACCGCATGCTTGACCATTTGATCTCCTGACTCTCCAAACCTGATGAAAACGTGCCGTGGCGGCTGGCGCGGGGACGGCCATCCGTCGCGCGTTTCCTGCCTCCGGCCGGGCATTCCTTGTGTTCCATATAAGGAACAGCGTGCCTCTGATGGAATGGAGTATAGAGGCGCTGTGGCGATGGTCAAAAATAAATTTATCGGGACGGATGGGAACCCGGACGCTGCGCCACACGGACCCGAGCATCCCGGAAAACCCGCTTAAATCCCTGCCTTTAAAGAAGAAATCATGTCTGGCTTGGGGGTCGGAGATGATCGTCGGGCTGGCGGTCGGTGTTTTCCCTAGGGCATGCAGCTTTTTGTTTTACTCGTGGAAAGTCGCTCCTATAATCACCATCCATAAACTGCTGTTCCGGATATGGAACAAATCCGGAGCGAACCGAGAGTCGATCAGAAGGAAGGGTGTGAGATGTCTGAACAATGGATTTGCGCCGGGCACGCCGGCGCGCTGTCGGAAGACACGCCGATCGAGTTCAAGCGGACCGACGGCGTCGAGATCGGGATCTACCGCGTCGGCGACGAGGTGTATGCGCTCGAGAACGTGTGCCCGCATGCGTACGCGCTGCTGACGCAGGGGTTCGTCGACGAAGGCACCGTCGAATGCCCGCTGCACGAGGCCGTGTTCGACATCAAGACGGGCGAATGCCTGAAGGGCCCGGGCGGGCGCGCGCTGAAGCAGTACGCGGTGCGCCTTGCCGGCGAGGAAATCCAGATCAAGGTGGAATGACATGAAAGAAGCGACCGTCAACTTCAATCCCTTCCTGAAGCCGTGGGTGGCGCCGCAGCCGAACAACGTCGCCGGCAAGGGGCAGATCGAGATCCCGGGCCAGGTCGAGAACCGCATCTGGCAAAACCGCAAGGCCGAGCCGACCCAGTACGAGAACGACCTCGGCGATGCGCTCGAACGCGTGTTCGAGAGCGGCGCGACCGAGCTGGACGATGTCGTCGCGGGACTGAACCGCATCGGCTTCCGCGCGCCGGACGGCACGGCGTGGACCGCCGAGCGCTTCCGCGCCGAAATGGCCTCGCTGGCGGAATGAGCGCGCGCGCCGCGTGACCGCCGACCCGACGACAACCGCATCCGGAGCACACTGATGACGTCCCCCGCACAACACGAAGTCCAACACGACCCGGTCCGCGACTATCTCGATCGCGGCATCAAGAACTACTGGTATCCCGTCGCGCCGAGCTGGCAGGTGTCGAACGCGCCCGTCGGCCTCACGCGCCTGTCCGAGCAGATCGTGCTGTGGCGCGATCACGAAGGCAAAGTCCACGCGCTGGAAGATCGCTGCCCACACCGCGGCGCGCGCCTGTCGCTCGGCTGGAACCTGGGCGGCAACATCGCCTGCTGGTATCACGGCGTTGAAATCGACGGCGGCGGCACGGTCAATCGCGTGCCGGCGGTATCGAACTGTCCGCTCGAAGGCACGAAGTGCGTGAAGTCGTATCCGGTCGAAGAGAAGGCCGGCGCGATCTTCCTGTGGTTCGGCGACGAAGCGCACGGCGAGCCGGCGCCGCTGAACCTGCCGGAAGAACTGGTCGCTGACGAGTACGGCCACTTCCTGTGCGTGTCGAACTGGAAGTGCAACTACCAGTACGCGATCGACAACGTGATGGACCCGATGCACGGCGCGTACCTGCACGCGACGTCGCACTCGATGGCCGAAGGCGACAAGCAGGCCGAGATGCGCGTGCGCAAGACGGAAACGGGCCTGATGTTCGAGAAGATCGGCCAGCGCGACGTGAACTTCGACTGGGTCGAGCTCGGCGAAACCGGCTGCCTGTGGATGCGCCTCGCGATTCCGTACAAGCAGAAGTTCGGCCCGGGCGGCAACTTCGGGATCATCGGCTTCGCGACGCCGGTCGACGGCGACAACTGCCAGGTCTACTTCTGGCGTACCCGCAAGGTCAGCGGCTGGCAGCGCGACGTGTGGCGCTTCATGTACCGCAACCGCCTCGAGGGTCTCCATTGGGACGTGCTCGAGCAGGATCGCTACGTCCTCGAAAGCCTCGCGCCGCACGCACGCGATCACGAATACCTGTACCAGCACGACGTCGGCATCACGCGCGTGCGCCGGATGCTGCGCCAGCGTGCGCAGGAACACCTGTCCGCGCTCGACGCGCACCGCGCGGCACAAGCTGCATCGGAGCCCGCGAATGGCTGAGTTCGCTACGGTCGTGTCGCTGCCGGGTCGCCGCGTGCTCGTCACGGGCGGCGCGCGCGGTCTCGGCGCGGCGTTTGTGAAGGCACTGGTCGAAGCGGGCGCGCAGGTCGCGTTCGGCGACGTGCTCGTCGAGGAGGGCCGCGCGCTGGCTGCGCAGCTCACGCAAGCGGGCCATGCCGCGCATTTCTTCGCGCTCGACCTGGCCGATCCGGCGAGCGTCGACGCATTCGTCGCGCAGGGCGCGGCGGCGCTCGGCGGCGTCGACGCACTGATCAACAACGCGGCGATCACCAACTCGGGCGGCAAGCTGTCGACGGAACTCGACGTGTCGACCTGGGATGCCGTGATGAACGTGAACGTGCGCGGCGTGTGGCTCGTCAGCAATGCAGCGCTGCCGCACCTCGCGCAGTCGGGTCGCGGCGCGATCGTCAACCTTGCATCGGACACCGCGCTGTGGGGCGCGCCGAAGCTGCTCGCATACGTCGCCAGCAAGGGCGCGGTGATCGCGATGACGCATGCGCAAGCCCGCGAGTTCGGCGCGCACGGCGTGACGGTCAATGCGATCGCGCCGGGGCTCACCGAAGTCGAGGCGACCGCCTACGTGCCGGCCGAGCGCCATGCGTTCTACATGCAGGGCCGCGCGCTCACGCGTGCGCAGGTGCCCGAGGACGTGACGGGCCCCGTGCTGTTCCTGCTGTCGGACGGCGCGCGTTTCGTGACGGGTCAACTGCTGCCGGTGAACGGCGGCTTCGTAATGAACTGAATTGAAGTTTTCACTCGGAATGAAGGAGAGGACGATGGCGGACGCAGATCTCGAACGCAAGTCGTGGGACCAGCCGGAAGACGCAAGCTTCGGCGACTGGATGGAAGGGCGCGTCGCGCGCTATGCGACGCGGCGCTATGACTGGGACGCGCTGAAGTTCCAGGCGGACTACGACCCGAAGTACCGCCGTGCGCAGATGCGCTACGTCGGCACGGGCGGCACGGGCGTCGCAAAGGACGTCAACACGGTGCCGGCCGGCAACTTCACGTTCTCGACGATGGTCATCCCGGCCGGCAACATCGGCCCGAGCCACATCCACATCGACGTCGAGGAAATCTTCTTCGTGCTGCGCGGCAAGATGAAGGTGATCTGCGAGCGCGACGGCGAGACTTGGGAAGCGATCCTCGGCGAGCGCGACCTGATCTCGGTGCCGCCGGGCGTGTATCGCACGGAAATCAACATCGGCGAGGAAGATGCGCTGATGTGCGTGATGCTTGGTTCGTCGAAGCCCATCACGCCGACCTATCCGCCGGATTCGCCGCTCGCGAAGATCAAGCGTTGAGACGGAGCCGGTAAAGCAATGAGTGTCATCGACAAACGTGAACGCGACCGCACCGCGGCGTTCGCCGCGCTGCTCGGGCAGTTTCCCGAACAGCGCTGCGCAGCCGGCGCGGCGGGCACGATCGGCTACCGTGAAGCCGGCGCAGGCGAGGCCGGCGCGCAGCATGTGGGCCGCGCGTTGCCCGTCGTGCTGCTGCACGGGATCGGCTCGGGCGCCGCGTCGTGGGTGCGCCAGCTCGACACGCTCGGCGCGTCGCGCCGCGTGCTCGCGTGGGATGCGCCCGGCTACGGCGTGTCGACCCCCGTGCACGGCGCGTCGCCGGCGGCCGCCGATTACGCGGCGTCGCTGAACGCGTGGCTCGAGGCACTCGGCATCGAACGCTGCGTGCTGGTCGGGCATTCGCTCGGCGCGATCATCGCGGGCGGGTTGGCCCGCGTGATGCCCGCGCGGATCGCCGGGCTGTTGCTGATCTCGCCCGCGGGCGGCTACGGCAGCGCGCCCGCCGAAACGCGCGACACGCGCCGCGACGCGCGGCTCGCGATGCTCGACGAACTCGGCCCGGCCGGGCTCGCCGAGCAGCGCAGCGGCAACATGCTGTCGGGCTTCGCGAGCGAGGATGCGCGTGCGTGGGTGCGCTGGAACATGGCGCGCATCGTGCCGGCCGGCTACGCGCAGGCCACGCATCTGCTCGCGAACGCCGATCTCGCGTCCGATCTCGCCGGCTTTCGCGGCCGCACGGCGGTGGCGGTCGGCGCGAACGACGCGATCACGCCGCCGGCCGCATGCGAGCGGATCGCCGCGGCCGTGCACGTCGGGCTGCAGGTGATTCCGCAGGCCGGTCATGCGGGGTACGTGGAGGCGCCGGCAGTCTATTCGTCGCTGATCGACACGTTCTGTCGTCAATGCGACCGTCAACGGGGTCTGGAATGAGCGAACCGTTGCAACAACAGGACGCAGATAACGCGAAGTCCGAGGCCAACTACGTGGTGCCTGGCCTCGAACGCGGACTGCGGATCCTCGCCGAATTCTCGCCGCGCGAGCCGGTGCTCGGCGCGCCGGAACTGTCCAAGCGCCTCGGCATTCCGCGCACGACGGTGTTCCGTCTGCTGCAGACGCTCGAATCGCTCGGCTTTCTCGAGCGCGCGGACAAGGATCGCAATTACAAGCTGGGCATCGCCGTGCTGCGGCTCGGCTTCGAATACCTGAGCTCGCTGGAGCTGACCGATCTCGGCCTGCCGGTGATCGAGAGCCTGCGCGACGCGACCGGCTTCACGACGCACATCGTGATCCGCGACGGCCGCGACGTGGTGTTCGTCGCGAAGGCGCAGAGCCAGTCGCCGGTGTTCAGCTCGATTCGCGTGAACGTCGGCACGCGGCTGCCCGCGCATGCGACGACCCACGGCCACGTGCTGATGGGTGACCTGTCGCTTCAGGCGCTGCGTGCGCTGTATCCGGAAGGCACGCTGAACCGGATGACGAGCGCGACGCCGGAATCGGTCGACGCGCTGTATGAAGTGATCCGCGAGGATGCGCTGCGCGGCTACGGCGTCAGCAATTCGTCGTTCGAGCGCGGCATCTCGGTGGTCACGGCGCCGGTGCGCAACGACACGCAGAAGATCGTCGCGTGCATCACGGTGACGGTGCCGCGGCCGGAGATCGACGCGGCGCTGATCGCCGACGGCCTGATCGACAAGGTGCAGCGCGCGGCGGCGGAACTGTCGCGGCGGCTCAATTACCGCTCGGACGACGAGCACACGTTTCTCAAAGCTTTAGGACTGAAATGAGATCCCCACGCATGCTTCGCACGCTGCCCCCCAAGGGGGCGGTCAATCCTCTTGGGGCGGCCCGGCGAGGATTGACATGATTCAGATCGATCTGACCGGGCAGGTGGCGGTGGTGACGGGCGGTTCGTCCGGCATCGGCCTCGCGACTGCCGAACGGTTCCTGCAGGCCGGCGCGTCGGTCGCGATTTGCGGCCGCGACGGCGAGCGCCTCGCGCGCGCCGAAGCGATGCTCGGCGAAAAATATCCGGGCGCGCAACTGCTCGCCGTGCGCTGCAACGTGCTCGACGAAGCCGACGTGGCCGCATTCGCGCAGGCCGTGTCCGAGCGCTTCGGCCGGGCCGACATGCTGGTCAACAACGCAGGCCAGGGCCGCGTGTCGACCTTCGCGGAAACGACCGACGACGCATGGCGCGAAGAGCTCGAGCTGAAGTACTTCAGCATCATCCGCCCGACCCGCGCGTTCCTGCCGCTGCTGCGCGACGCGCAGGCGCCGACGATCACCTGCGTGAACTCCCTGCTCGCGCTGCAGCCGGAACCGCACATGGTCGCGACGTCGTCGGCGCGCGCGGGCGTGCTGAGCCTCGTGAAGTCGCTCGCGACCGAGCTGGCGCCGCAGAGCATCCGCGTGAACTCGATCCTGATCGGCATCGTCGAGTCGGGGCAGTGGCGCCGCCGCTACGAAGCGCAGGCGCAAGCCGGCGAAAGCTGGGAAGACTGGACGGGCGCGCTCGCCCGCAACAAGAACATTCCGCTGAACCGCTTCGGCAAGCCCGACGAGGCAGCCTGGGCACTTTTTTATCTCGCAACGCATCTGTCGTCCTATACGACGGGCAGCCATATCGACGTTTCTGGAGGTTTTGCACGCCATGTCTAAAAAAACCACGGTTGGCGAGCTGATTGCCGCCTTTCTCGAGCAGTGCGACGTCAAAACCGCATTCGGTGTCATCTCGATCCACAACATGCCGATCCTCGACGCGATCAACTCGCGCGGCAACATCCGGTATGTCGGCGCGCGCGGTGAAGCGGGCGCGGTGAACATGGCCGACGGCCTGGCTCGCGTGTCGGGCGGCCTGGGCGTCGCGTTCACGAGCACCGGCACGGCGGCGGGCAACGCGGCCGGCGCGATGGTCGAGGCCCTGACGGCCGGCACGGCGCTGCTGCACATCACCGGGCAGATCGAGACGCCGTACCTGGACCAGGATCTGGCATACATCCACGAAGCGCCGGACCAGCTGACGATGCTCGACGCGATCTCGAAGGCCGCGTTCCGCGTGCGTACGGTCGAAACCGTGCTGCCGACGATCCGCGAAGCGGTGCGCATCGCGCAGACCGCGCCGACGGGCCCCGTGTCGGTCGAGATTCCGATCGACATCCAGGCCGCCGAAATCGAATGGCCGGAAGACCTCGCACCCGCACACGTCGCGGTGCGCGAACACGACGATGCACGCGTCGCGAAGCTCGCCGACGCGCTGGCGGCCAAGCGCCGTCCGCTGCTGTGGCTCGGCGGCGGCGCGCGTCATGCGCGTGCGGAAGTCGAACGCCTGGTCAAGCTCGGTTTCGGCGTCGTGACGAGCGTGCAGGGCCGCGGCGTGCTGCCGGAAGATCATCCGGCGACGCTCGGCGCGTTCAACGTCCACGCATCCGTCGAAGCGTTCTACAAGACCTGCGATGCGCTCGTCGTGGTCGGCTCGCGCCTGCGCGGCAACGAGACGCTGAAGTACAAGCTCGCGCTGCCGCAGCCGCTGTTCCGCGTCGACGCCGATGCGCTCGCCGACAACCGCGGCTATCGCAACGAGCTGTTCGTGCACGGCGATTCGAAGCGCGTGCTGGCCGAGCTGGCCGATCGCCTCGAAGGCCGCCTGTCCGTCGATCCGCAATTCGCGGCCGACCTCGCGGCGGCGCGCGAGCAGGCCGTCACCAGCGTGGCGGAAGGCCTCGGGCCGTACAAGAAGCTGGTCGACACGCTGCAGGGCGCGGTGGGCCGCGACTACAACTGGGTGCGCGACGTGACGATCTCGAACAGCACGTGGGGCAACCGCCTGCTGAAGATCTTCGAACCGCGCGCGGGCGTGCATGCGCTCGGCGGCGGCATCGGCCAGGGCATCCAGATGGGCATCGGCGCGGCGCTGGCCGGCTCGGCGGCGAAGACGGTCTGCCTGGTCGGCGACGGCGGCCTGATGGTCAACGTCGGCGAACTCGTGACGGCCGTGCAGGAAAACGCGAACGTGATGATCGTGCTGATGAACGACCAGTGCTACGGCGTGATCCGCAACATCCAGGACGCGCACTACGGCGGCCGCCGCTGCTTCGTGCAACTGCACCAGCCCGATTTCGCGCAGTTCTGCGCGAGCTTCGGCCTCACGCACTACCGGATCACGTCGCTCGACCAGGCGGAAGCGATCGTGCGCGAAGGGATCGCGAAGGAAGGCCCGGTGATGGTCGAAGTCGACATGCTGTCGGTCGGCTCGTTCACGTCGGCATTCGCGGGCCCGCCGGTGAAGAAGGAAGCGCCGTCGGAGCGCCAATATGCTTAACGGACGCCACCACGGCCACGGACACGGGCATGCGCCCGTCGACGTCGCGATGATCGGCTTCGGCGCGATCGGTGCCGCCGTGTATCACGCGGTCGAGCACGATGCGTCGTTGCGCGTCGCGCACGTGATCGTGCCCGAGCACCAGCGCGACGCGGTGCAGCGTGAGCTCGGCGGTGCGGTGGAGGTCGTGTCGTCGGTCGACGCGCTGGCCCACCGCCCCGAATTCGCGCTCGAATGCGCGGGCCACAGTGCGCTCGTCGATCACGTCGTGCCGCTGCTGAGGGCCGGCACCGATTGCGCGGTCGCGTCGATCGGCGCGCTGTCCGATCTCGCGCTGCTCGACGTGCTGTCGCAGGCTGCCGACGAAGGCGATGCCACCGTGACGCTGCTGTCCGGCGCGATCGGCGGGATCGACGCGCTGGCGTCGGCAAAGCAGGGCGGCCTCGACGAGGTGCTGTACGTCGGCCGCAAGCCGCCGCTCGGCTGGCTCGGCACGCCCGCCGAGGAACTGTGCGACCTGCGTGCGATGACCGAAGAGAAGGTGATCTTCGAAGGCACCGCACGCGACGCCGCGCGGCTGTACCCGAAGAACGCAAACGTCGCGGCGACGGTTGCGCTTGCGGGCCTCGGCCTCGACGCGACGCGCGTGCGCCTGATCGCCGATCCGGCCGTCGAGCGCAACGTGCACCGCATTACCGCACGCGGCGCATTCGGCGAGATGTCGCTCGAAATGAGCGGCAAGCCGTTGCCCGACAACCCGAAGACTTCCGCGTTGACCGCGTACAGCGCGATCCGCGCGCTGCGCAATCGCGCGGCCCGCTGCGTGATCTGAGCGGACCACCCGGCCGACCCGGCCATTCGGGCCATTGAACGGCCGCCTGCGCCACGGCGCGGGCAGCTGTGCAGAGACAGATTTGTGGGACTTGTGACATGACTCCATTCGATACGAGCCTCGTACCCAACGGCGACATCCTGATCGGCGGCGAGTGGCGACGCGGCCGTGGCGCGCCTTTCGCGAGCATCTATCCGGCCGACCAGTCGCTGAACATGGAAGTTTCGACGGCGAATGCGGAAGACGCGGCCGAAGCCGTCGTGGCTGCCGATGCCGCGTGGCGTCGCGCCGACTGGGCGGGGCTCAAGCCGCACCAGCGCGCGCTGGTGCTGTACCGGATCGCCGACCTGATCATGCAGCGTCACGAGGCGCTCGCGAACCTGCAGCGCCGCGACAACGGCAAGCCGATCGGCGAGACGCGCGTGCTGGTGGCCAGCGCGGCGAACACGTTCCGCTATTTCGCTGCCTGCCTGGAAACGCTCGACGAAGAACTGACGCCGTCGCGCGGCGATTACCTGACGATGAGCGTGCACGAGCCGATCGGTGTGATCGCGGCGATCACGCCGTGGAACTCGCCGATCGCATCCGACGCGCAGAAGCTCGCGCCGGCGCTCGCCGGCGGCAACGCGGTGGTGCTCAAGCCGGCCGAAGTCACGCCGCTCGTGTCGCTCGCGCTGGCCCGCATCTGCGAGGAAGCCGGCGTGCCGAAGGGCGTGCTGAGCGTGCTGCCGGGCAAGGGCTCGGTGATCGGCGACGTGCTGGTGCGTCATCCGCTCGTGAAGAAGGTGTCGTTTACCGGCGGCACCGAAGTCGGCCGCGGTATCGCGCGCATCGCGGCCGAAAAGCTGATGCCCGTGTCGCTGGAGCTCGGCGGCAAGTCGCCGACGATCGTGTTCGACGACGCGGATCTCGATCACGCGGTCAACGGCGTGCTGTACGGCATTTTCAGCTCGTCGGGCGAGGCATGCATCGCGGGTTCGCGCCTGTTCGTGCAGCGCGCGGTGTACGACGAATTCATGCAGCGGCTGGTGGCCGGCGCACGCAAGCTGCGCGTGGGCGACCCGACGCGGCCCGACACGCAGATGGGCCCGCTGATCACCGCGAAGCATCGCGAGTCGGTGGAGCGCTACGTCGCGCTCGGGCTGGAAGAAGGCGGCCGCCTGCTGTGCGGCGGCGAGCGGCCGTCGGGCGACGGGCGCGAGGACGGTTTCTTCTATCAGCCGACGATTCTCGAAGGCTTGCCGAACAGCGCACGCATCTGCCAGGAAGAAATCTTCGGGCCGGTGCTGGTCGCGATGCCGTTCGACGACGAAGCGTCGCTGATCGCGCAGGCGAACGACAGCGTGTTCGGTCTCGCCGCCGGGATCTGGACGCGCGACTACAAGCGCGCGTGGCGCACCGCGCGTGCGCTCGAGACGGGCACCGTCTGGATCAACACGTACAAGCTGTTCTCGATCTCCACGCCGTTCTCGGGCTGGAAGGAGAGCGGAATGGGACGCGAGAAGGGGCGTCTCGGCATCCGCGAGTACATGCAGCAGAAGAGCCTCTACTGGGGCTTGAACGACGCGCCGCTGCCGTGGGCGAACTGAGCGAAGGGGAATGACGCAATGAGCATCTTGGGTATCGAGCAGGTCACGTACGGTGTCGACGACCTCGCGACGTGCCGGCGTTTTTTCGCCGACTGGGGGCTGAAGGAAGTCGCGCACGACGACACGCGCGCACGCTTCGAAACGTTGAACGGCTGCACCGTGCTGGTCGTGATGGCCGACGATCCGTCGCTGCCGCCCGCGTTCGAAGCGGGCCCGACGCTGCGTGAAGTCACGTGGGGCGTCGCGACGCAGCAGGAAGTCGACGCGCTGCGCACGAAGCTGGCCGGCCAGCCCGGCTATTACGCGCAGGACGATGCGGTCGGCTGCATCGATCCGAACGGGATGGCGATCCGCATCGAGGTGACGCGCAAGCGTGCACTCGACATCACCGGCTCGCCGTCGAACGTGTGGGGCCAGACGGTGCGGGTCGACCAGCCGAGCCCGATCTACGCGCGCGCCGAGCCGGTCGAGGTCGGACACGTCGTGTTCTTCACGAACTGCCTCGACGCGCAGGAAAAGTTCTATCACGAGCTACTCGGCTTCGAGACGTCGGACCGCTACCCGGGCCGCGGCGCGTTCATGCGCTGCGCGCCGCACGGCGGCCACCACGACCTGTTCCTGCTCGCGCTGCCGAATGGCAAGCGCGGCCTGAACCACGTCGCGTTCACCGTGCGCGACATCCACGAAGTGTTCGGCGGCGGCATGCACATCGACCGCTGCGGCTGGGAAACGCAGCTCGGCCCGGGTCGTCACCCGGTGTCGTCCGCGTACTTCTGGTACTTCCAGAATCCGGCCGGCGCGCTGATCGAGTACTACGCGGACGAAGACGTGCTGACGCCCGAATGGCAGCCGCGCGAATTCGAACCGGGTCCGACCGTGTTCGCCGAATGGGCTGTCGACGGGGGCCTCGACGGCAACACGCGCCGGCAGAAGAACGCGAAGGCGCCGGAAGGCAAGTTCATGACGGAGCGCAAATCATGACCGAAGCGAATACGCAGGCGCCGGGCACGGTCGTCGTGATCGGTGGTGGCCAGGCTGCAGGCTGGGTGCTGAAGACGCTGCGCGCGGAAGGCTTCGCGGGCCGCCTCGTGATGATCGCGGATGAACCGCACCTGCCGTACGAGCGCCCGCCGCTGTCGAAGGCCGTGCTGGCCGGCGATGCCGACGTCGAGACGGTGCGCGTCGTGCGTCCGGACGAATTCGACGCGCTGAACGTCGAGGCATGGCAGCCGGAACGCGCGGCATCGATCGATCGGGCACGCCGCGTGGTGAAGACCGAAAGCGGCCGCGAGATCGAATACGACCGCCTCGTGATCGCGACCGGCGGCACGTCGCGCCGCTTGCCGGATGCGATCGTCAAGACGCCGAACCTGCATTACCTGCGCACGCTCGACGAAGCGGCCGCGCTTGGCGAGAAGCTGCGCGCGAGCCGGCGCGTGCTCGTGATCGGCGGCGGCTGGATCGGCCTCGAAGTCGCGGCGACCGCGCGCAAGCTCGGCGTCGAGGCGGTCGTCGTCGAAGGTGCGCCGCGCCTGTGCGGGCGTTCGGTGCCGCAGATCGTGTCGGACTTCCTGCTCGACCTGCACCGCGCGAACGGCGTCGACGTGCGTCTCGGCGCGGCGCTCGCATCGCTCGACGTGCAGCAGGACGACGCATCGAAGGTGCGCGCGACGCTCGCGGACGGCACGACGATCGACGCCGATTTCGCGGTGGCCGGCATCGGTCTCGCGCTGAATGCGTCGCTCGCGAGCGACGCGGGGCTGGCGCTCGACGACGGCATCGTCGTCGACGAATTCGGCGCGACCAGCGACCCGGCGATCTTCGCGTGCGGCGACGTCGCGAACCACCACAACGGCTGGCTGAAGCGGCGCGTGCGGCTCGAATCGTGGGCGAACGCGCAGAACCAGGCGATCGCGGCCGCGAAGGCCGTGCTCGGCGTGCGCGCGCCGTACGCGGAGATTCCGTGGTTCTGGTCCGATCAGTACGACGTGAACCTGCAGATCCTTGGCGATCTGCCGGCCGATGCACAGCTCGTCGTACGCGGCGATCTCGCCGCGCGCCGCGCGACGCTGTTTTTCGTTGGCGACGGGCATGTGAGAGGTGTCATCGCCGTGAACAACGCACGCGAGCTGAAGCTCGCGCGCAAGTGGATGAACCAGGGCCGGGCAGTCGATACGGAAGCCCTGGCAGACACGTCCAAAGCGCTTGCCTGACCGGCCAAACCGGTACAAAGATCCAGGAGACACCCCGCATGAGCACTTTCGACAACGTCGTGGCCGGCAGTGCCACGACGGAAGCTGCCGCCTCCACGCCCGGCGCGATCATCGCGCGGCTCGAGCGGCTTCCGGCCAACTCGATGCAGATCCGCGCGCGCGTGCTGATCGGCACCGCGACGTTCTTCGACGGCTTCGACGTGATCACGATCGCGGCGACGCTGCCGCTGCTGATTCACAAGTGGGGGCTGTCGCCGACGCAGATCGGCATGCTGATCGCGTCCGGCGCGATCGGCCAACTGATCGGCGCGTTCCTGTTTCCTGCGCTCGCCGAGAAGCATGGCCGCGTGAAGGCGATCGCGTGGAGCTCGGCCGTGATCGGCATCACCAGCATCGCGTGCGGGTTCGCGCCGACGTTCGAGGTGTTCGTGCTGCTGCGGATCCTGCAGGGGCTCGGGCTCGGCGGCGAACTGCCGGTCGCGGCGACCTATATCAACGAGATCACGCGTGCCCACGGCCGCGGCCGCTTCGTGCTGCTGTACGAAATCGTGTTCCCGATCGGCCTGCTGGTGTCGATGGCGCTCGGCGCGTGGCTCGTGCCGCGGTTCGGCTGGGAGATCATGTACTTCGTCGGCGGGCTGCCGCTGATCCTCGCGCTGGTGCTCACGCGTGTCGTGCCGGAGTCGCCGCGCTGGCTCGCGTCGCGCGGACGGCTCGCGGAAGCCGGGCGCGCGGTGGGCGTATTCGAAGCGTCGGTGCGCGGCGAGCTGCCGCCCGTCACGCAGGTTGCCGCGTTCGACGAGATGGTGCGCCAGCATCCGAAGCGCAAGATGAGCGACCTGTTCAGCGCCGCGTATCGCAAGCGCACACTCGCGGTGGCGACGCTGTGGGCAACCTGCGGGTTCATCCAGTACGGGCTGTCCACGTGGTTGCCGACGATCTACAAGAACTTCTATCACGCGCCGCTGCAGCTCGCGCTGAACCTTGCCGTGATCGGCTCGGTGATGGGTGTGTTCGGCTCGCTCGCCTCCGCGCTGCTGGTCGACAAGCTCGGCCGCAAGCCGGTGATCGTGTGGTCGTTCGTGCTGTGCGCGCTGTCGCTGGCGCTCGCGGGCATCTATCACGCGTCGTCAGTGTATGTCGTCGCGGTCTTCTGCTCGCTGTCGCTCGGGTTGATGGCGTCGGGGTTCATCACCGCGTACGTCTATACGCCGGAACAGTATCCGACGAGCATCCGCGCGTCCGGTTGCGGGCTCGGCAGCGCATGGCTGAAGATCGCGTCGTTCGCCGCGCCGATGATCGTGCCGCACGCGATCATCGGCGGCAACCTCGCGCCGGCGTTCTACCTGATCGGCGTCGTGCCGCTGATCGCGGCGGTGACTGTCCACTTCGTCGGGATCGAGACGAAGGGGAAGGTGCTCGAAGCGCTCGAAGCGTAAGCGCGGCCGGCAGTAACGGCTGACGCGAAGGGCCCGGACGATGTCCGGGCCTTTTCGTTTTCGGGGTGCGCGACAGTGACATCCCGGTGCCGGGCAGGGCGGGCACGCGCGATAGCCGCCCCGCGGCGTGCGTGTTCTAATTCACGGTCCCGTTGTTCATCCGGCCGTCGCGATGCCCATGTTCGAACCCGTCACGCTGCATACGTCCCGCCTCGTTCTGCGTCCGCTTCGCGAAGCGGACGTGCACGCGTTGTTCGACATCTGGTCGGATGCGGAAGCGATGCGCTATTTCTCGTTCGCACCGCTCGCGGACCTGCAACAGGCGGTCGAGCGCGTTGCGCGCAACCTGGCGACGACCGCCAGCGGGCAGGATCTCGTCTGCGTGCTTGAAGCGCGGGACACCGGCGAGGTGTTGGGCGAATGCGTGCTGTTTCATGCGCACGAGCAATGCCGGCGTGCCGAGATCGGCTTCAGCCTGCGTCGCCGATACTGGCGCGGCGGGTATATGCACGAAGCGGCGTCGGCGCTCATCGCGCACGCGTTCGATACGCTGCGCCTGAACCGGATCGAGGCGGACATCGATCCGCGCAACGTCGCGTCGGCACGGCTGCTCGAGCGGCTCGGTTTCGTCAGGGAAGGCGTGCTGCGCGAACGCTGGATCGTCGGCGACGAGGTGTCGGACAGCGCGCTGTACGGGCTGCTCGCGAGCGAGCATCGCGGGTAACGCAGCGGCGCAGGTGCGAACGAATGCCGCATCGGCATCGTTCGCCGCGCGGACTAGAGTCGAACGGTAGCGGGCACAACGACACCGGGACGACGAACCATGGCCAAGAAATTTCCGCTGCATCCGCTGCATCCGGAACGGATCTGCTGGGGATGCGACAACTACTGCCCGACGCATGCCATGCGTTGCGGCAACGGCTCCACCCGTACCCAGCACCCGTGCGAACTGCTCGGCGAAGACTGGTATCGATACGGCGACTGGGGCATCGACTGCGCGGATGACGAAAACGAACCGGCACGCGCCGCGCCGGCCGGCAGGCGTAGCGACAAGTTGTCCCACCGCGCGCGGGCGGTTTCTTGATCTGCGTCACGGTGGCCGAAGCCGCGCCGAAACATCATGAAAAAGATGCATGCAACACGCATCTTGAAGCGGGCGGGATGCCCGGCGGCCCGGAACATGATTCCCGTCGCCGATCGCGCCGACCCGCGCCCCCATGATCGAGAAAGGAGAGCACCGTGTTTTGCTATCAATGCGAACAGACCGACCGGACCGGCGCACGGCCCGGCTGCGCATCGGCGAAGGGCAACTGCGGCAAGGACGCGACCACGGCCGACCTGCAGGACCTGCTGGTTCATGCGGTGAAGGGCATCGCTCAGTACGGCGCGATCGCGCGCACGATGGGCGAGCCCGACCGCGACGCGGACCGGTTCGTGCTGTACGCGATGTTCACCACGCTGACCAACGTGAACTTCCATGCGACGCGCTTCGTCGCGCTGCTGCGTGAAGCGGCGCAGACGCGCGATCGCGTGAAGGCCGCGTGCGAAGCACACGCACGGGCCGCTGGAATCGCGGTGCCGGTGCTGCAGGGGCCGGCCGCGTGGCAGCCGGCGGGCGATCTGGCCGGCTTGCTGGCGCAGGCGTCGAGCGTCGGCATCGACGCGGGCCTCGACACGGTGGGCGCGGATATCGTCGCGCTGCGTGCGCTGGTGCTGTACGGCCTGAAGGGGGTGTGCGCGTATGCGCATCATGCGCGGGTGCTCGGCTACGAACGCGACGATATCTACGAGGGCGTCGAGGCGGCACTCGCGTTCCTCGCGGATGAACCCGACGACGTCAACGCGCTGCTCGGGCAGGCGCTCGATCTCGGCCGCTTGAACCTGACGGTGATGGAGCTCCTCGACCACGCGAACACCGGCCGCTTCGGCGAGCAGCAGCCGACTGCGGTGCGCGTGTCGCCGGTGGCGGGCAAGGCGATCCTCGTATCGGGCCACGATCTCGGCGATCTGCATGCATTGCTCGAGCAGACGGCTGGCACCGGCATCCAGGTCTACACGCACGGCGAAATGCTGCCGGCCCATGCGTATCCGGCGCTGAAGGCGTTCCCGCACCTGGCCGGCAACTATGGCGGCGCGTGGCAGGACCAGCAGAGCGACTTCGCGCATTTCCCCGGGCCGATCCTGATGACCTCCAACTGCATCATCGAGCCGCAGCCGCAATACCGGCAGCGGATCTTCACGACCGGGCCGGTTGGCTGGCCCGGCGTGCGGCATCTCGAAGCGCACGATTTCTCGATGCTGATCCGCGCGGCGCAGGCGCTGCCCGGTTATCCGGCCACCGCGCCAGCGGAGACGATCACCGTCGGCTTCGGCCGGCATGCGGTGCTGGGCGTCGCAGACAAGGTGATCGACGCGGTGAAGGCCGGACAGATCCGCCACTTCTTCCTGATCGGCGGCTGCGACGGCGCGGCGCCGGGCCGCAACTACTACACCGAGTTCGCGGAGCAGGCACCCGACGATACGGTCGTGATGACGCTCGGCTGCAACAAGTACCGCTTCAACCGGCACGCGTTCGGCGACATCGGCGGCATTCCGCGCCTGCTCGACGTCGGGCAGTGCAACGACAGCTATTCGGCGATCCGGATCGCGACCGCGCTCGCCGACGCGTTCGAGTGCGGCGTGAACGACCTGCCGCTGTCGCTCGTCATCTCGTGGTTCGAGCAGAAGGCGGCGGCCGTGCTGCTGACGCTGCTCGCGCTCGGCATCCGCAATATCCGGCTCGGGCCGACGCTGCCGGCGTTCGTCACGCCGGGCGTGCTTGCGGTGCTGGTCGAGCAGTTCGGGATCCAGCCGATCGGCGAGGCTGGTGCCGATCTTGCCGCGGCGCTGGCCCGCAAGGCTGCGTGAGCCGGATGGTTCGATGAGCTATCGAATCGAGATCACGACGCGCGACGGCCAGCCGTTCGGCTTCGACTGCGAGCCCGGCCAGAACTTGCTCGCGGCGGCGGCGCAGGCCGATATCACGCTGCCGTCGCAATGCCGGCGCGGCAGTTGCGGTGCGTGCCAGGCGACCGTCGTCGACGGCCCGTACGAGATTCAGGCGCACAGCGCCGCCGCGTTGCCGGCCGGCCAGCCCGGCACGGTGCTGCTGTGCCGGACGACGCCGCTCGGCGATCTGCGGGTCGCCGCGCCGTACGATCGGAGCAAGGTGCTGCTTCATCCGGTGCCGGTGCGCACCGCGCGGATCGCGGCGCTCGACACGATCGCGCGCGACACGATGCGCGTCGAGCTGCAGCTCGAGCCCGACGACGCGTTCGGTGCGGCGGCGGAGTTCGAAGCAGGTCAGTTCGCCGAGCTCGAGGTGCCGGGCAGCGGCTTGCGCCGCCCGTACTCGCTCGCGAACACGAGCAACTGGGACGGGCGGCTGGAATTCCTGATCCGGCTGCGGCCGCAAGGCTGGTTCTCGACCTACCTGCGCGAGCGGGCGCGGCCCGGCGACCCGCTGACCGTGCGCGTGCCGATGGGCGGGTTCGGCCTGTTCGCGGACAGCCTGCGGCCGCGCTGGTTCGTCGCGGGCGGCACGGGCCTCGCGCCGATCCTGTCGATGTTGCGGCGCATGGCCGAGTATCAGGAGATGGACGAGGCGCGGCTGTTCTTCGGCGTCAATGAGGATAGCGAATTGTTCATGCTCGACGAGCTGGAACGACTGCAGGCCGAGTTGCCGCAATTGCGGGTCGATGCGTGCGTGTGGCGGCCGGGCGCGGCTTGGGCCGGGTTTCGCGGTACGCCGGTCGATGCGCTGCGCGTGGCGCTCGGCGAGGCCGGCGGGTCGCCGGATCTCTACGTGTGCGGGCCGCCGCCGCTCGTGGAGGGGGCGCGGGAAGTTGCCGTCGCGGCCGGCATACCGGATGCGCAGTTCGCGAGCGAGCGGTTTACCGTGTGACGCGAGTGCCGCGCACCGCGGTGACGCGGGCGCGGCATTTCTTCACGTGCACGACTTGCGGGATTGCATGGCCGAACGTACGCTTGGTCGACACCAGGTCAACGAGCGGAATATCGACCATGCAAGCCCATCCTCTGCGTCTTTCCCCCGGCGACGATCTGCGCGCATCCATCGAGCACGCATTGCATCGGCTCGGCGCACACGCGGCATTCGTCATCCAGGGAATCGGCAGCCTGAGCGTCGCGCAGTTGCGCTTCGCAGGCGTCGACGCACCGACCGAATTGCGCGCCGACCTCGAAATACTCACGCTTGCCGGTTCGGTATCGCCGGACGGCGCTCACCTGCATATGTCGGTGTCCGACGCACAGGGCCGTGTATCGGGCGGACACGTCGCGAGCGGTTGCGTGGTGCGCACGACCGCCGAGATATTGCTCGTCACGTTGCCCGAGCATCGTTTCTCCCGTGAGCCGGACGCGGTCACCGGATTCAACGAACTGATGATCCGGGGCGGGGGAGCGTGAAGGGTGAACAACCGCACGCGTTGTGGCCGGACGCTGGCGACAACCGATTCGACGCGACGAACCGAAACGTCGTTGCATGCGTGACGAGGCAAATGTGAACGATCAGGGCAGGATGCTTGTTGCTGCGGCGCGAAACTGCGTCGATCGAACCTGGACGGATGACCCGACGCCGTACGACGTGCTGCTTGGAGAGGCCCGGACCCTGCTCGAGCGGGCGCTCGACGACAACCCCGACGATATCGCCGTCTTGACCTGCCTGGGGGCTGTGCTGTGCGGCCTTCGCTTGCATGCCGAAGCACGCGAGTATCTGGTCGAGGCCATCCATCTGGGGTCGACGGACAGGAACACGTATTTCAACCTGTTTGTCGCGATGCTCGAGCGTTCGAGCGTGGACGAAGCGCGGGCCGTGTTGAAGCGGGGCGCGGGGTTCGCGGCCGATCCCCTCACATGGGAGGCCTATTTCGACCCGCATGCCATGTAGGCGGCGGGCCGGGTCGGCAGGCGTTCATCGTGCGCGGATCGCGTGCGAACCCTGGACGTCGCCGGCACCCGCACGGCCAAGTCCGTCGAAGCATCGAGCGTGCCCCTGACGGCGAACACCGCAAGCCGATGCGACTTCGGCTCGCGCGACGTGACGGACACGCAACCCGCAGCTCTTCCGGCGCGTGTCAGTTGTTCGCCATCGCGACATCCTGGTTGCCGCGCCCGGTCACCAGGCAGCTGGACATGAATGCCTCGCTCTGGCTGCTGGCTGCCGCGCTGCCGAAGCCCCGGCTGAGCGCGTCGTATTTCACCTGCTCGGCACCCTGCGAGCACGCCGTCGGGCTGGCGTCGCGGCCTTGCGCATGCAGCAGCGCGCGATCGCCGATCAGGTAGGCCAGCAGCGCGAAAAAAGCGATGTGTACAACTCGTCTCATGGTTCGTCTCCTCGTCGCTCAAGCGTAACGCGGACACGTTTCGCAAAGCACTTGGGACTTCCCCCGGTAAACGTCTGCTGAAATCGCGGCTGGCCCCGGGGTGATCGCGTCCTGTTTTCTGCCGCGCGAACGAGGAAAAGGGCGGTGGCCGGCCGCACCGGAGCGCGATTGGCGCGAGTTTGACGAATGTCAGGGTACGTGCAGGGCGAGACGGTCGCACCGGCGGTCAAAGCGATAGCATGAATGCATGTTTTAGCGGAACGCGATGTGCGGCGAGCGATGAGCGCACCGGTTCCTGGTGAAGCAGGTATGTGTTGAACATCGCTATCGAAATAGTGAGGAATCCAAATGCTTAACGTGTCTTCCGTCCTGATCAGTCTGGCACCGATGTGGGCAATTCTGCTGGTCGCCTCTTCCGCCGCGACCTATCTCGTGTTCTGGCGCAAGGTCATCAAGTAAGCGCTGTCCTGCGCACCGGATACAGCCGTCACGCGGTATCGGCAAAGCAACGACCCGCCGAAGCGGGGCCGTGATGACCGTGTGATCCGGCTTGCGCGCGTCGCCGTTTGCGCGGTGAAGCAGCGCAATGCGGGCCGCGGCGAACCCTGCGACGTCGCATCCGTTGCGCCGCACGGCTCATTGCACCGCCGTCACCGGCACATTCGAAATCCGCACCAGTCGCGCCATCACGCTGCGACGGAACATCGACAGCAGCATGTGAAACGGATCGTGCCGCGGCGCGACGACGACGATTTCGTCACACCCGGTCTCGGCCGCCACGGCCGCGATCGTGTCGGCCACCGGCCCGACCTTCTTCACGACGCTGTACCGGGCGCCGGCCTCCTGCACCATCCGCTCGGCCATTGCCAGATCGTCGCACGCAAACTTGTCCTCGATCGCGCGCAGCCGCGACAGCGGGTGAAACGCCTCGAGCCGAGTCGCTTCGAGCGGCGCCTGTACGTTGATCAGCACGATCTCCGACGCGCACCGTTCGCGATACAGGAACGTCGCGTGACGAACCGCCTGAAGCGAGCGGGGCGAGTGGCCGACCGGAACCAGCAGCTTGAGCATCGAGGGTGCCTCGGGATCGACAGGCTTCCAGCGTAGCGCGTGACCGGATGGCGCGACCTAAAGAGTCCGGGCGGCGGCGTAAAAAGATCGTCAACGCGCACCGGGTCGGGCAGCACCTGATAGAAATATAAGAAATTTAAGTTTATGCGCATAAACGTTTTCATCGGCAGGTCGGCCTGCCGGGCGGGCTGGCGGCTCGGTGCGGGTAATCCCGAGGGCCTGCGCGCCGATTTAGTCGAATCCTCAATGAATCGCTGCGGAAAATATCGGAGGTCGGCCATTCGGCGTCGCGTAGAGTAGTGCATCGGCCGCGGCGCGGTCCCTCCCGGCCGCTCACCGCTGCTCGGAACGGACCGCCGCCGCCACGCGGCCCGTCATTCCATTCCGATTCCAGGAGACCTCGCATGCCGCATGGCGCCCCGCAGCTTCTTGCTCCCGCATCCATCACCGTCGACCCGATCGTGCGCCTGCCGGCCGGCGAGCTCGCGTCGGCGATCCGCAGCAAGGCGGTCTCCTGCGTCGAGACGATGCATGCGTATCTCGATCACATCGAACGCGTGAATGGCGCGGTGAATGCGCTCGTCTCGCTGCGCGATCGCGCCACGCTGCTCGCCGAAGCCGCGGAAAAGGATGCCGCGCTGGCCCGCGGCGAGTATCACGGCTGGCTGCACGGGATGCCGCAGGCGCCGAAGGATCTCGCGATGACGAAAGGGCTGCGGACGACCTACGGCTCGCCGATCTTCCGCGATAACGTGCCGCAGGCCGATTCGGTCGGCGTCGGGCGGATGCGCGCGGCGGGTGCGATCTTCATCGGCAAGACCAATACGCCGGAGTTCGGCCTCGGTTCGCATACGTTCAATGAAATCTACGGCGCGACGCGCAATCCGTACGACCTGACCAAGAGCGCGGGCGGCAGCAGCGGCGGCACGGCCGCGGCGCTGGCCGCGCGGATGCTGCCGGTCGCGGACGGCAGTGACTTCGGCGGCTCGCTGCGCAATCCGGCCGCGTTCTGCAACATCTACGGCTTCCGTCCGTCGCAGGGCCGCGTGCCGCGCTGGCCGGGCGTCGACGTGTACATGCAGCAGCTCGGCATCGAAGGGCCGATGGGCCGCACGGTCGGCGACGTCGCGCAACTGCTCGCGATCCAGGCCGGCTACGACCCGAACGATCCGCTGTCGCTCGCGGAGGATCCGGCCCTGTTCGCGAAGCCGCTCGACAAGGACCTGCGCGGCGAGCGCATCGCGTGGGTCGGTGACTGGAACGGCTATCTCGCGACCGAGCCGGGCGTGCTCGCGCAGTGCGAAAAGGGCCTCGCGACGCTGCGCGAGATCGGATGCGACGTCGATGCCGCGCTGCCGGCGTTTGCGCCGGACCGGATCTGGCGCCTGTGGCTCGCGCATCGGCATCTGCTGTCCGGCGGCGGGCTGCTCGCGCACTATCGCGATCCGGCGCGGCGCGCGCTGCTGAAGCCCGAGGCGATCTACGAGGTCGAAGGGCTGCTCGCGATGCAGGGCGCGGCGGTGTTCGACGCGAGCATCGAGCGCACCGCATGGCATCAGGCCGTGCTGAGCTTCTTCGATCGCTACGACTTCATCGCGGCGCCGACCGCGCAGGTATTCCCGTTCGACGTCGACCAGCGCTGGCCGAAGGAAATCGCGGGCCGCACGATGGACACCTACCACCGCTGGATGGAAACGGTCGTGCCGTGGACGCTGGCCGGCTGCCCGGTGATCAGCGTGCCGGTCGGCTTCAACGACGCCGGGCTGCCGATGGGGATGCAGCTGATCGGCCGGCCGCGTGCCGATCTCGCGGTGCTGCAGCTCGCGCGCGGCTACGAGCAGGCAGCCGACTGGGTCGGCCAGCGGTTACCGGGCTGGATGGCGGCATAACCATGACGCCCATTGCAGCGCCGACTCCGGAAACCCGGCCGGAACAATATTGATGCCGACAAGGAACGAATCCTGATGCGCGCTTGATATCGCACGGCAAACACCGATGAATGCGCACGCCGACGTGAGACGGCGGCGGAATTGCAAGCGGCCGCGGCGGGCGATTTCGTTTCGATGTGTTTCAGTCGTTGCGGCGGCGCGCGACGCGCTTCGAAAATGTTGACCTCAATAATTCGGGCACGAGGGAAACAACAGATGAAGCACATTGGCGCGACGGGCAAGCACCTGGCATCGGCGGGCATCGCTATCGGCATCCTGCTGGGCGTGAACGGCACCGCGCATGCGCAGCTCGACCTGCAGTCGATCGGATCGGCGCTGCTCGGCGCCGGGCAGCAACAGGCCGCACCTGCGCAGGGTGGTGTTGCGCAGCTGCTGCAGGCGTACGTCGGCGCGAACCAGCAGGTGCTGGTCGGCCAGTCGTCGCTCGCGTCGGCGATGGGGCTCAGCGGCGCGGCCGGGCAGGCGCAGCAGGCCGCCGGCCTGCTCGGCGGCGGCAATGCGTTGACGCCGGCCGCGCTGTCGCAGATGGGCGGCGCGCAGCAGTCGGTGTCGCAGGCGCTCGGTCAGGCGTTCGCGAGCGGCGGCGTCACGCACGGTCAGGTAGACAAGCAGGCGTTCAGCAACGGCCTCGCATCGCTCGGCCAGGGCCTCACGCAGTATTCGCAACTGCAGTCGGGGCTCGGCAGTCTCGGTTCGACGAACGCCGCGTCGCTGCTGCAGGCGGGCCTGAATCCGCAGAACATGCAGGCCGCGTCGTATATCGCGCAAAGCGCGCCGGGCCAGTTGCAGTCGCTCACGTCGACGCTCAGCCAGGCCGTGCAGTTCGCGACGAGCCAGGGCATTTCGGTGCCGTCGGTCGCGTCGTCCGCGCTGAAGCTGCTGCCGTAACGTTGCCGCGACCCGCGCGCGGCGGCGCTGCGGCGCTGGCGTCGCGCGCGGCGATCCGGAATGGCCCCGCGCAACGTGGGGGATATCGCTCGATGCTATCGTTGCGTGTTCCCCGTTATCGGTGCCGGTTCATGACTGACTCGTTCGACCTCCCGCGCTACTTCGCCCGCATCGGCTACGACGGCCCGGCCGAGCCGACGCTCGACGTGCTGCGCCGGCTGCATCTGCTGCATCCGCAGGCGATCCCGTTCGAAAACCTCAATCCGCTGACCGGCGCGCGCGTCGCGCTCGAGCTGCCCGCGATCGTCGACAAGGTGATCGGGAGTCGTCGCGGCGGCTACTGCTTCGAACTCAACAAGCTGTTCTACACCGCGCTCACGACGATCGGCTTTCGCGTGACGCCGCTGATCGCGCGCGTGCGCTGGATGCGGCCGCCCGAGATCGTCACCGCGCAGACGCACATGCTGCTGCGCATCGACCTCGACGGCGCGGCCTGGCTCGCGGACATCGGCTTCGGCAGCGCGACGCTGACCGCGCCGCTGCGCTTCGTGCCGGGCGAGCGGCAACTGACACCGCATGGCGCGTTTCGCGTCGTCGACGCGCCGGTCGACGGCGAATTCGACATGCAGTTCGAGATCCCCGACGGCTGGCAGACAACCTACCGTTTTTCGCTGAAACCGGCCGAGTGGATCGATTACGACGCGGCGAACTGGTTCACGTCGACGTATCCCGAATCGATCTTCGTGAACGACCTGATCGCGTGCCGCGTGCTGCCGGACGGCCGCGCGGCGCTGTTCAACACCGCGCTGACGCTGCGCGACGCGGCGGGCGCGGGGCGCACCGTCACGTTCGACGGCGCCGCCGCGTGGGGCGCGTGCCTGCGCGACACGATCGGTATCGATACGACCGGCTTCGATCTCGACGCGCTGTTCGCGCGGGTGGCGGCGCGCACAGGAGCCTGATAGGCCGGATTTCCCGAGCGCGCGATCTGTTCTCGCCCTACCGCAGAGATATTGATCCGTGCGCGGCACGATTGTCGACGCATATCTGTCGGCAGAAGGCCGTGGCTTGCAGCGAGATGGCTTATGGTTACTGACCCGACGTTGCGATCGGCTTTTCGGTCGATTGCCGTGCCTGCATGCACGACGCCGCAGAGCGGTACGGAGGACGCGAATCATCGAGCGGCCGCGTAATCATTGACCTCGCGGCCCGGCAATCGGCGGGCTTTACTTTGCTTCGTACGCACGCTCAATTTCGAACTAGTCCCGTAGACGTGGATGTCGCGATAGTTGATCGTTGCTGCCGAGCATTCAGCATTCGCTTTCAGACGCCACGATGCCATTCGAAAGCAGATGAACATGTTGGCCGCTGAATCAACCCGTAATCGAATTTGCTTCGCAAGGGCGCTGATTTGAGGCGTGCCGAGTCGACAGCAAGACGTGAGGCGCGAGCACTACGAAGCCGGGATCTTTCCGGTGCCGCAGCCAGATGCATTGCCCAGCATCGATGGCGGGTGATCCATGGCAGTCAGGGCGATGGTTGGTTCGGTAGAGGTTTCGAGTGGGTTTGTTTGCTGGGTGCTCATAAGTTAACGCGAGACGAAATTGGCTCGCCACGGCTGGAAGCTCAACTATGCCCAAGAAATCCGACCTGCGCTTTACCTTCACCGCTGGCGGCGAATCGTTTGAGGTTGTCGAATTCACGCTTCGCGAGGGGCTTTCCGAGACATTCCTGTTGCAGGTGGAACTGGCCAGCGCCAACCCCGCTATCGATTTCGGTCAGGTGCTCGACCGCAACGGTCTGCTCACCATCTGGCTGGGCGGCCAACCGATGCGCTATATCCAGGGCGCTGTGTCGTCGCTGGTGCAAGGGGAAACCGGGTTTCGAAGGACCCGTTACTCCGTTGTGGTCGAGCCGCGTCTGGCGCGCCTTAAGCTATCCTCCGACTGGCGCATCTTCCAGACCCTGAGCGTGCCGGAGATTGCCGCGGCCGTGCTCAAGGCGCATCACCAGACGCTGGACTACGAGCAGCGCGTCACCGCTGAACATCTGGCGCGCGAGTACTGCGTGCAGGCTGGCGACACCGACTACGACTTTATTGAACGTATCCTGCGCGAGGAAGGCTTCTTCTACGCATTCCAGCACAAGGCCGACGGTCACCGCCTGATCCACTGCGATCGTCTTTTTATCTTTGGTCGGCAGCAAGGCGAACCAGTGATCTACAACCCCAGGCCCGGCGGCGATCAGCGCGAGCCGTGCCTGCGCACCTTCGCCTATACAGAGAACGTACGTACCGCGCGCCAGGTGCAGCGCGACTACACGTTCAAGAGTCCACGCTATCCGCACGAATACTCACGCGAGGCCACTGACCTCGATCATCAGGGTCGCGGCTACGCGCGCTACGACTATCCAGGCCGCTACAAGCACGAGAGCAACGGAAAGGCCTTCACGCAGGACCGTCTGCGTGGTCACCGTCGCGATGCGCGCATCGCGACGGTCAGCGGCGACGATGCGCGTTTGCAACCCGGTATCGCCTTCGACCTCATTGGCCACCCGCGCGAAGACATGAATCGCGGTTGGCGCCCGGTCAGCATCGTGCATCACGGCAAGCAGTACACCAGCCAGGCGGAAGAGAGTGCCGACGCGCAACAGGGTACGCATTATCGTTACGAAGCCGTGCTGGTGCCGGACGATGCCGAATGGCGTGCTGAGCCGCTGCCACGATCACGTGTCGACGGCTTGCAACCCGCGACGGTGGTGGGCCCGGAAGGCGAAGAAATCTATACCGACGAGTACGGCCGGGTGAAGGTGCAGTTCCCGTGGGATCGCAAGGGCAACAACGACGAACACAGCTCTTGCTGGATCCAGGTCGCACAGAACTGGGCCGGTGCCACGTGGGGCCATATGGCCATCCCACGCATCGGGCAGGAGGTGATTGTCGGCTACCTGGATGGGGATGCCGACCAGCCGCTCATCCTGTCGCGGGCCTACAACCGCCTGCAACTACCGCCGTACGAACTGCCTAAGCACAAGACACGGATGACGATCAAGAGCCAGACGCACAAAGGCGAGGGCTTCAACGAATTGCGTTTCGAGGATGAGAAGGATCAAGAGGAAATCTTCGTTCATGCGCAGCGCGATCAGAACATCTACGTCAACCACGATGAAACTACCTTCGTCGGGCATGACCGCTGCGAGCAGGTCGAACACGACGAAACCGTAGCTATCGGCAATGACCAACGACTTGCAATAGGTCGGGATCGTCGTGAACGAGTAGGGCAGGACGAAGAACTCACCATTGAACGTCATCGCACGATTCATACAGGCATGAATCACACGGAAACCGTCGGCAACAATCGTCACGACACCATTGCGGTCAACCATCGCGTCGATGTCGGCGGCCATACGGAACACCTCATTCACGGCAGCCACCGTTTGGAAGCGGGACAGTGCATCGAACGGAGAACCCTTCACTACCAGTTGGAGGCGGCAGAGCGTGTGGTTCTGCAAGGTCCGGGAGGCAGCATCGTCATTGACGGCTCGGGTATCACGCTCGATGGCATTGCTATTCGCTTCAAGGGACCGATACAGCAGCAAACCGGCGGCAAAGGCAACCTGCTAGACCTGTTGTCGCGGATCGTCAACAACCCCGAAACCAACTTCAGCGAGCAATTTCTCGTCAAGCACTCACGGACTGGGGAGGTGCTGGCTAATGTCCTGTATTGCGTGGAAACCGTAGAAGGTCAGCGCTTCGTCGGTCGTACCGATTCGCAGGGGTTTACGGCGCGCATCTATACCGGCCAGCCTGACGCCGTGACGTTGCGATGGGGAAGAGAGGCGGCAGTGCACTTGCGCAAACAGAACATCGGCTACTGAGGTCCGCCATGGAACAACAAAAGCAAAGTCGGACCGGTCCGGATAACCCGACGACGGAAGTGGGGGCGATTGCCGATCTGGATTATGTAACGGTGGTTGGTTGCTCTGCCCCGGCGTTCTATGTTCGTGCCAGGAAAGGCAACAGAATGATGTTCATCAATCAGGGGATACGGCAGTTGCGACAATATCCGGAGGGGACTTCGGACTATGCGAGACAGCGTGTTTTCCTGATTTTTGTGAAGGATTATCCTCGGAAGCTTCTCGACGAGCTTAAGAAAATTGTGGAGGTTGACTATTGCGCCAGTTATCGAGAACTGAATGATGTTGCCGATCTCGTCACATTCATTGCAGCTCGTCGGGGCAAGAGACGGTTGATCAAGCAACTGGATATCTTCTCGCACGGCCTCGTGCATAGCATCGAATTCGGATACGACGTCGGCGAGTCCTGGCAAATCCGCTACGGGATGAATCAGGCGTGCATGCTGGTGCCGTTGGCGTTCGATGATGATGCAACCATATTCTCATACGCCTGCCGTACTGGGCTTGGACACGACATCGGCACAAAACTCGATCCCGGGGAAGACCCCAGATACGAAGAGAGCCTCGCGCAGATCATGGCTGATGCGGGCGATGTCGAAGTACGGGCCTTTCCTCGAAGGTCCAACTATGACGAAACCTATGGGACCCGGGAGGAACTCATTGCAGCAAAGAAGACGCTGCCGAAAATTGATGAATATAGGCGCGAGGTCGAAGCCTACCACCGTCAGATGGCCGCCTACCGGAAACGGACAGTGGCACTGGGAAAGGGGCCGATGAATGAAATTCCAGGGGAGCCGCCGCCCAAGGCACCCGTTAGACCATACACCGATCGGGAATTTAAGTTGGCAGAACATATGAAGAAGCGCGGCAACTACGAAAGCGCTGCGGACATCGGTTTGCCCCTGGACCCGCTGGGGGCCGTGAATCCGGTCAGGTCGGGTAGTACGCCAGAAGGGTTACCCATGGGGCTTCGTACTTTCAGACCAAAAGCGCGCGCATGAAAAAAAGAACGGCAGCGTTAATTGTGGTGATGGTGCTGGCGGCTTTTGCCTTGAGCTGGACAGTGAGCGGAGGGAGTGCGATGAACGAAAAGATCATGATGCGAGTATCCGAAGAGGAGCCGCTATTCGATGCCACTCAGTGGTTCGCCAATGGTATGTATCGGCGTATCCCTGTCGGAGACGAAGATAGGATTTACTATCCGGAAGGAACACTGTATGCCGATACATCAATGAGGAGGATTTCTCCACCTCCATTTCCCGATGAGCAGGTGGAGAGTCTCCAAATCAATATGGTCATGGCCCTCAGAGGTGAAATATTTCCGGCAGATTTTCTTCCAAAAGTGCCGTCCTCGGTTGACGACATCGGTCTTGGCTCCAGCTTCGATCCCAGGCCACAGACCGTCTATCTCGCCAGTGGATTCAGAGACTATGGGGACGACAAACCCAAGATCCCTGTCGATTACTACACGTTCTACACGCTACTAGAAGGAAAGCGTTTTTATGTCCTTGTCGACCGTGACGGCGAGACAGGAGAAATTCTATTGGCCTACCGCTCCTACTCTAGCCATCTTCCCAAAGAAGAGGAAGAGCGTCGATTCCAGGAACTGCAATCCAAAGCCGATCTCCAGTCCTGGCTGGACGAGCCCGGCTGGAAAAAGCGTTCCGGCGAACTCTGTCCGTGGCCCGGCACATGGGAATGCCTGGAGTTGCCGATAGGCAAGCAGACGTTTGCTCATAACATGCCGTTCCCAAAGATCAACGCGCAGGATGTAACGTGGCGCTTCGTTTCATCGACATGTTGAAGCGGCTTCTCATGAGGGATTTCGGCGATGAAATCCTATCCAGGTCACGATTCAAGATATCCGAAGACCAGCAACATCAAATTCACGTTGAGACGAGATGATGCTGGGTGGTTAACAGGCCGTTGCAATACCTCGGTCCATCTTGCACGATGTAGATTGCCGAGATTAAGGAAGAGCCGGCAGATGCGAGGCGCGGACGGTTACGACGAATCGTAGTTCAGCACGGTGAGGCTAGAGGAATTTGTTCCGCAGGCGCATCCGCAGCGAGCGGTAACTGGTCGAGCAGATCTCGTGCAATCTGCTGTTCCGGTGGTTCGTAGGCCTGTCGATCGAGGATGCGGTGTGGAACCACTCGGTGTTCAGCAAGAACCGGGATCGGCTTCTGGAATTCGACGCGGTGACGGAGCTTTTCAACGCGACGGTGGAAACGGCGCAGAAATTGGGCTAGCCTCAGGCGGCAGCTCGATCGACAAACGCACGACGCGTGCACTTGGGTTACGCGCTGAGCCAGCGCAAACGGAAATGCATTGAGCAGTGCTTCGGCTGGTGCAAGACGATAGGCCCACTTCGACAGGTCATGGTTCGCGGTCTCGATAAAGTGGACCCGTTGCTGGCCCTGACGATGGTGGCCTATAACCTGACGCGGGTGAGATCATTGGCCGCGTTGCGCCCGCAGAGCGCCTGAGGGACCGGAATGGACACTGGGAATTCCCCAACGTTGATCCATTCGCATTGAAATCGGGCGAGTGAGCCGAAATCGAACGCTTCGCGGTGATCGCCGCGAACGACGGAAGGGAAAATACGTCCGCCCGGACAGTAATTCAACGACCTGTTAGAGCGGGCGGAAAGCGGGTTGCGTTGCAAGATGACTCATGTGTGGCTCGGGTAGTTTTCCGCAATCGCTCCGCAATTACTCCCGACTCATCTGACTTTAAGATTGACTTCCGCTGGATTGCTAGCATGCTAGCCCCATGTCCGACGAAGAAGTGAAGCAATTCAACGTGTACCTGCCGCTGAGCCTGATCCGGCAGGTCAAGCATCGCGCCATCGAAACGGAGCAGTCCTTGTCCGCGCGGGTGGCCGACGCATTGCGCGCGTACCTGGCCGCGCCGCAACCGGGGGGCGGGCCGTCCACCAAGGAGGAGTGACATGTCATCCGAGCGAATCGAAGCCGTGTTCCTGGCGACGCGCAACCGGGGCAAGTCGGTGAAGTTCTTCCCGGCGCCGGGCAAGCCGAACGCGTGAGGCCGCGGCGATGACCGACCTCCATCCGGACGCCCCCGACAGCACCGCCGCGCGCGTCGCGCTGTGGCGCGCGCTGCACGTCGAACTCGATGCGCCGCCGCACGTGCTCGCCGACGAAGTCGGCCTGCGCCTGCTCGCGCCGGAGCCGGGCTGGCAGCAGCGCGGCGACATGGATCCGCAGTTCACGCGGCCGTTTCGCGCGTCGATCGTCGCGCGGGCGCGCTTCATCGAGGATCTCGTCGTCGAGCAGACCGCGCGGGGCGTGAGCCAGTACGTGATCCTCGGCGCGGGCCTCGACAGTTTCGTGCAGCGCCGGCCGGAGATGGCGGCGCGCCTGACCGTCTTCGAAGTCGATCCGCCCGCGCCGCAGGCGTGGAAGCGCCGTCGCCTGGCCGCGCTCGGTTTCGGCGTGCCGGATTGGCTGCGGTTCGTGCCGGTCGATTTCGAGGCGCAGCAGTCGTGGCGCGACGCGCTCGTGCGCGCGGGGTTCGACGCGGGCAAGCCGGCGGTCGTGGTGTCTACCGGCGTCAGCATGTACCTGACGCATGCAGCGAACGCGGCGGCCTTGCGTGAAGTCGCGTCGCTCGCGCCGGGCTCGACGTTCGCGATGACCTTCCTGCTGCCGCTGGAACATGCCGATCCGGACGTGCGCCCGGGGCTCGAGTTGGCGGCGAAGGGCGCGCGCGCGAGCGGCACGCCGTTCATCAGCTTCTTCATGCCGGCGGAGATCCGCGCGCTCGCGACCGAAGCGGGCTTTGCGCAGGCCGAGCATGTGTCGGCCGCGGATCTCACGCGCCGCTACTTCGCCGATCGTACCGATGGCCTGCGTCCGCCGAACAACGCGGAAGAACTGCTGGTCGCGACGGTGTGACGCCGGCGGCACCCGTTACGCGCGTTCGAGCACGGCCATCTCGCGCACGATCACGAGCAGCACCGCGAGGCTGGCGCCGCCCGACGCGCGCAGGTCGGCGAGCAGGTGCTCGTAGCGCTGCAGCGCGGCGTCGCGGCGTTCGCGCCACGCGTGGACGATCGTGTCGGGCGCCGTCGAATCGGCCGATTCCGCGAGCGCGCTGGTGGCGAGCGTGCGCTTGAGCCGCGCGACTTCCGCGAGCGCGGCCGCGCGCGCCAGCATGTCCCAGTGCGTCGGGGTCGGCAGCGATGCCGCGCGTTCGCCGATCCATCCGTAGTTCAGTAGCGTGCCGAGCGAGAAGTAGACGCCTGCAACCAGTTCAAGGCTGCGATCGCAGGTCGTGGCCACTTCGGCGATGTCGAGCAGCGCGGCCGAGATGTCGCCGCTGGCGACGCGCACCGCGAGCGCGCTGTCGACGCCGGCGTCGACCAGCACGCGCTGCCGCTCGGACAGCGCTTCGAGATCGCAGGCCGGCAGCAGCGACGGCAATTGCGGAGCGATGCGCTGCACCGCGTCGCGGCAGCGCGCGATCAATCCGGCGACGCCGTCGTCGGCCACCGCGCCCGCCTGCAGATGCCGCAGGAACCACAGCGCCGCGCGCTCCAGCAGCCGCGCGACGTCGACGAACATGCGCGCCTGCACGTCGTCGGCGACACGGTTGTCGAGCGCGTCGATGTCGCGCCACACCGCATCGAGATCGAACACGTCGCGCGCCATGATGCATGCGCGCACGATGTCGCCCGGCTTTGCGTCGGTTTCCTCCATCAACCGATGCACGAACGCGCAGCCGACCCGGTTGACGAGCGCGTTGGTCAGGTGCGTCGCGAGAATCTCGCGGCGCAGCGGGTGGCGGTGCATCGGTTCGCTGAAGCGCTGTTGCAGCGGCTTCGGGAAATAGTCGACGAGCATCGCGGCGACGAGCGGATCCTCGGGCACGTCGGTTTCGAGCAGCGCGTCGTAGAGCCACATCTTGCTGTACGCGAGCAGCACCGCGCGCTCCGGCGACGTGAGGCCCTGTTTCGCGGCTTGCCGTTCGGCGATGTCGTCGTCGGTCGGCAGGAACTCGATCACGCGGTTCAGGCGGCCCGCGCGCTCGAGCCAGCGCATCAGGCGCGCCTCGGCGTCGAGCAGCTCGACGCTGTAGCGGCCCGCGATCGACAGCGCCTGCGTCTGGTAGTAGTTGTCGCGCAGCACGAGCAGCCCGACCTCGTCGGTCATTTCCGCGAGCAGGGCGTTGCGCTGCTTCTCGGTCATCTCGCCGTCGGTGACGACGAGCCCGAGCAGGATCTTGATGTTGACTTCGTGATCGGAACAATCGACGCCGGCCGAGTTGTCGATCGCGTCGGTGTTGATGCGCCCGCCGCGCTGTGCGAACTCGATCCGGCCGAATTGCGTGCAGCCGAGGTTGCCGCCTTCGCCGACGACCTTGCAGCGCAGGTCCGCGCCGTTCACGCGCACCGCGTCGTTCGCACGGTCGCCGACCTGGAGGTGGGTTTCGTGCGCGGCCTTCACGTAGGTGCCGATGCCGCCGTTGTACAGCAGGTCGACCGGCGCCTGCAGGATCGCGCGGATCAGCTCGGTCGGCGGCAACGCTTGCGCGTCGATGCCGAGCGTGGCCTGCACGGCCGGCGACAGCGGGATCGTCTTCGCGGTGCGCGGGTAGACGCCGCCGCCCGCCGAGATCGCGGTCGTGTCGTAATCGGCCCAGCTCGAGCGTTCGAGCGCGAACATCCGCTGGCGCTCCGCGAAGCTCGCCGCCGGGTCGGGGTTCGGGTCGAGGAACACGTGGCGGTGGTCGAACGCCGCGACGAGCCGGATATGCGGCGACAACAGCATCCCGTTGCCGAACACGTCGCCCGACATGTCGCCGACGCCGACCACGGTGAAGTCGGTCGTCTGCGTATCGACGCCCATCTCGCGGAAGTGCCGCTTCACCGATTCCCACGCGCCGCGCGCCGTGATCGCCATCTTCTTGTGGTCGTAGCCGACCGAGCCGCCGGACGCGAACGCGTCGTCGAGCCAGAAGCCGTATTCGTGCGAGATCGCGTTCGCGTAGTCGGAGAAGGTGGCGGTGCCCTTGTCGGCCGCGACCACGAGATACGGGTCGTCCGGGTCGTGCCGCACCACGTCGGGCGGCGGCACGATCGCGTTGCCGGCGAGGTTGTCGGTCAGGTCGAGCAGGCCGCGCAGGAACGTCTGGTAGCACGCGATGCCTTCGCGCATCCACGCTTCGCGATCGCTCGGCGGCGGCGGGTTCTTCACGACGAAGCCGCCTTTCGAGCCCACCGGCACGATCACGACGTTCTTCACCATCTGCGCCTTCATCAGCCCGAGCACCTCGGTGCGGAAATCCTCGCGGCGATCGGACCAGCGCAGGCCGCCGCGTGCGACGCGGCCGCCGCGCAGGTGCACGCCCTCGACGCGCGGCGAGTACACCCAGATCTCGAACATCGGCTTCGGTTCGGGCAGGCCCGGCACCTTGGCCGGATTGAACTTGAACGACAGGTACGGCTTCGATTCGCCGTTCCCGTCGTGCAGGAAATAGTTGGTGCGTTCGGTCGCGTTGATCACGCCGAGGAACTGGCGCAGGATGCGGTCCTCGTCGAGGTTCGGCACCTGGTCGAGGGCCGTCTCGATCGCCTTCAGCAGGCGTTCGGCCTGCACGTCGCGCGCGCCGCCGGTGGCCGGGTCGAAGCGCAGCAGGAACAGTTCGACGAGCTGCCGCGCAATCGCCGGGTTGCCGGTCAGCGCGCGCTCGATGTACGCATCGCTGAACGTCGAGCCGACTTGCCGCAGGTATTTCGCATACGCGCGCAGGATCGTGACCTCGCGCGCGCTCAGGTGCGCGCGCAGCACGAGGCGGTTGAAGTCGTCGTTCTCGATCCGGCCGCTCCAGATCCGGTCGAACGCGTCCTCGAACAGGCCCTTCACGCGCTCGATGTCGAACTCGGTATCGTCGGCAAGTTCAAGGCCGAAGTCGTGCACCCACGCATGCGCGCCATCCTGCGCCTGGATCCGGTACGGCCGTTCCTCGTCGACGCGCACGCCGAGATGCTCGAGCATCGGCAAGCTGCGCGACAGCGCGATCGGGTCGCACGCGCGATACACCTTGAAGCGGAACGCGCGCGCCTCGGCCTCGATCGGGCGGTACAGGTTCATCGCGAGCTGGCCCGACTCCTTCACGCGCTCGATCAGCTCGATGTCGCGCACGGCCGTGCGCGCCGGATAGTCGTCGCGATAGCCGGCCGGGAACGAGTCCGCATAGCGCTGCAGCAGGCGGTTGCCTTGCTCTTCGCCGAAGGCGTCGAGCAGCGCGTCCGCGAGATCGTCCTGCCAGCGGCGCGTGACCTGCACGAGCCGCGTTTCGAGCTCGCGCGTATCGACGTCGGGCATCGTGCCCGGTTCTGCATGGACGACGAAATGAATCCGCGCGATCGCCGATTCCGACAGCAGCGGCGTGAATTCGACGTTCACGCCGTTGTACGCGTCGACGAGCAGCTTCGCGATGCGCCGGCGCAGGTCGGTGTTGTACTTGTCGCGCGGCACGAATGCGAGACACGACACGAAGCGGTCGAAGCGGTCGCGCCGCACGAACAGGCGTGTGCGCTGGTGTTCCTGCAAGCGCAGGATGCCGAGTGCGATGTCGTAGAGCTGGTCTTCGTCGGCCTGGAACAGCTCGTCGCGCGGATAGGTTTCGAGCACCGTCACGAGCGACTTGCCGAGATGCCCCTTCGGCAGAAAGCCCGCGCGCCGCACGATGTTCGCGCACTTGCGGCGCACGATCGGGATCTCGGCGCTCGACACCATGTACGCGGTCGACGTGTAGAGCCCGATGAAGCGGCGCTCGCCGATCACCTTGCCGTCGGCGCCGACCAGTTTCACGCCGACGTAGTCGAGGTAGCCGGGCCGGTGCACGGTTGCGCGCGAGTTCGCTTTCGTCAGGAAGATCGGCCAAGGGCCGGTGATGATCTCGGCGGCGGCCGGCGGCAGCGGCGTCACGTCGGGTGCGCCGGGCGGGCGCAGCGATTCGCGCAGCAGGCCGAAGCCCGAGCCTTCGACGCCGCGCAGGCCGAAGCCGGTGCCGTCCGACACGAGCGAGTAGTCGCGCTGGCCGAGGAACGTGAAGTGGTCGGCGGCCATCCATTCGAGGAATGCGCGCGCCTCGATGTCTTCCGCGGTCGATTCGCGGGCTTTCATGTCCTTGATCGTTGCGCGCGCGATGTCGACGATCTTCGGCCAGTCCTCGACCGATGCACGCACGTCGCGGAGCACGCGCGCAATGTCGTCGCGCAGCGTGTCGAGCAGCGCGGCGTCGCCGCAGCGGTCGACTTCGAAGTGGATGAACGACGCGAGCTGCGACTGGCCGTCGCCGGGCGTCGCGCCGCCGGCGTCGACGCGCTCGATGCTGCCGTGGCTGCCGCGCCAGATGCGGAACACCGGGTGCAGTGCCGAGTGCAGCGCGAGCCCGAGGCGGTTGACGGCCATCGTCACCGAGTCGACGAGGAACGGCATGTCGTCGTTGACGATCTCGATGACCGTGTGGTCCGAGTGCCAGCCGTGCTGTTCGAGGATCGGGTTGTACACGCGCAGCCGCTCGCTGCCGGGCACGAACTTCTGGGCGGTCTGCCAGTGCGCCATCGCGGCGCCGTACAGGTCGGCGATGCCGCGACTCTGCAGATCATCCGCGTCGACGAAATCGTAGTAATGACGCAGGAATGGTTCGACGATCCGGAACGTGGCTTCGGGCAGGCGCCCGCGCGCGAATTCGACGACATCGGAGAGCAGGTGTGCGACGACTTCCTCGTTCTTCGCTTCCATGGCGGTCTCCTGGTCGGGTGGCCATTGGCTGCTGCGTCTGTGCCGCATTATATGCGCCGATTGCGTGACAACGCGATGTGCGGGTGCACAACGGCAGGCGGAGCAGGAAGCCACCTGCGGCGGCGCCGGGCGGGCGCTGCGGGCGATGAATCAGTGCGATGCAGGCGGGCGCTCAAGCATCGCCGGATGTGACGCTCAGCGCTCGTCGCTCCACGGTTTCCCTGCCGTCGCCCAGTTCTCCTTCTTTACGTCGGTGAGGAGAATGTTTGCCGAAACACCTGTTGCGCCAATAAAATCAGTCACTTATTGCCTATTTGTTATGTCCGATTAATGTCCAATAGTGGAGCGCAGTGGCGCAATAGAATCAACAAGATACATGCGTGTTTTGGACGATATGATGGCCGACGAGTGTCGTGCTCGCGGTGGGCGCACAACCTATCGGTTGGCTGGAGATGCGCTTTGGTGCGGGACCGTGGGATGGACTACGAGCGGGAAAACGCAAAGCTTCGCGCCTGTTTGCGCGACATCTACCGGATGTTCCAGTACGGGCCGGGCGCATCATCATCGCAGGCGCCATTCATCATGAAGATGATCGAGGGAGCGCTTTGATGGGAGCGTCAACCATTGCCGACCGGATCGGCTAGCAGGGTCGGCGGGCGCACGTGGGCGGATATGGTGGTTACGGGCTCGTCAACCATGAGCGCGGAGCCGTTCGGCACGGGCGGCGGAAGTGTCAACAATCCGACCGTCGGCGCGACCGGCAGCAACGGCCGCAAGACTGATTGATCGTCACCAATGGCGAGAGGGGGAGGGGTGCGGCGGAACGACCAATAGGCTGTATCGCCGGAATACAACTGATGACCTGTCACGCCGCCAAAGCATCAATGACGCGCGCCAGCGCATGGTCGCGCAAGTTTGGGAAAGGGTAGCTTGCAGCGGCTGAAGCCATTGCGACGCACGAAGCAACGTACACCCAGTGCCGGCGGCGATGCTGTGTGGAGTGAGATTCACAGCAGCACCTTCAGCAACTTGTATCCAGCCTCAATCCAGCTAGGCATGGAGCCGTGGCTCGAGTAATAGACCAGCGCGTAGACGAACAAGCCCGGCAACCCAACCGGCACGACGATCTGCGTCAAAAGAAACCGCCACGCCGCAGCAAGCCGACAAAAAAACGCACCGTCGCGATGCCGTCTTTCCATGCCTCGCGCATGAATGCCGTGACTTCGGCGACCTTCTTCGTTACCGCGGTGTTTTCGGCGATCGCCTCATCCTGAGCGTTCAGCCGGTTGACGACGTGCTGTCGGAACTGCTCGTCGGGCATGGAGCTCATCTTGTCGGCTTCCAATTCGGCCCCGGAATAAAAAAGAAAAGCCGCGCGAGACGGCTTAATGTCATCCCGCCAATTGGCGGATTCTCTCGGCCCGGTCGGGCCGATTCCAAATGAGGTAACTATGAAGATGCGATTGGCCGCGCTTGTCACGTGGATGGCGCAGCAAGTGCCTGTAATGAAATTCTGGTAGGCTCGCTTGTCACGGTGATCCCAATGACATACGACCGCGCGCTGCGCAGGAGTAAAACGGCATGACCTTGATGAAAAGCCTTGGCCGTTCGATCGGCCCGATTCGTAGGTTGCACGACAACCGTAACGAATTGGCCGCGGCACTCCAAAAGGCCGAAGAACGAGTTCGCAATGCCGAAGCGCGGGCTCATAGTGCCGAAGAACAGATTCTCGGTCTGGAGCAACAGATAGAGGCCACGCGCGGCACGCCTTTCTTCGCCTATTACGCCAACTTCGACGCGCTCGAATGCATGCGCCGTCACGAAGTACATGACCGAAAGCCCACACCGGGATTTCAGACGAACTGGCTTGGCGTGCTGGTGGATCCCAAGATTCTCCCCTTCCTAGCAGATCAAGGCGGCAAGCTGGACCATTTCCCTCTGCCAGCCAACTGGCACGCCGACATCGCGGAATGGGCTTCTGCGTTGCACGCAGTGGAGTTGTCCCGCCCCGGCACGTTCACCATGATCGAGCTGGGCTGTGCTTGGGGTTGCTGGATGAATAACACTGGTGTGGCGGCGAAGCGCACCGGGCGTAAGGTGCATGTTATCGGCATAGAGGGTGACGAAGGGCATGCCGAATTCGCCCGCGAAGCGTTGCCACGCAACGGGTTTTCACCGGACGAATACACGATATATCGCGGCATTGCGGCATCTACCGGAGGTACCGCCCTTTTTCCTCGTCCGGAATACGATGGTCAAGCCTGGGGGCTTGAGCCAGTCTTCAACGCTACACAAGAGCAGCAAGATCGGGCAGTCGCTAGCGGAAGCCATGATTTACTGCCGATGATCTCTCTTGCTACGGCGATCGGCGACCGAGATCGAATCGATCTCTTGCACATCGATATCCAGGGCGGCGAAGCCGACTTGATCGAATCGTGCCTCCCGATCCTGAACGAGAAGGTGGCCTACGTGCTGATCGGGACTCACTCGAAGCACATTGAAGGGCGGCTGTACGACATTCTGACGCCCAGTGGCTGGTTGATCGAGATGGAGCGCCCCGCCTTCTACCAAGTCAAGAACTGGAGACCCGAACTGATCGTGGATGGGGTGCAAGCCTGGCGCAATCCACGTTTCATTCCACCGGAACACATCTAGGAATCGTACCGGCGCGACTGGCGCACTGAAGGCCGCGCCATCGTATGTATAGCCGATCCCAACAATTTCCCCGACCGGTATCGCAATGGCTTGGCTGCCTGCTGGCGGCTGCCATTGCGAAGTATCTCCATTTCACACAATGATGTTGTTGACGGTACCGCTTTTTACCGTCGCGTAATTTGCCATCGCGATCACCATTCAAATTCCGCGTAACCCGTACCGCCCGCACCGGCCGCTTGTGCGCCACTATTTCCGTATGAACCGCGACCACCACCACCTGTACCGTAGCCTGTAGCGGCCGTACCGTTTTGTGCGGAAATCGTAACGGTTGATGCTCGACCGCCGCCGCCGCCGCCGAAAGGCCAGCTTGCGCCCATTCCGCCACGTCCGGCGTATGCGCCATCACCGCCAGCTTGCCCGTTTGGATATTCGGCGATGCGCTTGACGACGTGATGCTGGTTCTCGCCGTCGAGGACCTCGGCGACCGTCTCCGGATCTGTCATCTCGTCGCCGTTCTCGTCGCCGCCGAAGGGCTCGATGACGGTCAAATGGAATTCCATGCGGGCCTCAAATGTTCGTGGTAGTGGTGTTCGGGTAGGCGTGTCTCTGGAAGAGGTTATCCGCAGGTGCCGTGACAACGTTATTAGCCAGAACATGATCCATCTCGTCCGGACGATTAGCGTGACGAAGCCGGGCGATACGCCGTCGCTTGCGTGGATCAGCACCAAGTTTGCCGAGTACCGCGATCAGGCTGAAATCTCCGTCGAGGCAGGGCGAACTCCCGTAACGTTCCACGAACTCCGGTCACTGGCCGCGCGCCTGTACACCGAACAATACGGGGCGGAATGCGCGCAGGCATTGCTCGGTCACAAGTCGGCAGAAATGACCGCGCTATACCGCGACAGCCGCGGTCGCGAGTGGATGGAAGTGAAGGTCAGGACGTCATGATTTTGGACGATTATTGGATTGTAAGGTTTGCGGCGTCCGTAAAAATCCTCCAAAGCCTTACTGGGCGTCGCTCCACAGCTTCCCTGCCGTCGCCCAGTTCTCCTTCTTTACGTCGGTGAGGATGATGTCGACCGAGCCTGGCTCGCAGCCGAGCGTTTCGCACGTGACACGCGTGATTGCTTCGACGAATTCGCGCTTCTGTTCGGCGGTGCGGCCTTCGAAGAGCTGGATATTGAAAGTCGGCATGGCAGATGCTCCGGTTGAGTATGTTGGGTTCGGCCGCGATCGCGGCCAGGGATGCGAAATCAATCGCGATACGACGGATCGATCCGGTCGAGCCGGCGCAGCAGCGCTGGCCATTCCAGTTCGCCCTCGATCGCGCCGCTGTCGCGCAGTTGTTCGGCGGTGCGGTCGGCCACTGCCGGCTCGGGCAGCACGAGCGGCCCGCCGCCTGCCTGCGCGCGCACCTGGATGTCGCAGGCCTTGATCAGCGTATCCATCAGCACATACGCCTCGGCGACGGTCCGGCCGACCGTCAGCGTACCGTGGTTGCGCAGCAGCATCGCGGATTTTGCGCCGAGGCTGGCGGTCAGCCGCGCGCCTTCGGCCGGCGAGAACGCGAGCGCCTCGTAGTCGTGGTACGCGAGGTCGCCATGAAAGCGCAGTGCGTGCTGCGACGCGGGCAGCAGCCCGTCGCGCTGGATCGATACGGCGATGCCGGCCGTATTGTGCAGATGCATCACGCAGACGGCGTCGGCACGGGCGGCATGCACGGCCGCGTGCAGCGCGAAGCCCGTCACGTTGACCGGGTGCTCACTGTCGCCGATCCGGTTGCCGGCCAGGTCGATCTTCACGAGGTTCGACGCGCGGACCTCGTCGAACGTCAGGCCGAACGGGTTGATCAGGAAGTGGCCGGGCTCGCCGGGCACCATCGCGGAAAGATGCGTGTAGATTAGGTCGTCCCAGCCGTTCAGCGCGACGAGGCGATAGGCGGCGGCGAGATCGACGCGCAACCGGCGCTCGGCGTCCGAGATCGGGCCGCCGGGCTTCACGGTGTCAGGACGGTGTGCGAATGACGACATCGGATTCTCCGAGGGTAAAGCGGCGCGCGACGGCCACCGTGATCCACGACGCGAGCGCGAACGGGGCCGTGAGCGCGGGGACACCCGCGTGCATCGCGAGCCACTGGATCAGCGCGGCCAGCGCGGCGGCCGCGAGCGCCGCGCGTGCGCCGCGCGGCATCAGCGCGAGTGCGGCGAGCGCGCCGTTGAAGCCTAGCAGGCCGTCGGCGAACGCGGCGCCGCTCGCGCCGAGCGCGACCAGCAACACGGTCGACACGATCGCGCCGCCGAGTGCGAACGCGGTTGCCCGGCGGGATGCGGCCGCGATGCCGGCGACGATCAGCGCGCCGGCCCACGCGCCTTGCGCGAAGGTGGTCTGCGCAACGCCCGAGAGCAGTGCGGGGGCGAACGATTCGAGCGTGGGTGTTGCCCCGCTGGTGCTGCCGCTCGCATGTTGCACCGCGACAAACGGCAGCCACAGCGCGGTGGCCGTCAGGCATGGGCTCGAATACGGGCACTGGCGCCATTTCGCGAGCGGGGTGCGCATCGCACGCTGCACGAGCGCGGCGCCGATTGCGGCGAGCGGCACCAGCGCGAGCGCGGCGAGCGGCGCGGGGGAAAAGATCACGGCCACCAGCGCGGCGAGCGCGCCGTTGAAGCCGTGCAAACCCTGTTCGACGTCGCGGCGCGCCGCGCCGGTCAGCGCCGCGGTCAGGTTGGCGGCGGCCGCGCCGACCAGCGCCGCGCACGCGAGCCGCAGGTCGGTCAGCGCGAGTGCGGCAACCAGCGTCGCGCCGGTGAACGCGTTCGCCTGCAGCACGATCTGTCCGATGCTGCGCAGCAGGATGCGCAGGTCGATCGACGGCGAAGCGGGGCGGGCGGTAGGCATGGCGGCGGTGGAACAGGACGAGCCGCGAGCATAGGACACAATCTCATGCACCGGAATAGGGAATTCTGGATACTCGGGATTTGTGATTGATGCCCCGAATTGGGGAATGGCGATGCCCGCGGGACTGCTGCATTGGTGTTTTCGGGCGGATTGTTGGTGTTGGCAGCGAATTCGGGTAATGACCGGCTCTTTGGGCGCAAGCACGCGTCGTGGCTTACGTCTTCGATCGGCGATTGGTGCGACGATGCCCTGCATCGGACCAACCGGGAGGCGAAAGAATGCGCGAGGTGCGTTGGGCGTCGCTCGAAGGCGACGGAGTCGAACATCTGACGTTCGACCGGGGTGGCGGCGGCATCGTCGTAGAAAGCGCGGTGGTCGGCCAGCGGTACGGCCGCGCGTACGGGCTCGCGTATCGCGTCCAGTGCGATCCGCGCTGGCGCGTGACGTCCGCGGTGCTCAAGGTGATGGGCGGCGGCACGCTCGAACTGCGCGGCGACGGCGACGGGCACTGGCGCGACGGTTCAGGCCGTGCGCTGCCGGAACTGGATGGCTGCGTCGACATCGACATCGCGGCGACGCCATTCACGAATTCGCTGCCGATCGGCCGCCTCGGTCTCGCGCGCGGCGAGCGGCGGCCGATCGACGTCGCATACATCTCGACGCCGGACCTGACCGTCATGCCGGTCAAGCAGGCGTACGCGTGCATCGAGCCCGACCGGCGCTACCGCTACGAAGGCATCTTCCGGAATTTCACGGCGGAGCTGGACATCGACGCCGACGGGCTCGTGATCGACTACGAAACGCTGTTCAGACGCCTGCCGGCGCCGACGGGGCGCTGAACCGCGGCGTTCGCGACGGCTGAACCAGCGACGGCACACGCCGGTTGACGTACGCGGCTAAAGCCGCAGAAGCACCGCAGATAGCACAGTACCAGCCCCGATTGGGGGCGCGTCATCTGGCAATAATGCAGCCGACCTAACACCGAGGTGCTCCATGCACAACGCGCGTGGGCGCTGGTTGCAGGCACAAAATCCGATGTCTCTGTGTCTTCGAGTATGGCTCGCATTTGTTTGGCGGTGCGTATTCTTGTTTCGTGCAAGTCGATGATCATCCGACAGATGATCAACCATCCCCGATAGCCTGCCGCCTGTCGACAGTCAGTTCCCACGACGATTTTCTCGATTCAGGCTCAACTGCCCTACGCAAACGCCTGCTACAGGCTGATTTGCCGTTGGACAGTGCTTCGCTTTGTATGGCAATCGATTTTCAGATTAGTCCCATAGACGTGAGCGTCTCAGTGGCTGACCATCGCTACTGGACGTCTATCGCGCACTGCCAAGCGCCATCGACGACTCTCGAAGGATGGCGATCGCGTTGCTCACTGAAGCGAGACAGACTGGAGGGTCAGCTCTGCTGAACGTGTCCGTGTGGAACAGCGTGCCGAATGACCTGCAAGACGATGAGCACAAATCGCACGGCAAAAGTAGAGTGTTCCCATATCGCTGACACGAGCAGTTGTTCCGAAGGGAAGCGTAGTAAATACATAGGTATCCAAATGAGATTGGCCGGGTTGGCGACAGTTCCGAGCTGGTTTGTGCGGTGGACTTCACTCGTGACCGCCTATCCGTCGCCGCATGACGAGATAGGCTTGTCTTGGCAGGGAGCTTAACTATGCCCACGCAATCCGACCTGCGCTTTACCTTCGCCGCCGGCGACGAGTCATTCGAAGTGGTGGAGTTCACACTGCACGAAGACTTGTCCGAGACCTTCCTGTTGCAAGTGGAGCTCGCCAGCGCGAATCCCGCCATCGACTTCGGTCAGGTGCTCGACCGCAATGGCCTGCTCACGATTTGGCAGGGCGGCTTGCCCGTGCGCTATGTCCACGGCGCGGTGTCGAGTTTCGTGCAAGGCGACACGGGCTTTCGACGCACTCGCTATTCGGCCGTGGTCGAGCCGCGCTTAGCGCGCCTGAAGCTGTCGTCGGATTGGCGCATCTTCCAGACGCTGAGCGTTCCAGAGATTGCGCAGGCCGTGCTCAAGGCGCATCACCAGACGCTGGATTACGAGCAGCGCGCGACCGCCGAGCACCTTGCGCGCGAGTACTGCGTGCAGGCGGGCGACACCGACTACGACTTCATCGAGCGCGTCTTGCGCGAAGAGGGCTTCTTCTACGCATTCCAGCACAAGGCCGACAGTCACCACCTGATCCACTGCGATCGCCTGTTTATCTTCGGCCGGCAGCAGGGCGAGCCGGTGCGGTACAACCCCATGCCCGGTGGTGACCAGCCCGAGCCGAGTCTGCGCACGTTTGCCTACACCGAGAAC
Source organism: Burkholderia sp. A9 (assembly GCF_000801975.1). Lineage (NCBI taxonomy): Bacteria > Pseudomonadati > Pseudomonadota > Betaproteobacteria > Burkholderiales > Burkholderiaceae > Burkholderia > Burkholderia sp. A9. The sequence goes on along the minus strand of NZ_JSZN01000016.1, from coordinate 136,791 downwards.
GTGCGCACCGCGCGCCAGGTGCAGCGCGACTACACCTTCAAGAGCCCACGCTACCCGCACGAATACCCACGCGAGGGCACCAATCTCGATCACCAAGGGCGCGGCTACGCGCGCTACGACTACCCGGGCCGCTACAAGCATGAAGCCAGCGGCAAGGCCTTTACGCAGGACCGCCTGCGCGGCCACCGCCGCGATGCGCGTATGGCCAGTGTGAGCGGCGACGATGCGCGTCTGCAACCCGGCATCGCGTTCGACCTCACCGGCCACCCGCGCGACGACATGAACCGCGGCTGGCGCCCGGTCAGCCTCGTCCATCACGGCGAGCAGACCACCAGCCAGGCGGAGGAGAGCGCCGATGCGCAGCAGGGCACGCACTACGGCTACGAAGCGGTGCTGGTGCCTGACGATGCCGAATGGCGTGCCGAGCCGCTGCCGCGCCCACGCATCGACGGCCCGCAGCCGGCGACGGTGGTCGGCCCCGAAGGCGAAGAGATCTACACCGACGAGTACGGCCGGGTGAAGGTGCAGTTCCCGTGGGATCGCGAGGGCAAGCACGACGAGCATAGCTCGTGCTGGATTCGCGTGGCGCAGAATTGGGCTGGCGCGACGTGGGGGCATATGGCCATCCCGCGCATCGGGCAGGAAGTGATCGTGAGCAACTTGGATGGCGATCCGGACCAGCCGATCATCATCGGGCGGGTCTACAACCGCCTGCAGTTGCCGCCGTACGAACTGCCGCGACACAAGACGCGGATGACGATCAAAAGCCAGACGCACAAGGGCGAGGGCTACAACGAACTGCGCTTCGAGGACGAGGCCGATCAGGAGGAAATCTACGTCCACGCGCAGCGCGATCAGAACATCCACGTCAACCACGACGAAACCACCTTCGTCGGCAACGACCGCGGCGAGCAGGTCGAGCACGACGAAACCATCGCCATCGGCAACGACCGCAAAGAAACCGTTGGCCACGACGAGCAGGTCACCATAGGTCAGGACCGTCGCCACGACATCGGGCAGGACGACTTCCTGACCATCGGCCGCAACCACACCATCCACACGGGCAAGGACCGCACCGAAGAGAATGGCAACCATCGTCGCGACAAAACGGCGGCCAACCATACCGCAGACATCGGCGGGCATCTGGAACAGCGCGTGCAGGGCCATGCCGAGCTGGAGGCCGGGCAGGCCATTCGGCATCGCACCAAGGTCTATGAAATCCATGCTGCCGAGGTCTTGGAAGTCAAAGGCCCGGGCGGTACCGTGCGCATCGACGGCGGTGGGATCACGCTGGATGTCGTGGCGATTCGTTTGAAGGGGCCGCTCACGCAGGATAGTGGAGGTGCCGGTAACGGCCTGGCTTTCGACGGCGCCCCCATCAAGGGCCTATTGGCCGATTGCGTGGAAAAACAGCGATGAATCACGATCTCCTGTATCGGTTTGCCACCGAACAGCGCCACAAGGAAGACTACCTCTGTCTCCTGCTCGATCCGCTGGCCGAGTGCGATGCAGACGACCCGCTGCATGTCGATTCGCTGCGCGAACGACTCGGCAGCGAGGCATGCATTCGCGTGCTGCGTGTCGATCTTGCACATAGCCCCGGAGCGTGCCCTGTCTTGCTCACCTTGGCGCAGCCGGGAGAAGAGGCGGAGCGTTCCCTGCTGTCCCAGATCGAAGCCGCCATGCGCCGTGATACTTATTATCGCAAGCGCTATGTCTGCGGCCTGATTGCCGCCCCGTTGACGCCCGAGGAAGTGGCCGCGCATATCCTGTCGCTATGCCGCTATGCGTCCGGTCCCGAAGGTCGGGGTTTTATTCCCCTCTTTGAACCAATTCGGATGGAATTGTGGGCCGCGTGTCGCATGGCGGGCAGCCTCTGGCCGCTGCGCCACTGGTTGATTTGTTTGAGCGGAGCCAGCATAACGTTGCTCGAAGGCAAGCCTGACCACCACTCCACCAACGACTCCGAACACACCTGGTTCGCCCAGCGCTCGGCTCCCTTGATCGCCGATATCCAGGCCGCGTGGCAACGCGTGCGCGAAGCATCGTTCGACAACGCCCATCTCCGAAACCCGGGCGCTGAGCTCACACCCCAGCAGGTTACCGCCGTGGCTTACCGTGCTGTCCGGGCGGCCCACACGCTGGGCCTGCGTGACCATCGCGACATCTTGATTCTGGGACTCCATAGCCTGCGAATCCACCCGCGGCTGCATGAGCATCCCCAAGTGCGGGCCAGCATCGAACGGGCCGCGTGCGGCAACACCCCTCTGTCGGATGACTTCGACCGCTGGACCGACGCGATGTGGCAGCACATCGCCGACGAACTTGACGCGGCATGGAGCGCAACATGAGTAGTACCAGCCAACGTTTGAGTACCGCCGTGGCGGAAACCTGTCCTGCGGCGCCGGGTGTTTGCCGCACCTGCGAGCGAACCGGCCTGCCTCTCTTGCTGCTGCGCAAGGCGGTGATTCCCACACACCAGTCCCTGACGAAAATCGATCCACCCAGCGATGCATCCATCCAATCGTCGCTGCGCACGCTCCGCGAAGGCTACGTGTACGTCTTGCTCGATAGAAAACAGTGGCAAGCCTACCAAGTCACACCCGAAGGCTTCCTGCGGCAATTCAACCCGTATGAGATGCCGCGCAGTCGACCCGCGCCGCTTTCCAAGCAGTGTCTCGACGCGGGGCACGACCTGCGCGCCTCGTTCCTGCGCCTCGACACGCGTGCGCATCGCACGGCGTGGATTGCCTTTGCGCAAGACCCATGGCCAAGCGCCGTGCTCGATGCCTACAAGACCGGCAAGCGCACCGATGGCACGGCGCTACCAGCCGACTACCGCCAGCGTTTCGTCGAGATCGAGCTGGCCGCGGTCAAGGCCGACCCTACCGCCAAGGGGCACGCGCTCGCACTCGAGCACGCCCATGCCCTGGCGGCGCACGTGGCCGAGTACGCCAGTGGCACGGACGATTTCGGCAGCGTGCACGGCTGGTATCCGCGGCAAGACCGTTTGCAGGCAATGCGCGACTATCTGCGCATCCTCGAGAAGCAGGAAGGGGTGGCGCAAGGCGTCGCCGGCGTGATCCTGTCCGATCCCGTTGGCATGGCCCACGAACTCGACAATCTGCGTTTGTCCGTACGCACGGCTATGCAACGCTGGGCCGAGCTACCCAGCCGGCGATACAAGTTCCTGACCTCACAGGCTCTGCTGGGCATCAAAGCGCTGATCGCGCAGCGCGTGGATGCGGAGACGGCGGACAATACAGAGTTCTGGTGTCACAGCGAAATGGGGGCGCCGCCCGTCTTCCGCGATCCGGCCGAAGAGCGTGCGGATATCGTCAAGGGCAAGACCCGCAGCAGGGTCAAGCGCCTGGAAGAGCGCTACCGGGAGGGAGGCGCGGACGGACGGGCCGCGTTCCAGCGGCTGTACGACGATGCCCAGGCCCAGTTCCAGCAACGCATCGATGCGTACGCGACAGACTGGGCGACGCAGATCGACAGTGCCGCCTGGAAGCGGATCGTCGCGCTGGACTACACGGATGTCGTAGCGCGCTCGGTCGGCTGTCGCTTGAGGACCGTGGCGGACTGCCTGGCCGGCGGCGTGACCGACGCCATGCCAGCTCCGCCGCCGCCAGCAACGCCGGGCCAAGCGCACGCGGCCGAAGTGCTCGGGCCGAGCGGCAAAGTGTGGCAGCAGTTGCTGACCGATCCGCTCAGCCCCGCCTATATCGCGCTGCAAGGCCAGCAGACCAGCCTGTATCGGGCGTTTGCGCCATTGCTGGGCGCAGGCGCCATGCCGAACGACGCGGGCAAAAAGTACTTCGATACCCTCAAGGGCCTTGTCGGCAGCGACGAGGTGGCGCGCTGGCGCGAGCGCGCCACGGTGGACGCCGCCGATCATCTGCTGGTCGCCATGCACAGCGCAGCCGGTCGGCTGGACAAGCAGCTAGGACAAGGCGTCAAGGCTGCCCTCGATTATCTCTATGTCGGTGCGGGCTGGCTGTACAGCAACGCACGGCTCACTCAGGTCAAGGTGCAACTCACGGTGGGCGAGTGCTTCAACCTGATTGCCAAAGAGTTGCGCAGCATCACCGAGGCGGCCGAGGGCACCGCCGCCCGGCGCGTGCGCGCGATGGTCTTCAGCGGCCTGATCGCCATCCCCGACAGCGCGCTGCGCAACGTACTGATCGATGTCACGGTGTGGACGCATGGCACGGCCGAGGAGGTCAAGCAGCGCCTCACCTGTATGCAGCGTGACATTGGCGCAGCGGGCCGCGACGTCAAGCGGGCAGCTGGCGTCCTGGGCCGCGATGCCCAGCACGAGGCCAAGGCCGCCCTGCGTCAGATCAAGGCGGGCCTCAAGAACCTGGAGCCTGCGGCCCAAAACGTGCTGAAGGGCCTTCAGGTCACCGGCGCCAGCGCGCGTCGCTTCGCCGGCAGCAGCCTGGCCGGCCTCAAGCGCCTGTCGGTCACGGGCGTCGACGGTGGCCTGTCCCTCATCAGCCTGTACTTCCTGCACGACAGCCTGAAAAGCTCGCTCGCCGACCTGGACGCCAAGATCGGCGACCGTCATTCGGAGGTGGTTGCCGCCTTCTACGGCGCCGCGGTCGGGCTGATGGGGGCGGGCGTGGAAGGGGCTGGCATGGCCATCAAGGTGCCGGCTGACGCGGCGCAAGACTTCGCTCGGCGCTGGGGGGCCGTGGATACGCCGCGGCTGGCCAAGGTGGTGGGGATGGGCGAGAAGATGATGAGGGCGAGGGGCGTGATTGCGGCGTTGGGGGGGATTGCGGATGGGGCTGCGAATATGGCGGCGGCAGCACGAGTCGAAAAAGTTGGTGATAGCAACGCAGAAACTAGCTACCAATTTGCCGCCGGTCTTTCAATTGCCGGTGGTATTGCAAGTTTCTACGGGGCAATTGGAGCAGGAGTCCTCATGGGAGCACTAGGTGTTGGGGTCGTCTTGGGCCTCGCTGCCTTTGTCGTGGTGCAAATCGCCAAAAGCCAGGAATCCACTTCGCTTGAACTTTGGGCCAGGTACAGCCATTTCGGCAGTGGTGACAAACACCGACGTTGGGACGTCAAGCCTACTGATGGACCTGTCGAAATCGCGAGGACCATGAACAGCGCCATTGCCGCACTCAACGCGGCGGTGCTGGGCATGGAGGTCGCCATTGGATTCGAACGTGCCCCGCGCTTGATGGATAACAGCGCCATGCTTACGGCCGACATTGAAGTGTTGAAGAATACGGGGGGCGTGGGGGCGGGTACCGACCTCGTCTATCGCATAGTGGTGCCTGGCTACGACCCCGCCTACTCGCGCTACCGTTTTACCCTGGAGGTGCAACGCTTTGGCTTGGGTCGGGACGGCCGACGTGCACCGACAATTAGCACGCAAGTTATAGCTTCGATCCATGTGAACGACGACGGCAATCCGGTCAAGCCAACGGCCATCGCCCGGCCGGATTACGCCCTAGTGAAGGAAAGCCAACCTACCAAGAGTAGTCCGGTACTCAGCGGCCGCTACGAACTGGAACCCATTCACGGCATTCAGTCAGCCACACTAAAGATCACTTACTGGCCAGATAAGAGCGACGAAATCGGTTTCGCCGAAGTCACCCTGACGGAGGTGGCGTAATGGGTAATCCGAAGCTCGCCCCACCATGTACTGGTTGGCAGCGCGACCTGCCTGCACCTAACGATCCGATCGAAGAAGCACCGGCCTTGCGTTGGTTCGCGCCCACATCTCTCAACTCCATATGCTTGGAATTGCCACGCAATACGTTAGGCATGCGAGGGATTATGTTGTGTCTTTCAGTATTTCCTGCAATTTGGCTAGTCCTAAGCTTAAAGAATATGGCTCGTGCGATTTCTGCCCCACTATTTCATGCTGATGGGCAAGCTATATTTGGTTCGCTCTTCGCGATAATTACCACTTCTTTATGTATATGGGCAATGCTATTTGCCATTCGTGCTGATGTTGCTCCTCCTCGCGATCTACCCATACGCTTCAACCGTGCCCGCCGCAAGGTCTACGTCTACGGCTTTCACTACGTATGGTGGAATCCCTTCACCCGCTGGTACGTCACCACGGCGAGCTACGATTGGGACGACCTGCGCGCGGAGCAATGGAAGGTGCGCGGGGCGACCGCCAACGGCGCCCTGATCATCAAGGAGGGCGTCTCCATCGCCGTGGTCAAGCCCGGGACCCATGACGTTATCGACCGCTTCGAGCTGAGTTCGCGTGCCGGCAACACCAGCAACGTATGGGCCTATGTGTGCGCCTATATGCAGCACGGATGCTGCGGACTGAATCCCAGCGAAGTCGATTCGCGCGACGTCAACGACGTGCCGCCCTACAACCTGGCACTGCGGCTGGCGCCCAAGGTGGAATGGCCGCCCGCCATGGACCGCGAGTCGCGCACCGCGCCATGACGCCCATGGATATCCACCGATCCTCAACGAACTGGGTTTGGCTTACTTCCGACGCATAGTCACATCGTGATGAACCAGTAGTCCTAACCATAAAGAGATTGATATGCGACCTGTCGTACTCGTCGGTCACCGACATAGCTGTCCTATCCATGGCGACGGCACCGTCGTCAGCGGCGCCAAGTCGGCCGCCATCAACGGCCGAGCTGTGGCACGTGTGGGCGACCTCATCAGTTGCGGCGCGGTGATTCAAACCGGCTCGAGCGGCACGGAGATCGAAGGCCAGCCGGTGGCGCGCCAGGGCGATACCACCAGCCATGGCGGTACCCTGGTCGAAGGCGAGGCCGGATGGCTGGTGGAGTGACACGAGGCCAGACAGCCCTCACGGCGAGCCGCATTTCAAGAACGGGGGCGGGCTAACTTCCGACCCGGCGGCCGAGCAGGACGTAAACCTGACCCCGCTCTTCACCACAGATCGGTGCCTATCAGGTGACCCGGAAGGTGGTCTTTGGTCTGATGACCGAGAGCGCTTTCGACGATCCCGAGAAAATCGCGATCAAGGTTGGCAACGGCTACCTCCGCCTGGAAGCCCGTAACCGGCTTGGCAATACCGTGGTGCGCTATTGGCCCAACGCCTTTACCCAGCCAGACCTCATGCTGGAGATGACGAACTGATGTCCGACCTGAAACCCACGCTCACCTTTGAGGAAATGCTGGCCAAGCTGAAGCTCCTACCGAAATGGCAGCAGCTTCCCGATATTCGGGTTGCCATGTGGCCGGATCAAGTATTTCACGGCGGAGATGGACATCGACACCGACGGGCTCGTGATCGACTACGTAACGCTGTTCAGACGCCTGCCGACGTTGCGCTGAACCGCGGCTCGCGCTGCCGCTGGCGCTGCCGCAACCGCCGGCCTTTCATGCGCCGCCGCAAACCGGTCGATCCGCGCCGCGATCAACTCCGGATTGCGCACCACGACCCAGTGCGCGCCGTCGATTTCCTCGCGCACGTGCTCGCCGAGCCAGCGGTCGAGATCGACCGACATCTCGGGCGTCACGTAGCGGTCGCGCACCGGCACGAGGATTTGCACCGGCGCCTGCGCATACCGCTCGCGCGGCTTTCTCGCCCGCGCCAGGAAATTCGCGCGGTAGAGCTGCAACCCGTTCAGCGCGTTCTTCAACTGCGCGGGATCGCGCTCCGGCCGCACGCGCTCGGTCAACTGCAGCCAGCGCGGCCACAGCGCAGCGCCGCCGAGCCGCCAGACCAGCGACGGCACGACCGGCAGGTGGAAGAACGCGATATACCACGACTTCAGGCTTTGCTTGAGCCGCATCTTCGCGCGGAACACGTGGTCGAGGCACGGGCCGGAGATCGACGTATACGACGCGATCCGGCCGCGGAACGCAGGATCGGTCACGGCCTCCCAGCACTGGATCGACCCCCAGTCGTGGCCGACGAGATGGAACGGCCGGTTGCCGCAGGTCGCGTCGGCGACGGCCTTCAGGTCGTCGGCGAGCCGCGCGAGCGCGTAGTCCGCGCGGCGGCGCGGCGCATCGGACGCGCCGGCGCCGCGCACGTCGTAGGCGATCACGCGGTAGCGCTTCGCGAGCCGCGCGCGGATCGGCGCCCACACGGCCGCCGAATCGGGATAGCCGTGCACGAGGATCAGCGGCGGCGCGCGACGCGGGCCGCTGACATAGACGGCGAGTTTCACGTCGCCGGAATGGACGGTCAGCATCTCGTGGGCGCGCGCCATGACGTCATGCCTGCGCAACCGGATGCAGCGGCACGCGGCGCGGGGCGGCCTGCGCCGCATGGCGCGCGTTGGTCGCGTCGATGTTCGCGAGCAACGTGTCGAGCCCCTGCAGGTACTGGTGGTTGTCGTGGTCCCACGGGTGGAAGCCCGGGCGGAAGTAGTCGAGCCATTCGCGCGCGATGCTCGGGAACACGCCGGTTCTCGGGCTGTACAGATACTTCACGAGACGCCACATGCCACCGAACCCGCCGTGCTTGCGGCGGTGCGACAGCATCAGCCGCACGTGGAAGTCGAACACGATCGTCCAGAACAGCGCGGTCGTCAGCAGCATCGTGCTGGTGCGCAGCAGGTAGCTGCCGAGGCCCGGCTTCATCACGGCGTTCCATACGTCGTACGACACCGCCTTGTGTTCGGTTTCCTCCATCGCGTGCCACATCCACATCTGCTGGTAGCCTTCGACCGAGCCGTCGATCCGGTGCTCGTGGCCAGACAGCAGCTGGTTCGCGAGGATCGCCGTGTAGTGCTCGAGCGCGATCGTGATCGCGAGCTGCATCGAATGCGGCAGCGTCTTCTTGAAGAAGCCGAGGATCGTCCACAGCCGCTTGTCGAGCTTGTGCGCGGGCAGCCCGGACGATTGCAGCAGGTCGTTGTATTCGATGTGCTCGCGCGTGTGCATCGCTTCCTGGCCGATGAAGCCGAGCACCTGTTTCTTCAGCTCGGGATCCTCGATCCGGTCGCGGTAGTTACGCACCGAATCCATGAAGAAGCGCTCGCCCGCCGGGAACAGCAACGACAGCGCGTTCATGAAGTGCGTGACCGGCACGCCCTGCACGTGCCAGTCCTTCGCGTGTTCGGGCGGTAGCGCGAAACGGATGTCGCGCCGCACCGGCATCATGTTCGGGGTCGTCATGATTGTTCTCCTCCCTGATTGCCTGCGTTGTTGTAGGTGGCATGCAGCGGTGCGGCCGTCGGTGCGCCGTGCCGGGCGGCTGCGCGGCGGGCCTTCGCGGCCTCGCGGCGCGTCGCGAGCACGACGAGCGCCTGGTAAGCGGCCGGCAGGATGCGCGCCATCCAGTCCGCCCCCTTCGCGTCGCGGCCGATCAGCACGCGGCGCTTGTTCTTGCGCACACCGGCGAGGATCGTGCGCGCAGCGTCGTCGGCGGTCGTGATGAAGAACTTCTCGAAGCTGTCCTTGCCTTGCTGCTCGCTCTCGACGATGAAGCCGACCATGTTCTTCGCGACGCGGCTCGACTGCGCGATGTTGGTGCGGATGCCGCCCGGGTGCACGCACGTGGCCGACACGCCGCACTTCATCATGTCGAGTTCCTGGCGCAGCGATTCGGTGAAGCCGCGCACCGCGAACTTGGTCGCGTTGTAGCCGCTCATGCCCGGTTGCGCGAAGATCCCGAAGATGCTCGACGTGTTGATCACGTGGCCGTCGCCCGATGCCTTCAGGTGCGGCAGGAACGCCTTCGTGCCATGCACGACGCCCCAGAAGTTGATGTTCACGATCCACTCGAGATCGCTGTATTCCATCCCTTCGATCGTGCTCGACAGCGCGACGCCCGCGTTGTTGAAGATCAGGTTGACCTTGCCGTGTTCCTGCGCGGTGTCGTCGGCCCACGCGAACATCGCGTCGCGGTCGCCGACGTCGAGCACGCGCGTCGATACGCGCACCTTCGGTGCGATCGCGCGGACGATCCGCTCGGTTTCGGCGAGGCCGACGCCGTTCTTGTCGGCTAGCGACACGTGGCAGCCGGCCTGCGCGAGCTGCACCGCGAGCGAGCGGCCCATGCCCGAGCCTGCGCCCGTGATCGCGGCGACCTTGTTGGCGAAATCTCTCATGTCGTTGGCTCCTTGTCTGACTCAGGCCGCTTCGGCGGAAGCGGCGGGCGCGGCGACGGGCCGCGCGCCGGTGTCGTAGTGCGGCGCGCGATATGCGTGGTAATCGGCGATCGAGAAGCGGGCGGTAGCCTGGCGGAAGCGCCAGGTGAAGCCCGGCCACAGCGTCGTGTTCTTGCCGGTGCGCGGATCGAGGTACCAGCTCTTGCAGCCGCCAGTCGACCAGATCGCCTTCTTGAGCTTGCCCTGCAGGTCGCTGTTGAACTGCGCCTCGACGAGCGGGCGTACCTCGATCGCGTCCGCGCGCTCGCGGTGCATCGCCTGCAGCGCGCCGAGGATGTATTCGATCTGCGACTCGATCATGAACACCATCGAGTTGTGGCCGAGGCCGGTGTTCGGGCCGACGATCATGAAGAAGTTCGGGTAGCCCGGCAGCGTCGTGCCGAGATATGCGTGCGCGCCGTCGCGCCAGGCGTCGACGATGTCGAGCCCGCCGCGGCCGATGATCGCGCCGCGCGGATACGGGTCGGCGACCTGGAATCCCGTGCCGTAGATCAGGCAGTCGACTTCATGACGCTTGCCATCGGTCGTCACGACCGCGTCGGCTTCGATGTGGTCGATGCCGGTCGTGATCACGTCGACGTTCTTGCGCGACAGCGCCGGGTAGTAGTCGTTCGAGATCAGCACGCGCTTGCAGCCGAGCGTGTAGTTCGGCGTGACCGCACGGCGCAGCTCCGGATCGGGAATCTGCTTGCGGATATGGCGCAGCGCGAGCTTCTGCACGTTCTTCATCAGCGACGGATGGATCGCGAAGCCGAGCACGCGCGATTCGAGCATCCAGTAGATGCTGCTGCGCACGGCCTTCTGCGTGAACGGCAGCGCGCGGAACAACCATTTCTCGAGCCCGGTCAGGTTGCGGTCGGGCTTCGGCATGATCCACGGCGGCGTGCGCTGGAACAGCGCGAGTTCCTTTACGCGCGGTGCGATCTGCGGCACGAACTGGATCGCGCTCGCGCCGGTGCCGATCACCGCGACGCGCTTGCCGTCGAGCGCGTAGTCGTGATCCCACTGCTGCGAATGGAACGCGCGGCCCTGGAAATTCTCGACGCCGGGAATCGCCGGCAGCGCGGCGCGCGACAGGCCGCCCATCCCCGACACCAGCACACGCGCCGACAGCCGCTTGCCGTTCGCGAACGTGAGGCGCCAGCGCTGCGCGGCTTCGTCGTATTCGGCGCGCTGCAGCTCGTGGTTCAGGCGCAGGTGCGGGCCGACGCCGAAGCGCTGCACGCAGTCTTCCAGGTACGCGCGGATCTCCGGCTGCGGCGCGAACATGCGCGTCCAGCGCGGGTTCGGCGCGAACGAGAACGAATAGACGTGCGATTGCACGTCGCATGCACACCCGGGGTAATGATTGTCGCGCCACGTGCCGCCGACCGACGCAGCCTTCTCGAGGACGACGAAGTCGGTCACGCCTGTCTGCCGCAGGCGGATGGCCATCCCGAGACCGGCGAAGCCGGTGCCGATGATGGCGATGTCGGTGGTTTCGTCCGGGCCGTCATGGCCGGGCGGGCCGAAAGGCAACGTGCGAGCATTCATCCGGGTGTCTCCGATTTGGCTCATTTTGGAATGTTACATTGTTTGATGTAACGATAGTGGGTGAACCCGGAAACCGCAAGAGGCTAGAAGCGGCGCTCTAAGGGCCGGAAGCCGTGCGGGAAAAGGCTGAGCGGGGTTTGGAACGGTGCGGTTTCCGCATCGCGGAAGGGGCGGAAACGGCCGTCGGCAGGGCGTAAGAGGAAGGCGATCAGGCCGCCGACGCGCGGCGACCTGTTTGAAACACAATCAGGGACGCATCGGACGGGTGGCCGTCTCATGGAAAACCCCGGCCACGATCGTGACCTGCGCGAGCGCGTAGAGGCCCCAGATCAAGTAGTCGATGCCGGGAAAGCCGCCGAGGAAGCGCCCGACACCGATCAGCGTGTCGGAGCCGACGAAGATCAGGCTGCCCACGGCGACCAGCGGGCCGTGCGTGCGGGCCGCGAGCGCGAAGCTCGCCATCGCGCACAGCACGAGCATGTAGACGGCGACCGGCGCGAGCAGCTCGCCGAGGTGCGGGAGGAACGCCGCGTAGAACGCCGGCGCGGCGATCCACAGTCCGATCCGCGCGGCGATGCGCCAGCCGTGCGGCCGCGCGCGCCAGCGGAAGAAGATCGCGCAGTAGCACAGGTGCGTGAGCAGGAATGCGCCGAGACCGAGGACGAACGACAGCGGCCAGTCGGGCAGCGCGAGCAGCACGTCGCCTAGCACGGCCGTGGCAAGCGCTGCGCACAGCCACGCGCGTTCGCGCGGCGCGGCGCAGGTGCTGCCGGCCGCGAGCAGCAGGATGCCCATCGCGGCTTTCGCGACGGCCTGGCCGGGATAGGGCGCGGCGGCGAGCGAAAGCCCGTACAGCAGCGCGGCGGCGACGGCGAGCGGCCAGAGCCGGCGATAGGTGGCGGGAAGCGTGGCGAGCAAGGCGGGTGTCTCCGGATTGTTGTTGTCTGCGGTGGACGGCGCGCCGTTGGGGGCGCGGCTGCAGGCCATTATCCGGAAGAACGGGGGCAGGAAAACCGGCGAATCCTTCTAGGGCGCGCGGGGCGGTGGGATAAAAAACAGCCGGCAGGCATCGCGTGCCGCCGGCTGTTTCGTGATCGCAGAGGGTGCGTGCGTCGCTTCGCTTCGCTTGGCGCAGGGGCCGCCGCGAACCCGCCGCCGCGTTGGCTTATTTGCCTTCGCCGTCTTTCGGCTCCGTAGCGCCCGCCTGTCGCGCCGCTTCGTCGCTGAGTTTCTTGTCGAGGATCGTCGCGACGCGGCCGCCGAGATATGCACTCGCCGCGTTCTCGAGCGCGCGGTTCGTCTCGCCTTCGACGAATGCGGCCGCGAGCGGGCGCAGGCGCCAGATTGCATCGACGAGCGCGGGCACGTCGTTGGCAGGCGGCAGCGTGCCTTCGTCGTAGCGGTCGAGCCGTTTCACGACGAGATCGACGAGCAGTCGCGCGATCGCGTCGAAGTGCGGCCGCGCGAGGCTGATCACGTCGAGCAGCTCGCGCGGCGGGATGCCTTCCTTCGTCATCGCGGCGGCCGCTTCGAGCAGCGCGGGGCTTTTCGCGACGAACGACAGGCCGCGCCGTTCGAGCAGACCGAGTTCGGTCACGCGCGACAACTGCGACGCCGTCTGCGGGCCGAACATCTGTGCGAGCGCGGCCAGCGAGTAGGTTTTCGGCAGTTCGTGCGACCAGCGGCCGCCGATTGCGTTTTCCAGGCCGAGGATCGAGCGCAGGTCGTGGCCTTCGTCGATCGCCTTGATCAGATCCTGGATGTTCGACAGCGTGTAGCCGCGCGCGAGCAGGTGGTTGATCAGCTTCAGGCGTGCGACGTGCGTGTCGTCGTAGATCCCGACGCGCCCGCGCTTCTCGGGCGGCGCGAGCAACCCGCGATCCTGATATGCACGAACGTTGCGCACGGTCGTGTCGGACACGCGCGCGAGTTCGTCGACCGTGTATTCGTTGCGGGAATCCGCGGTGGCCTCGTCAGGCGTGGTTGGAGTCTGTTTTGACATGCGGCCATTCTAGCGCGACGCGACAGGCTCGGGCGAGGCGGGGAGCGTGCGTGCGCCGGTGCCGAGCGCGCGCTGCAGCAGCGCGGTATCGATCCAGCGGCCGTGCTTGAAACCGACCGCCTTCAGCACGCCGGCCGGCTCGAAACCGAACGCGCGGTGCAGCGACGTCGAGCCGCCGGTGCCGCCGTCGGCGATCACCGCGATCATCTGCCGCCACGGGCCGGCCTCGCACCGCGCGATCAGTGCCGCGAGCAGCGCGCGGCCGATGCCGCGGCCGCGCTGCGTGTCGTCGATGTAGATCGAATCCTCGATCGTGTGGCGGTACGCGCTGCGCGTGCGGTACGGCGTCGCATACGCGTAGCCGGCGATGCGGCCGTCGCATTCGGCGACGAGATACGGCAGCCCGTCGCGCAGCACCGCGTCGCGACGCGCGCGCAACGCGTCGACGTCGGGCGGCGTCTCCTCGAACGACGCGACGCTGTGGCGCACGTGGTGCGCGTAGATCGCGTGAATGGCGTCGAGATCGGCATCGGTCGCGTCGCGGACGACGCAGGCGGGAGCGGCAGGCATGGTGGCGGAGCGGGCGGACGAAATCGCTACTATGCCGGCCGTCGGGCAGCGCGGTAAAGGCGTCGGCCGCGTGGCATGCCTACAGGTGGCCGTCTGCGTCGCGAACCGCGTCGGCGATTGCGTCGGCGACGCGCTGCACGCGCGGCGACCGGCGCACGTCCGGGTGGACGACGAGCCAGATCTCGCGCTCGACATCGCAGCGGGGCAAGGACGCCAGTTCGACGAGCGGCGCGGCGGCCGACCACGACGCATCGGCCGCGGCCGGTGCCCCCGTGCCCGCGCCGGTGGCCGTCGTATCGACGAGAAAGCGCGGCAGCAACGCGATGCCCGCGCCCGCCACGCACGCGTGATGCAGCGCGGCGAGATCGTTGGCGACGAACGCGAAGCGGCGCCCGGCCGCGAACCGTTCGAGCCACTGCTGTTGCGGCATTTGCGCGAGCGCGTCGTCGTAGCCGAGAAACGTCCACGTGTCGGGCGGCGCGGCAGCCCATTCCGGCGCCGCGCACAGCGCGAAGCGCATCGTGCCGAGCCGGCGAGCGGCGAGCCCCGGCTCGCTCGGCCGCGACAGGCGCACTGCAAGGTCAGCTTCGCGCGCGTACAGGTTGGCCGCGTGCATCTCGCCCATCAGGTCGATCCGCAGCGCCGGCCACGCGCGCTGCGCGCGGGCGAGCCGCGGCGCGAGGAAGTGGCTCGCAAACACCGGCGACGCCGATACGCGCACGACGCCGTCGAGTGTCGCCGCCCCCTGCGCGGCGCGCGCGAACGCGTGCACGTCAGCTTCGACGCGGGCTGCGTGCTCGGCGAGCTGCAGCCCTTCGTCGGTCGGCGGCCAGCCGCGCGGCAGCCGGTCGAACAGCCGGATGCCGAGCGCGGACTCCAGCGCGTCGATGCGCCGCGCGACCGTCGAATGCTGGACCTGCAGCGCCCGCGCGGCGGCCGACAGGCTGCCGCCGCGCATCACCGCGAGGAAATGGCGAAGGTCGTCCCAGTTCATCGGCAGCGCGGACGCCGGCGTTGGATCGGTCGAATTTTGCACAGTAGGTGGGCGGGTAACGGGGGTTCCGATCGATTATGCACGATGGGATGATCGTGTCACTTCATTCGATTGCGAGGAACGTCATGACCCAAGCTGCCACCGCCATCCGGATCGGGATCGACCGCTATGGCGACGCCGGCGTGCTGCGGCGCGTCGATGCGCCGGTGGTGCCGCCCGGCGCCGGCGAGGTGCGGATTCGCCAGACCGCCGTCGGCGTGAACTTCGTCGACATCTATTTCAGGACGGGCGCGCATCCGCTGCCGGCGCTGCCGGACGCGCTCGGCGTCGAGGCGGCCGGCGTGGTCGACGCGGTCGGGCCCGGCGTGACGGCACTCGTCGCGGGCCAGCGCGTGGCGTACGCGGGATTGCCGACCGGCAGCTACGCGAGCATGCGCACGCTGCCTGCCGAGCGGGTGGTGCCCGTGCCGGACGGCGTGAGCGATGACGCGGCCGCAGCCGGGCTGCTGAAAGGGATCACCGTCTACATGCTGCTGCGCCGCGTGCGGCAGGTCGCCGCCGGCGACACCGTGCTCGTGCATGCGGCGGCCGGCGGCGTCGGGCTGCTGGCGACGCAGTGGGCGCGCGCACTCGGCGCGAGGGTGATCGGTACGGTCGGGTCGGCTGCGAAGGCGGCACTGGTGCGCGCGTACGGCGCGGAGGCGGTGGTCGACTATCGCGAGGAGGACTTTGTCGCGGCGGCGCGCGCGTTCGGCGGCGGCGCGGGCGTTGACTACGCGATCGACGGGATCGGCGGCGACGTGCTGACGCGTACGCTCGGCGCGGTCCGGCCATTCGGGACGGTCGCGAGCATCGGGCAGGTTGCCGCGATCGGTGCGCGACAGACGATCGATCTCGACGAACTGGGGCCGGCCCGCTCGATCGCGCTGGCGCGGCCGAGCGTGCTCGGTTTCATTGCGCGTGACGTCGCGGGGTATCAGGAGGCGGCGCGCGCGACGCTCGAACGGCTCGCGGGCGGGATGCATGTGGAGATCGGCGCGCGGCTGCCGCTCGAACAGGCGGCCGACGCGCACCGGCTGCTGGAGTCGCGGCAGACGACGGGCGGGGTGGTGCTGGTGCCGTGACGGCGGGTGGCGGGGTAACCGCGAGGCGACAGGACGGCCGCGCCTCGCGGCTTCGACGCCGGCTGCGCTGGCGCCGCGCCGCCGCCCGCCTGCCGGTCAGTGATGCTTGCGCAGTGGCGTGCTCTCGACGAACCACGCGAGCACGAACGCGATCGCGATCACGGCCGCCGCGGCGAGATACACGACATGCAACGACCCGGCGAACGCATGCAGGTATGCAGCGCGCACCGCCTCCGGCAACTGGTGCACGGCGGCCGGGCCCAGCGCGGGCGGCAGCTCGGTGCCGGCCGGCAGCGCCTGCTTCATCCGCGACTGCAGCCCGTGCGAGAACAACGCACCGAACGCGGCGACGCCGAGCGAGCCGCCGATCGAGCGGAACAGCGTCGCACCCGACGTCGCGACACCCATGTGACGGAATTCGACCGTGTTCTGCACGGCGAGCGTCAGCACCGGCATCACCATGCCGAGCCCGATCCCGAGCAGCGCCATGTAGGCGTACATGGCGGGCAGCGGCGTGTCGAGCGACAGCGTCGACAGCAGCGCCATCGCGACGCCGCCGATCAGCGTCCCCGCAATCGGAAACGGCCGATAGGTGCCGAGCCGCGAGATCAGCCGGCCGCTCGCTACCGACATCGCGAGCATCCCGCCCATCATCGGCAGCAGCTGCATCCCGGCTTGCGACGGCGTCGAGCCCTTCACGACCTGCAGGTACAGCGGAATGAACGTGACCGAGCCGAACAGCGCGATGCCGACGACGAAACCGATCAGGCTCATCAGCACGAAGGTGCGCTGGCGGAACAGTTCGAGCGGCATGATCGGCTCGGCCGCGAGACGCTCCTCGTAGATGAAGCCGCCGATCGCGACCACCCCGAGCACGAGCGTCATCCACAGCTGCGGGGACGACCACGGCAGCAGCGAACCGCCTTCGCTCGTGAACAGGATCACGCAGGTGAGGGCCGTCGCGAGGAACGCCGCGCCCATGTAGTCGATCCGGTGCTTCACGTGCGCGGTGTGCGGCCGGAACGCGATGCCAATCACCGCGAGCGCGAGCAAGCCGAGCGGCAGGTTGATCGTGAAGATCCAGCGCCATGACAGGTGTTCGACCAGGAAGCCGCCGAGCAGCGGCCCGACGATCGTCGCGAGGCCGTACACGCCGCCGAACATCCCCTGATAGCGTGCTCGGCGGTCGGGCGGCACCAGGTCGCCGATCGCGGCCATCGTCACGACCATCAGCCCGCCGCCGCCGAGCCCTTGCAGCGCACGCAGCACGATCAGCTGCGTCATGTCCTGCGCGACGCCGCACAGCGCGGAGCCGGCGAGAAACAGCACGATCGCGGCCTGCAGCACGATCTTGCGGCCGTACAGGTCGCCGAGCTTGCCGTACAGCGGCAGCACGACCGTCGAGGAAAGCAGGTACGCGGTCACGACCCACGACAGCTGGTCGAGGCCGCCGAGCTCGCCGACGATGGTCGGCAGCGCGGTCGAAACGATCGTCTGGTCGAGCGCGGACAGCAGCATGACGAGCAGCAGCGCGGCGACGATCAGCCCGGTCGGCGCGTCGCGGCGGGCCGCGTCGGCGGCCGGCGGAGCAAGGAGGGTATCGGTTCTCATTGAGATATCTGCCATGGCAGGGAATTGACCGAAATATAAAGGTAATTAGTTGCCTGGTCAATTTCTGCCCGGCCTCTATTTGTTGCATCGGTAACAGGAGATTGCCGGCCGGGAAATTGATCACGATCAGTCCGAAGGCGGGGCGGACTCAAGTTTTTTGCAGGCAAACCGTAATCCAGAGTGCCGCGGACCGGTTACCGCGGCACTTTTCATCGCTCACGTCCCGTCATGAACCTGAACGCCCTGTTTTCCCGTTTCTCGATCCGCACGCGGATTTTCTCCACACTCGGTCTCGTCGCCGTGCTGCTCGTCACGTCGGGCCTGATCGGTCTCGCCGGCATGCAAAGCTCGAACCGTGCACTCGACGAGGCCTACACGCGGCAGATGGCCGCGAAGACGACGCTGTCCGCCGCGAGCCTGAACCTGACGATCGTGCGCACCACGCTCGATCGCGCGCTGCTGCATCCGGAGGCGCCGGACGTGCCCGATCTCGTCAAGAAGGCCGAGAGTTATCTTGCCAAGGCCGACGCCGCGTGGCGCGCCTACGCGGCGATGCCGCACGACGGCGATGAAGGCCCGCTCGCGACGCGACTCGATGCCGCCCGCCAGGCGCTGGTCGAGCAGGCGCTGAAGCCGCTGGTCGACGCGATCCGCGCAGGACGTCGCGACGACGCCGACCGGTTGCTGATGACGGTCGCGCCGCCGCTGTCGGTCGCGCTCACGCAGGCGAGCGATGCGCTCGACGCGTACCAGGCCGCGCGCGGCAAGGATGTCTACGACACCGCGCAGACGTATTACGGCTGGATGCGCGCGGGCGCGATCGCCGGCATTGCGTTCGGTCTCGCCGCGTGTCTCGGCTGCGCGGTCGGCCTGCATTTCGCGATCACGCAACCGGTGAACCGGCTGCTGTCGCATTTCCGCCGCCTGTCGGACGGCGACCTGACGTCGGAAGTGCGCTGGTCGTCGCACGACGAGATGGCCGAACTGGTCAAGGGCGTGACCGGCATGCAGCGCAGCCTCGCCGATACGGTGCGCCAGGTCAGCCAGGGCTCGGAAGCCATCTCGACCGCGACGCACCAGATTGCGGCTGGCAATACCGACCTGTCGCAGCGCACCGAGGAGCAGGCGTCCGCCCTGCAGGAGACGGCCGCGAGCATGGAGCAGCTGACGGCGACCGTGAAGCAGAACGCCGATCATGCGGTCGAGGCACAGGCCTGCGCGGACGACGCGAGCGAGATCGCGACGCGCGGTGCGGTGGTGGTCGGCGAAGTGATCGGCACGATGAACGAGATCGACCAGAGTTCGCAGAAGGTCGCCGACATCATCGGCACGATCGAGGGCATTGCATTCCAGACCAACATCCTCGCGCTGAACGCGGCGGTCGAAGCCGCGCGCGCGGGCGAGCAGGGCCGCGGCTTCGCGGTGGTCGCGGGCGAAGTCCGCACGCTCGCGCAGCGTTCGGCGTCCGCCGCGAAGGAAATCCGCACGCTGATCGGCGAGTCGGTCGAACGTGTCGCGAACGGCTCGCGGCTCGTCGGCGTGGCCGGCACGACGATGCAGGACATCCAGCAGGCGATCGGCCGCGTGACGGGCATCATGACCGAGATCGCGGCCGCATCGAACGAGCAGCGCGACGGGATCGAGCAGGTGAACCGCGCGGTGTCGCAGATGGACCAGGTGTCGCAGCAGAATGCCGCGCTGGTCGAGCAGGCGGCCGCTGCCGCGGCGTCGCTCGAGGAGCAGGCCGACGGGTTGCGGCGGGCGGTGGGGGCGTTTCGGGTGGCGTGATCCGTGGCGGGATGCCGCTGGCGGGGCCATCAGCCTGAGGCCCCGCCCGCCACCCGCCGCATCAATCGGCCGTGAGCTGCGCAGCCGCCCGCGACGACGCGACGAGCAGCAGCTTCATCGTCGCGCGCGTCGCGCCGACGAACAGCTTGCGTGCCGCACGCGCATCGAGCGTGTCGAAGTCGATCTCGGTCAGGATCACGCACGGTGCCGATTGGCCCTTGAAGCGGTAGATCGAATCGAGCAGCACGTCGCCTTCGCGATATTCAGGGTTGCCGAACAGATCGTACTTGCCCGTGAAGCGCTTGACCCGGTGCGGGCCAAGCTGGTCGAGCCTGGCGAGCACCGAGCTTTCGCGGCCGCGATACGACAGCACCGCGATGTCCTGCTTGCGGAACCCGAGCGACAGCGCATGCGTGATCGCGCGCTTGGTCGCGTCGATGCAGGCTTCGGCGAGCGCGTCGCCCGATGCGCCGCCTTCCCCGTATGACGACACCGACGGATCGGAACCGTCGAACGGGCTGCCCGAGCGCAGCTCGGCTGCGAGCGGTTCGACGCGGCCGACGACGTCGCGCACGAATTCGAGCAGGTCGCGCGGGCTGCGGTAGTTCGTCAGCGCCTTCAGCGTGACCCAGCCGGGCAGCGCGACGGGTTCGCGCAGGTAGAGGTTCTGCAGCGGATCTTCCAGCCACCACCATGCGCCGTCCGGTGCCAGCAGGCGCTCCAGTGCGGCTGCCCACGGCGCGTGGAAATCCTGCCCTTCGTCGACGATCAGGACGTCAAAGCGCCAGCGTTCCGGAATCGGCGTTTCCGCGAAGCGCGCCTCGAGCCGCTCGAACGCGCCGGGCGTGTCGAAGTCGGGCGTGTAGCCGCCATCGCGGGCCACCCAGTCGCACAGCTGATGGTAGTTCGCGATTTTCGCGCCGGGCGGCGCGATGCGCGCGATGTAGTCGGCGAGCGGGCGGTTGAAGCACACGTAGAGCACGCGCTGGCCGGCCGCGACCGCATCGCGCATCGCCTGCACCGCAAGCTGCGTCTTGCCCGAACCCGCGGTGCCCGTCACGCGCAAGCGGAACGGCGTGAACTCGAGCTGGCGTGCCCATGCGGCGAGGCCGCCCGACAGCCGCGTGACGAGCGTGCCGGCCTGGCCGACCAGCGCGCTCGTGTCGGGCGTGAGCGCCAGCTCGTCGGCGAGGAAGTGATGCAGCTTCGACGCGTTCGGCAACGGTTCGTCGTGCTCGGGCAGGATCTGCAGGATCACCTGCGCAAGCTGCGCCTTGCGCGACGCGTCGACGATGCGGTCGGCCGCGACGCCGGCGATCGCCGTCTCGCGGATCGAGTAGTCGGGGCAGTACAGCAGCGCCTCGACACCGTAGACGCCCGCGCCGAGCGCGGCGGTCAGGCGCCGGTGCAGCGTTTCCTGCGTGCGCGCGAGCTGGATCGGGACATTGCGCTCCTTCTGCAGGTAGACCTTCACGAGCCCCTTCGGCGTTTCGCGCAGGAAGCCGGCCTTCTGCTCGATCAGCAGCACGCGGCCGGCCGGGCTCACGACAACGAACGCCGCTTCGCCGAACACCGAGAAGCCCTGGTCGGCGCGCGTCCAGTGCACGCCGTGATAGACGGTGTAGCTGTCCGGCAGCGCGTGTTCGAGGGCGGCGAGCGTCTCGCGCTCGCGTTCGGCCGCGCCGGTGGCGGCGAGGCTTTTCCAGTCGTCGGGAATGAGGCGGGCCATGAAGTCGGGCGGCGGATGCCGGTCGTGAACAGGGTCCGGCTATTGTACTGAGGAACCTGTTCACGACCGCCGCGTCGCGCGGGCGCCGGCCATGCGAAAGAACAGGGCGGGCGGGAATTACCCGCGTGCCAGCCGTTTCGCGAGATCGGCGCTGAGGATCGCCATGCGCGCGGGTTTTTCGTAGCAGACGACGTCGAACGCGCGGATCACTTCGCTGATGTCGGCTTCGCTCGCGCGGCCGGTGAGCAGGTCGCCCGTCAGCACGAAGATCGGCGCGCCCGGATTGTCGGACGTGCGCACGGCCTTGATCGCCGTGGCGGCCGAGCTGTCGTCGAACAGCCATTCGGTGACGACCGCGTCGAACGCCTGGCCCTGCAGTGCATCGACGAACGGCGCGAGGCCGTCGAACGCGGCCGTCGCGAAACCCTGCCCTTCGAGATAGCGGCACAGCTCGGTCGCACTGACGCGATCGGGATCGATCACCGCGACGACGAGCTTGTCGCTCTCCGCGCGGCGCGGATAGATCTCGATCTTGTGCACGTCGTACGCGTTTTGATACAGCACGCCCGTGTGGCGCAGTACGCGCCAGCGGCCGTTCTGTTCATACGCGACGAACTCGGGACGCGCGCCGGCTTCGAGCGGCGCACCGATCCATGCGGTGCACGGAATTTCGGCGACGCCGGCATACAGGACGGCCTCCTGGGAATAGGCGCCGACCATGCCGGGGTCGAGCGTCTGCGCGCCGAACAGTTGAGCGGCGGGCTCGCCGTACGCTTCGGCGACCTTCTTGATCTGCGCGAGCGTCCAGGGGCTGCTGCCACGCAGTTTGCGGTGACCTTGCGAAAAGCTCAGGTCGAGGATGCGGCACAGCTCGGTGGTCTGCTGGCGCTTGCCGATGCCGTTGCGAGTCATTAGCTCGCGCACGCGCTCGGCAACCGCGAGGGAATCCGTGGTGATTGCTTCAGTGGTCATGCTACGGGAACGGATCGTGACGTTCAGAACGACGCCTTGCGGCAGTCTCGGCGGACAGTCTTGACGACGTCCAGTGGCGAGCCGACCGGCCACGCGCGGAAAAGATAACTTTACCGCAAAACGGCGGTCATTCCATGATGCGCAAGGTGCGATTGTGTGAAAAGGTGTGTCACGACGTAACGCTCGCCCGTGCGGTAGCCCGGCGCGAAAACGGGCGTTGAAAACCTTCAGGCGCGGATTCCGATGACAGGGAGGCGATTCCGTTCCGAGCGGCATGTAATCGCGCTGCGCGGCCGACGCGATGCACCAGACAAGGGCGCATCGTCGTTCCACGACGGCGGCATCGTGCCACCGCGCCAGTGACAAATATTCACAGGAACATCGAGCAACGACCGGACGAAGGTCTCGATCTTGTACACGGAGGATTCGACGTTTTCTTCTAGCGTAACTAACGCAGGTACATTTATTGACGGATAGCCGCCAATTCGCACCTGTGAGTTGCGAATGTTGGCGGAAGTTTGTAGATTGATGCGTCACGTTGTGCGGTATCGATCGTTCAGGCAACGCAACCGGAGACCGCGAATGTCCACCTTGTTCATGCAGACCGTCGTTCACGGCAAGACTGTTCAGGTCATGTTGTCGCCCGAGAGTCGTACAGCCAGGATTGACATCGTCGACGACGAATCGGGCGGCTATCCGCCCCGCACGATGCGCATCGATCAGTACGTCAACGCCGGCATGGCGGACGACGAAATCGTCCGGCATGTTCTCGAGGTCGCCGCGATGTCGGTCGAACAGCTCGCGAGGCTCCGGTCATTCGAGCGTTCGACACGCGCTCAAACGCGCTATTCGTACTGATCGTACTGCTTCCGGGTGTGCTTGGATCGCCCCGTCGTCGACCACGAATTCCGGCTATCCGGATCGGACTGCGATTCAGTAGTCCGAAGTTCATTCGCCCGCGCCGGGACACCGGCGCCATTTCCTGTCCTTCGATCAGGTATCAATGGGTGGAGCAACGTAACGTCGTCGAATACATCGCGAGCAGCATGTTTTTATGCGTTGGCACGTAGAAATGCTAACAATACCCGACGAACTCCACCGTGAATGTCGCGATGATCGAGAAGACGTGCGGCGCGGAAGTGCGCGATGTTGCTGCCGACGGACCACGGCCTTTGTCGCGATCGACAAGCGTCGCGGCCGGCGCGCAATCGCCTTAAGCCGGCATGTACGTGAACGGCTCGCCGTCCTCGCGCTCGACCGACAGGAGCCGCTTGAGCTGATCGAGCGCGAACAGCTGCTTCCCATCTGCCGCCGCTTCCGCGATCGCTGCATCGACCAGTTTCCTCGCGCGCGCGAGGATCACGGACCGCTGGCGCGCAATCTCGAGCACCATCCGTTGCTCGACATTCTGCCGAATCGATGGCTTGTCGCTCAGGTGGCGCCAGCGATCGCGAAGCTCGGCCCACGTGACGCGCTGAAATTCCGGGATCGTGCGCGGGAGCGTTCCCGCTTCGGCCGGCTCGGGCTGCGCGCGCAGTGCACGGCGCAGTGCCTCGCGGGCGCGCCACTCGTCTGAAAACGGCGCATAGACGTCACGCGAGCGCCCGATCGGATTCGCGCGTTCGATTTCCTTGTCGAGCAGGTAGGCGAGCCGCCGAAGCGCGGAGCCATGCGCGAGCATGTCCGGATCGAGCATGCGGATCCGGCGCGACGCATCCGCGACGTGGGACTTCAGCTCCCACAGCGTTAACCGGAGGTGCTGCACTTCGAGGATCAGGCGCTGCACGTCCGCATAGGTGCACTTCGTCCACCATTCGGTGAGGTCGTTCAGCTTCGGAGGATCGAATGGGGGGAGGATCATTTTGCCGCAGCAACACTGTATGGATATACAGTTTATCGCGCGGTAACATAGCGCCGTCAAGGCGAAAAAATGGGGCCGGCCGGTGGGCAAGAATGACCGGCGGCGGGGCCCGCGGGCAGCGGACCGGATCGTGCATCGATTCTCCCGCGCGTTCGCCATCGAGCGCCCGAACCTGACAGCATGATCCGGTGCCCGCCATCGCGAACGTCGATGGATGTGCCGGATGTATCGACGCCAACATAGAACAATGACGACAACCTATCCGCTTCACGACACATTGACGCGCGCCGGCACGGCGTTGCCTGACGAAGCCGACGTCGTGATCGCCGGCGCCGGCATCATGGGCTGCGCGGCCGCGTATTACCTCGGCCTGCGCGGGCTGAAAGCCGTCGTGCTCGACAAGTCGCGCATCGCCGGCCAGCAATCGACCCGCGCCTGGGGCTTCGTGCGGCAGCAGGGCCGCGAATCCGCCGAGGTGCCGCTGATGATGGCCGGCATGCGGATCTGGGAAGGGCTCGAGCAGGCGCTCGGCTTCGATCTCGAATGGCGGCAGGGCGGCTGCCTCTACATGGCGGACAACGAAGACGACTGGGCCTCGTTCCAGGCGTGGCTCGCCGTCGCGCGCGAACACGGGCTTGACACCCGTACGCTGACGCGCGCGCAGATCGACGAGCGCGTGAGCGGCCTGTCGACGCAGGCGCGCACGCTCGGCGGGCTGTATACCGCGACCGACGGGCAGGCCGAGCCGCGTCGTGTGGCGGCCGCGTTCGCGGCGCGCGCGACCGAAGCCGGCGCGCGTTTCTTCGAAGGCTGCGGCGTGAGCGCGATCGAGACGGCCGGCGGCGCGGTCGTCGGCGTCGCGACCGAGCGCGGCACGATCCGCACGCGGCGCGTGATCTGCGCGGCCGGCGCGACCAGTTTCAGGCTGCTCGACGGGGTTGGCATCCGGCTGCCGCAGCAGGCCGTGCGCGGCACCTGCATGCGCACCAACGTGCTGCCCGACGTGTCCGCGTCGACGATCTGGGGGCATGGCCTCGGCATTCGGCAACGCAAGAACGGTGCGATCAATCTTGCTGACGACATGCAGGTCGACGTCGACCTGACGCTCGGCCACTTGCGCGGGTTGAGCGTGTTCTGGCCGGCGTTCTGGTCGCAGCGCGAGAAATTCCGGCTGCATTTGAATGCGGCGGCGTGGCGCGACGCATGGGCTCGCATCGGTGGCGGAAGCGGGCCGATCGAGCCGCGCGATCCGCAGCCGCAGCCGAATCGCGCGCATGCGCCGCGTGCGCTCGCGAAGCTCAAGGCGATCTTCCCCGTGCTGAAGGACGCGCAGATCGTCGAGGCGTGGGCCGGCCTGATCGACGTGCTGCCCGACGGGATCCCGGTGATCGATGCGCCCGGCACGCCGTCCGGGCTCGCGATCGCGACCGGGTTCTGCGGACATGGCTTCGCGATGGGGCCGATCGTCGGCCGGCTGCTGGCCGAGTGGGTCGACACGGGCGAGCCGTCGCTCGACCTGTCGGCGTTTCGTGCGCAGCGTTTCGTCGACGGGACGATGGTGCGGCCGCGCAGCATGCTGTGACGGACAGGCTCGCGTGTTCCCGTCGTAGAATCGGGCCCGCATCCTTCAGGAGATTCACCGTTGGCAACGCCTTCCGACCAGCGCCGCTCGTTGCGCTCACGCCTGCGCCGTGCCCGCGATCCATGGCAGGCGCCGCGTGCGCGCACGCTGTTCACGCGTCCCGCGACGTCGCCGCGGCGCACGCTGCTGTTCCGCCTCGGCGCGGTCGTGCTGTTGTGCGTGCTCGCGTTCCTCGTGCTGTATCTCGATCGCGACGGCCTGCGCGATTCGACCAAGAGCACGCCGATGAACGTCGCCGATCTCGTGTACTTCACGATGGTGACGGTCGCGACGGTCGGCTACGGTGACATCGTGCCGGTCACGGCGCGCGCGCGCCTGATCGATGCGTTCTTCATCGTGCCGATCCGCATCGGCATCTGGTTCATTTTCCTGGGCACGGCGTATCAGTTCGTGATCCAGCGCGTCATCGAGGAATTCCGCATGAAACGCCTGCAGAAGCAACTGTCCGATCACATCGTCGTGTGCGGCTACGGCCTGTCAGGGTCGATCGCCGTGCGCGAGCTGCTCGAAAGCGGTGTCGATCCGTCGACGGTCATCGTGATCGATGCGCAGCAGCAGGCGCTTGAAGCCGCGACGTCGCTCGGCGTGACGGGGCTGCTCGGCGATCCCGCGCACGAGGATCTGTTGCAGCAGGCGCAGGTGCGCGCGGCGAAGGCCGTGATCATCTCGGTGACCGACGATCCGACCGCGATCCTGCTGACGTTGTCGGTGCGCAGCATCGCGCCCGAGACGAAGATCGTCGTGCGGATCCAGGAGAACCTGTATCAGCGGCAGTTGCGGCAGGCGGGGGCGGACGTGATCGTGTCGTCGACGAAGATCGGCGCGCTGCTGCTCGCGGATGCGGTGCATAGCCGCTACATCGTGCCGTTCGTGAACGACATGCTGTCGACGCGCGGGCGCGCGACGCTGCTGGAGCGCGAGGCGATGCCGCACGAGATCGGCTGCATGACGAACGTCGTGCCGGGCGCGATCGTCATCGGGCTCGATCGCTGCGGGAAGATTCATTCGTTCTACGAGGATCCGCCGTGCCGGATCGAGGCGGGGGATACGCTGGTCGTGATTCAGTCGGCGAGGATTCCGGATCCGGATGTTTGAGGGTGTTTTGTTTTCGGAAAGTGCAAGTAATTCAATCGGTTGTGTCTGAGCGTTTCAGTTGAATCGTTGTCTCTTTCTCGACGTGCAGGCGCCATGCAGGGGCCTGGAAGCAACCTCGATCCACGTCGATCGTCGTTGGAAATTCTAGCGGCGTCGTTGCGATATTCAGAAGCGGCTGCCGTTTTGGAGCGGCACTTGCTGGTCATGTGAATGTGTTCGCGCAGAACGTTCGAAGCGGCGATGGCCTGGCCGATCGCCGCTTCGTCGTCGTACGCGGCCGCGGTTTCGATATGCCGATAACCCGGCGCGAGCGCGTGCCGCGCCGGCGCGTTCGTCAGCGGTGGGCGCTGTCGCAGGTCGAGCGGTGGATCGCGTCCGAGGACGATGTGCCTGTCGACGCCACATCGCGTTGTGCGACGAACTTCGCGATGCGCCAGCCGAATACGATGGCGGGGCCGAGCGTCGTTCCGGGGCCCGGATAGGTACCGCGGAAGATCGACGCGAGATCGTTGCCGCACGCGAACAGGCCCGGGATCACGCGCCCTTCGACATCGACCACCTCGCCGTTCGCCGTGCCGCTCAGCCCCGCGCTGCACGCGAGATCGGCGGGCCATACGGTCACAGCATAGTAGGGGCCGGCGCCGATGGGCCGGATGCACGGATTCGGTTGTTGCGCCGGATCGCCGTTGAAGCGGCTCATCGGGCTGCTGCCGCGCTGGAACGCCGGATCCTTGCCCTCGGCGGCATCGCGGTTGTAGGTCGCGACGGTGCGCTCCAGACCGTTCGCATCCACCTGCAACTTCGCGGCCAGCTCGGCCAGCGTCGTCCCCCTGGCCAGATAGCCGGCACGCTCGAACGCCGCGATGCGCGCAGCGCTGCGCGCCGGCATCAGCAGGCCGAGGCCATAGGTCCGGATGAACGCCGCATCGACGATCAGATGGGCCGGCACGCTCGGTCCGTTGCCGCTGTCGTGCAGCATCCCCATCACGAAGTCGTGGTACGAGTTCGACTCGTTGACGAAGCGCTCACCGCGGCCGTTGACCGCGATGAGGCCGGGCTTCGCGCGATCGAGAATGATGTGCGGCCAGACGCTGTCGCCGTCGCTGCCCGCGGCTGCGCCCGATGCGCGACGGATCGAGCACGGCATCCACAGCCCCGGGCTATCGCCGCCGTTTTCAACCCGCGCATTGACGCGCTGCGCGCGATCGACGCCGTCGCCGGTATGCGTATCAGGTGACAGCGACAGCGGCCGGGCCGCGGCAGGAAAGAACTGCGGGCGCAGCGACGGATGGCGCGTGATGCCGCCGGTCGCGAGGACCACGCCGCGCCGCGCGCCGATCCGCTTGCGGCCGCCGTCAGGCGTCGTGACGACGGCGCCGGTGACGCGGCCCTGGTCGCGCACCAGTTCGAGCAGCGGCGTGTCGAAGCGAATCTCGACCTGGCGTTTGAGCAGGCTGTAATAGAGCCGGGCGGCGAGCGCATTACCCATTACGAGCTGCGTGCCGCGCGGAAAACGCAGGCGGTCGATCGCATAGCGACCCACGACCGCGATCGTGCGTTTGAAGTTCGCGACCGACGCGAACGGTGCGAGCAGCGCATTGAGGTCGGCGCGTGCGACCATCATCCCGCCGAGGCCCATGAACTCCTTGCGCGGCGGGCGCACGCGCGCGAACGCGCGGCCGAGCACGTGCGCATCGAACGGCGCGGGCACGAGCGCCCGCCCGCCGTACGCCGCGCCTGGGCCGTTCACGTAATCGGGATGCGCGGTGGCGGCGACGAACTTCACGTCGCTGATGCGCGCGAGCTCGTCGATCGCGTCCGGGCCGCTTTGGAGGAATGCTTCGCGTGCGTCGTCGCCGCCGCGCGCGCCGACCACCGACTGCAGGAAGCGGCGCGCATCGTCGACGCTGTCGGGCACGCCTGCGTCGACGCTCAAGCGTGTGCCCGGCACCCACGTCGTGCCGCCCGACGTGGACGTGATGCCGCCCACCGAAGCGGTTTTTTCACATACGAGGACGGCGAGCCCCTCGTGATGCGCGACGAGCGCGGCGGTCATGCCCGCCGCACCCGCGCCGAATACCAGCAGGTCCACTTCTTCGTCCCAGCCCTGTTGCACCGCACTCATGTCCACGTCTCCTCCGTTTCGTTCCGCCGCACGTCCGAATTCGACGTGCGGTGGAAGATGCTCCGATGATTGTGGAATGTTATTCCAATAAATAACAAAGTGGAACAGTGTTCTACAAATTGTGGCGAGACGAACCGCGAGGGTGTTCGGAAGCGGTGCACGATGCCGACGCCGGCCGCGAACGGGCTGCGCGTGGACGACGGCGCCGAATTGAAGCCGTCGCCGCGCATGACGATCGCGACCCGCGAGCGCGCTCAGGCGGCGCTATCGATCAGGAACGCGACCATGCGATCGCAGACTCGCGCGAACATCTGCGTGCCCGTGACGGTTCGGCAGCCGCGGGCGCGCGCGGCTTCGATGAACGGCGTGAGCGGCGGCTTCGTGACGACGTCGCCGACGAACGTGGTGGCCGGCACGCGCGAGACGTCGACGGGCAGCGGATCGTTTGCCCGCATGCCCATCGGCGACGCATTGACGATCACGTCGAACGACTCGGGTGCGACATCCGCGTCGGCGACGCGCACCGTGCCGCGCTGCAGCGTCGCCAGCCGCTCGACCAACGAGGCGGTGCGGGCGGCATCGTTGTCGCGCACGTCGAGCGACGCGACGCCCGCGGTGACCAGCGCATGGCCGATCGCGGAGCCTGCGCCGCCGGCGCCGACCAGCAGCGCGCGCTTGCCGCGCAGGTCGCAGCCTTCGTCGCCGAGCGCGGCAACGAAGCCGGTGCCGTCGAACATGCCCCCGTGCCAGCCGCCGTCTGCGGTGCGGCGCAGGGTATTTGCCGCGCCGAGGAACGCGGCTTCATCGGACAGGCTCGTGCAGAACGCGGCGGCGCTGAATTTGTGCGGCACGGTGATGATCACGCCGTCGACGTTGCGCATCGGCGTCACGCCCGCGAAGAACGCCGCGAGATCGTCCGGTGCGACGTGAGCGGGGACGACCAGCGCGTCGAGTCCGGCCTCGCGCAGCGCGGCCGTCACGCCTTTCGGCGAACGGACCTGCGCGATCGGATCGCCGACGATGAAGTGGATGCGGGTCGCACCGCTCAGGCCTTCGTCGAGCGAAATCGGGGTGGTTGGGGTCAAGTGGGCAGTCATGCTGTTTTCATCTCCTGGGTGGAACCGGCCTCGTTGGGTACGATGCCGAGCAATTTCGCCTGGGTGGCGGTATCTCGTTCGAGCGCGACCGCGCTGCTTTCATGCGCAACGCGTCCGTTGACGAGCACGTACGCGCGATCGGCGATCGGCAGCACCATGTCGGCCTGGTGCTCGACGATCACGACGCTCGCACGCTCGCGCAGCTTGACGACCGCGTCGAGCACTTCCTGCACGACGGCGGGCGCGAGTCCCTCGAACGGTTCGTCGAGCAGGATTGCCTTCGCTGGCGCCATGAGCGCGCGCGCGATTGCCACCATCTGCCGTTCGCCGCCGGACAGATGTTCGGCGCGCGCATCCTTGCGCGTCGCGAGGCGCGGGAACAGCGCGAACATCTCGTCGACGCTCGCGCCGCCCTTGCGTGTGGCGAGCCGCAGGTTCTCGGCGACCGTGAGGTTGGGGAACAGGCGGCGGCCCTCGGGCACCATCGCGAGGCCGAGACGATTGATCTCGTGTGCGGGGCGCCCGGTGATGTCGTGGCCGTCGAACACGATGCGCCCGGTCGTGACGTCGGCGACCCCGGTCGCGGCGCGCAACGTCGTGGTCTTGCCGACGCCGTTGCGGCCGAGGATCGCGATCACTTCGCCTTCGTGGAGCGTGAGGTCGATGCCGTCGAGGATCGTGTTGCCGGTGTAACCGGCCTTCACGCCTTCGAGGCGCAGCAGCGGGCGTCGCGTCGGCGCGGCATCTTCGTGCTGCGCGCCACGCCGTGCGGCCAGCCGCGCATCGACCGGCCGCTCGCCCTTCGCGTGGCCCAGGTAGGCTTCGACCACTTCGGGATGGCGCGCGACGTCGGCCGGCGAGCCGTCCGCGATCAGCCTGCCGCGATGCAGCACGCTGACGCGATCCGAAATCGTCAGCACGCGATCGATGTCGTGCTCGATCAGCAATACTGCATGATGGTTCGCCAGCTCGCGGATGATCGCCGCCACGCGCACGCGATCGGCTTCGGCGAGACCCGCGAGCGGCTCGTCGAGCAGCAGCAGGCGCGCGCGGGTCGCGAGCGACAGCGCGATTTCGAGCAGGCGCTGCTCGCCGTGCGACAGGCTTTCGCATCCGTGCGCCGCGCGGTCTTCCAGCCCGACCGCCGCGAGCAGCGACCAGGTCAGCGCATTCTGTTCGCCGAGCGTATGCGCGTCGCGCCAGAGGCCGAGGCGATCGTGCTGCGCGGCCTGCACCGCGACGCGCACGTTCTCGAACACGGTGAGATTGCGAAACACGCTGAGGATCTGGAACGAGCGGCTCATGCCGAGCCGCACGCGGCGGAACATGGCGAGTTTCGTCACGTCCTTGCCGTCGAACGTGATCGTGCCGGCCGTCGGCGACAGCACGCCCGTCAGCATGTTGAAGAACGTCGTCTTGCCCGCACCGTTCGGGCCGATGAAGCTGTGCAGCCGGCACGGATGGACGTCGAGGTCGATCTGTTCGGCGGTCACGAGCGAGCCGAAGCGCTTCGACAACCCGCGTACGCTCAGCACGGGCGTATCGGGATCGGTGTCGATGCCGCCTGCGCGATACGGCGCGATCGCGTCGGGGCGCGCGGGAATCGTGTCGCGCACGAGGGTCCAGCGCGGGCGTCGCAGCAACCGCTGCACGATGCCATGTATACCTTCGGGCGAGAAGAACGCGAACCCGATGATGACCGGTGCGAAGATCAGCCACCAGTGCTCGGTCAGGCTGCTGAGCTTGTCCTCGAGCAGGATGAACGCAATTGCGCCCCACAGCGGCCCGAGAAACTGGTGGACGCCGCCGAGTACGGTCATCAGCAGGCTGTCGCCCGCGTGCTCCCAGCTCAGGTTGTTCGCATACGCGCCTTGCAGCATCAGGCACAGCAGGCCGCCCGCGTAGCCGATCACGGCAGCCGAGATCACGAACGCGCGCAGCTTGAGCCGATACGTGTCGTAGCCGAGGCTCGCCGCGCGCTGCTCGTTGTCGCGCAGCGCCTGCAGCGCCCGCCCGAACGGCGCGTGCACGAGGCGCCACAGCAGATAGGCAATGCCGATCACCGTCACGCACGCGAACACGTGGAAGCTGACGGTCGTCGGGAAGGTCGGGCGCGGCACGTTCTGCAGGCCGTTTTCACCGCCGGTCACATCGGTCCACTTGAACGCGATCTCGAATGCGATCTGCGAACAGGCGAGGGTGAGCAGCGAGAAGTACAGCCCGCGCCGGCGCAACACGATCGCGCCGATCAGCGCGGCCAGCACGGCCGTCACGATCACGCTGGCCGCCAGCGCGAGCAATTCGTTGCCCAGCACGCGCAGCAGCGACACGGCGACCAGGTACGTGGCCGTGCCGAAGAACACCGATGCGCCGAACGGCACGAGCCCGGTATAGGCGACCAGCAGGTTCACGCCCATCCCGTAGAGCGTGTAGATCGCGATCTGGGTCGCGCGCTCGAGCGGCGTGCCGGTCGCGGTGAGCGCGAGCGATACGAGGACGAGGGCGGTGGTCAGCACCGCAACGGGGTGGCGGGTCAGATAGTCGAGTTTCATTCGAAGCGCTCCCAGTGTTCACCAAACAGCCCGCGAGGGCGCACGAGAAGGACGAGTGCCATCAGCACGTACATCGCGACCGACGAGCCCGCCGGAAAGAACTGGACGGCCAGCGCGGTCACGATGCCGACCAGCAGGCCTGCGACCACGGCGCCGGCGAACGAGCCGAGGCCGCCGATCGTCACGATCACGAACGCGGGCATCACGGCGGTCGTCGCCATCCCGGGCGTGACCGTGACGAGCGGCGCCGCGAGCACGCCGGCGGCGCCCGCGAGCAGCGCACCGAGCGCGAAGGCGCCGGTCAGCACGCGCGGCAGGTTGATGCCGAGCAGGCCCACCATTTCCGGATCGCGGCTGCCGGCGCGCAGGATCCGCCCGTACGGCGTGTAGTTCATGAACCACCACAGCACGCCGAGGATCGCGACCGTTGCGGCGAGCACGAACAGCCGGTACTTCGTGATCAGCAACGGCCCATACACGAGAAAGCCGTTGAGCGTCCCGGGCGGACTGAACGGCAGGCCGCCCGCACCCCACACGAGGCGAACCAGCGCGGTGAGCAGCAGCGACAGCGCGAACGTGACGATCAGGCTGAGCAACGGCTCCTTGCCGTACAGGCGCCGGATGAACACCACTTCGATCAGCACGCCCACCGCCGCGACGAACGCCGGTGCAAGCACGACGGCGGCCCATCCGAACTGCGTCGACAGCGCGATCGCGAAATACGCACCGAGCGCGAAGAGCGCGCCATGCGCGAAATTCACGATGCCGAGCAGCCCGCAAATGATCGACAGTCCAATCGCGAGCAATACATAGAGGAATCCCAGCACCAGTCCGTTGGCGACCTGGGACAACAACATTTCAGCCATGCCCTTACTCCAGAGTGCGGCCCGCCGCCGCTGCGCCGCGGCCCGTCGTGACGGGCGAACGGCGGGCGGCGATGCGCGCGGGATACGCTTTCGTGTCGGTTCGTGCGCCGCCGCAGCGGCGACGCACGGCGTCAGCGCGCGGCCATCTTGCAGCCGATCTCCTGGCGCGTGCCGAAGAGATGGTCGAGGTCGGCGGGGTTCTGCGGCACGGCGGAGATCGGGTCGAGCCAGTCCCATTTGTCGGTGATCCGGTCCTTCACCTTGAACACGCTCCAGCGCCGCAACAGCTGGTGGTCCCACGGGCGGAAGTAGGCGGCGCCGCTGCCGTCGGTGAGTTGAATGGTCTCCAGGCTCTGCACGATGTCCGCGCCGGACGTGCTCTTTGCGTGGTCGATCGCCTGCAGCAGTGCACGCGCCGTAAACCAGCCGATCCAGGCCTTGTCGGCCGGCGGCTTGCCGTGCTTCGCCGTGTATTTCCTGACGAACGCGACTTCTTCCGGCGAATGGCCTGGCGAGCTGAAATGCCAGGGCTTGCCGTAGTAGCCGGTCGCGGCATCGGCGTTGATCGACCACAGGTCCGAGTCGCCGATGATCGGGCACGCCACCGGGATCCGGCCTTTCATGCCCATTTCCGCGTATTGCTTCAGGAACGTCGACAGGTCGCCGCCGGGCAGCCCGAGCAGCACGACGTCAGGTTTCGACTGGCGGATCTTCAGGATGAACGAGCTGAAGTCGGTGGTGTTGAGCGGCGTGACGTCGGCGCCGGTAATCGAGCCGCCCGACTGCTTCAGCAAGTCGGACATCGCCCGCTGGATGTCCTGCCCGTACGCATAGTTCGCGACGAGAAAGTGCCATTTCTTGCCGATCGCGAGCATCGACGGCGCGAGCGCGCGGCATGCCACGGGCGTCGGGCTCAGCACGCGGAACGTGTACGGGTTGCAACTGCTGCCGGTCAGTTCGCGCGCGGCGGCGTTCGGCGCGATGTACGGCGTTCTGGTGCGCCACGCGACCGACGACATCGCCAGCGACGTGCCGCTGTTCGTGCCGCCGATCACCGCGATCGCCTTGTCCTGCTCGACGAGCTTCTGCATGTTCTGCTGCGCCGACTGCGGATTGGGTTCGTCGTACCAGACGAGATCGACACGCCGGCCGCGCGCCTGGTTGCCCGCATCGTCGAGCGCGAGCTTGACGCCGTTCGCGATCACTTCGCCCTGTTCGGTCCACACGCCCTGCTTGGCCATCAGCAGGCCCAGCTTCAGCGGTTGCTCGCCTTGCGCGCGCACGATCGCCGGCGCGGCGAGCGCTGCCGCACCGCCCGCGAGCGCCTTGCCCGCGGTGACGAGCCACGCGCGGCGCGACAACGCCGGGCTGTCGGGCGCGTCTGCCGGGTGGCTGGAAAGGTTGTCGTCCTGCTCGTGCTGGTCAGTCATGTGTCTGGGCTCCTGTTTCCGGTCAAGGGGCGATTCCGCGTGGTCCGGGGGCGGACCGCGCGACACGTGTCGAAATTTTCGTGAATTCTAGTTAGAAGTGGAATAGCATTCAACATTCAAAGATGGTTTCAATAAATCGGGGTATTCACTTGGTCGGTCCGGAATACGAGCGACTCGACTCGACGTGTACGCCCCGAACACCGGAGATGAAGAAATGGCGAGAAAACGGCTGGCAGTGATCGGTGCAGGCGCAATCGGGCGGATGCACGTGGAGCGCGCACGCACGCATGCGCAGGCGGAAGTCGTGGCGATCGCGGACCCATCGCCCGCGGCCGGGCAGTTCGCGCGTGCCGAGGGGCTGCGCTGGTTCGCCGATTACGCGACGATGCTCGACGCGATGCGCCCGGATGGCGCAATCGTCGCGACGCCGAATGCGACGCATGTCGAGGTCGGCCTTGCATGCATCGCGCGCGGGGTGCCGGCGCTGATCGAGAAGCCGGTCTCGGACAGCGTCGCAGCGGCGGCCGGCCTCAGTCGGGCCGCGTGCGAAGCCGGCGTGCCGCTGCTGGTCGGCCACCATCGCCGTCACAATCCGATCCTGCGGCGCGCGCGCGAGATCGTGCAGTCGGGGCGGCTCGGCCAGCCGGTCGCGGCCAATGCGCTCGCGACGTTCTACAAGCCCGACGCGTATTTCGACGTCGAATGGCGCCGTCGTGCGGGCGGCGGCCCCGTGTTGATCAACCTGATTCACGACATCGACATCATGCGGTTCCTGCTCGGCGAGATCGTCGAGGTGCAGGCACAGGCGTCGAATCGCGTGCGCGGCTTCGACGTGGAAGACACGGCTGCCGTGCTGCTGCGTTTCGACAGCGGCGCGCTCGGCACGCTGGCCGTGTCCGACTGCGCAGCATCGCCGTGGAACTGGGATCTCGCGGCGGGCGAAGCCGCGCACTATCCGCGCCAGCAGGTGAACACGCATTTCCTGATCGGCACGGATGCATCGCTCACGCTGCCGCAACTCGACCTGTGGGAATACCGCAGCGGGAAGGGCTGGCACGATCCGTTGACGGTCGAGCGTTGCACGCCGCATGGCGCCGATCCGTATCACGAGCAGTTGCGCCACTTCGCGGCCGTGATCGCGGGCGACGAGGCGCCGCTGTGTTCGGCCGACGATGCCGCGCGCACACTCGCGGCGACGCTCGCCGTGCATCGCGCGGCCGCGACGCGCACGGGCGTGGCGCCCGCGGACGTCGAGGCGTAGCCGCAGGGGTGGGGCGCCGGCCTAGCGCTGGCGCCGGTAGAACGCCACCGTCTGCCGCAGGCCGTCGTCGAGCGCGGTCCGCGGCAGGCCGGGCAGCAGGCGCTCGAGCGCGGGGTCGTCGGGAAAGGCCGTCGCGATCGGCAGCGGTGGCCCGCCGGCGTCGAGGTGCGCGCCCGGCACGATGGCCGCGATCCGCTCGATCAGCGTGTTCACCGCGGTGATCTCGCCAGCCAGCGTGAATGCGTGCGCGCCGTCGATGTCGGCCAGCAGCGCGGCCTCGTAGGCGGCGGCGACGTCGTCGGCGAACACCAGGCCCGTCGTGCCGGTAAACGGAATCGTGTAGCGCTCGCCGCGCGCGGCCGCCCGGCATGCCAGGCTCGGCCCCGCGCTCGATCCCGTCTCGCGCCCGGCACCGTAGACCACGAGCGGACGGAAGCCGACGCTCGCGATCCCGTGGTCGTGCCAGTACGCGCGCGCCGATCCTTCGCACGCCAGCTTGAACGCACCGTAGTGGGTTTGCGGCAGCGGCACGACGCCGTCGTCGGGGCCGAACACGCCGGCGCTGCTCGAATAGAGCACGCGTCGCAGCCCGGCCGAGCGGGCGGCCTCGAATACGTTCAGCGTGCCGATCAGGTTGACCTGCGCGCCGCGCACGGGATCGGCCGCGCAGTCCGTCGTGAGGATGCCCGCGAGATGGATCGCCGCGTCGCAGCCGTCAAATGCGCGCGCCGTGGCGACCGCGTCGGCGATGTCGCCGGTGCGCCAGTGCACGGCCGCGGCCCGTTCGGGCGCAAGCGCCTCGACGAGGCGCGGGTTCGTGCGCACGTCGAAGCTCACGCATTCCATGCCGCGCGCCAGCAGCCTCCTGATGATCCATGTGCCGAGAAAACCGCTGCCGCCCGTTACCAGTACTCGCATTGCGTTGCCTCCCTGTCGTCACAAAGTCTTTGCTAAACCAGATATTGTGGAATAGTATTCCACATCGAAAGAACATTCCATAGGCGTCGCGATCGTGTCGCATCCGGCGTTGGAGACACTGAACGGGCAAGACTGAACATGAAGCGTGAACCGATACTCGATTGCGACGTGCTGGTACTGGGCTCCGGCGCGGGCGGCCTCGCGGCGGCGGTCACGGCGGCGGCGCAGGGGCTGCGCGTGATCGTCGCCGAGAAGGAGGCCGTGTTTGGCGGCACGACCGCGTGGTCGGGCGGATGGATGTGGATTCCGCGTAATCCGCTCGCGACGCGTGCCGGTATTCGCGAAGACATCGATGCGCCGCGCGCGTATCTGAAGAACGAACTGGGCGCACAGTTCGATGCGGTGAAGGCCGATGCGCTGCTCGAACGCGGTCCGGAAATGGTCGAATTCTTCGAGCGGAACACGGCGGTACGCTTCGTCGACGGCAACCGCATTCCCGATTTCCACACTACGCCGGGCGCCGGCACGGGCGGGCGCTCGGTCTGCGCGATGCCGTTCGACGGCCGCGAACTGGGTCCGCTGATCGACAGGTTGCGCGAGCCGCTGTCGGTGACGACGCTCAAGGGGATGGCGCTCGCGTCCGGGCAGGATCTCGCGCATTTCTATCGCGCGACACGCTCGCTGACATCCGCCCTGCATGTCGGCCGCCGGCTGGCCGCGTTCGCGTGGCACAAGCTGCGTTACGGGCGCTCGATGCATCTCGTCAACGGCAATGCGCTCGTCGCACGCCTGCTGAAGTCGGCCGCCGATCGCGGGGTCGACTTGCGTACGAATGCGAAGGCGATCGGCCTGCTGCGCGACGACACCCGCGTGACCGGCGCACGCGTGGCGATCGACGGCATCGTGCACGAGGTGCGCGCGGCGCGCGGCGTCGTGCTGGCCTGCGGCGGGTTCCCGCACGACCAGGCGCGGCGCGCGCAGACGTTCGCCTATACGCCGTCGGGCCGCGAACACTGGTCGGCGGCGCCGCTCTGCAATACCGGCGACGGGATCCGGCTCGGCGAATCGATCGGCGCGCATTTCGATCGGTCGCTCGATGCG
Source organism: Burkholderia sp. A9 (assembly GCF_000801975.1). Classification (NCBI taxonomy): domain Bacteria; kingdom Pseudomonadati; phylum Pseudomonadota; class Betaproteobacteria; order Burkholderiales; family Burkholderiaceae; genus Burkholderia; species Burkholderia sp. A9. Next base: position 98,429 of record NZ_JSZN01000016.1, on the reverse strand, counting down.
CCGGCCGCGTGGGCGCCCGTTTCGCTGGTGCCGCAACCGGGTGGCGGCGCCGTCGCGTTTCCGCATCTGATCGAGCGTGCGAAGCCGGGCGTGATTGCGGTGACGCGCACGGGCAAGCGCTTCGTGAACGAGGCATCGTCGTATCACGACTTCATTTCCGCACTGCTCGACACGACGCCGGCCGGCGAAGAAGTGTGCGCGTGGCTCGTCTGCGACCATCGCTTTCAGCGGCGCTACGGGCTCGGTTTCTCGAAGCCGTTTCCGTTCCCGACCGGCCCGTACCTGCGCTCGGCCTATCTGAAGCGCGGCGCGACGCTCGACGCACTCGCGCGCGAATGCGGGATCGATGCGGCCAGGCTGGTGGACACGGTATCCGCCTACAACCAGTACGCGAAGCAAGGCTGCGATCCGGCGTTTCACAAGGGCTCGACACCGTATAACCGCGTGCAGGGCGATGCCGATCGGCAGCCGAACCCGTGTCTCGCGCCGATCGAAGCGGGGCCGTTCTATGCGGTGAAGCTGTTGCCGGGCAGCCTCGGCACGTTCGCGGGCCTGGCCACCGACGCCGACGCACGCGTGCTCGACCACGCCGGCCGTGCGATCGCCGGCCTCTACGCGGTCGGCAACGATTCGGCCAGCATGATGGGTGGTTGTTATCCCAGCGGCGGCATCACACTCGGCCCGGCGATGACGTTCGGTTATCTCGCCGGCCTTTCTCTCGCCGACGCCGCGCCTGAACCCGCGCGTGCCGGTATCGATTCATCCTCGAGGACAATGCAATGACACTGTATGACGTAGTGACGCTCACGGTGAAGATCGGCGCGAACGCGCAGGTCTTCGAAGGGATTCAGGCCAGCGGCGATCCGCAAGGCGGCAAGCTGCTCGGCGCGTGGTACTCGGATATCGGCACGCTCGGCCAGGTGCTGGTACTGCGCGGCTATGACTCGGAGGGCGCGCTCGTCGCCGAGCGCAAGCGGATGCTGCTCGAAGGCAACCCGTTCGGCTGCGGCGAATGCATCATCGACGTGAAGACGGCCAGCTATGCGCTGTTCCCGTTCCTGCCGCCGATCGAACCGGCCGTGCATGGCGGCATCTACGAGATGCGCGTGTACGGCACGAAGCTCGGCAGCCTGCAGCACACGATCGACGTGTGGGAACAGGCGGTGCCGGAACGCACCAAGCGCTCACCGCTGGTCGGCGCGATGTATGCGCTCGACGGCGACACGCCGCGGTTCCTGAACATCTGGCCGTATGCGAGCGTGGACGAGCGTTCGCGCATTCGCGCCGAAGCGGTCAAGGACGGCATCTGGCCGCCGAAGGGCGGCCCGGCCCATCTCACGACCATGGAATCGACGATCTGCGTGCCCGCGCCGTTCTCGCCGTTGCGCTGAGCGGGCCGCGTGTTGCGCCATGACGCTCAAGGAGACGATATGACCCAGCCTCAATCCCGCGCGCTGTCGCTGTCGGCGCTGACCGTGCTCGAACTGAATCCGCCGCAGATGGTGCAATGCGCCGTCGACGCGGGCTACGACTACGTCGGCCTGCGACTGCTCCCGGCCACCGACACAGAGGTTCGCCACGAGATCGTCGGCGATACGCCGCTCAAGCGCGAAACGCTGGCGATCCTGCGCGATACGGGCATGCGCGTGCTCGACGTCGAGATCGCGCGCCTGAAGCCCGATACCGACGTGACGCACTACCTGCCGATGCTCGAAACGGCGGCGGAGCTCGGCGCGCGCTACGTCCTCGTGGCCGGCAACGATCCCGACGAGGCGCGCACCGTCGACCGGCTCGGCCGGCTGTGCGACCTGGCCGCGCCGCTCGGCCTGTCGCCGTCGCTGGAGCCGATGCCGTGGACCGACGTGAAGGACATCGGCGCCGGCGCGCGCATCGTCGATGCGTGCGGCCGGCGCAACACCGGGCTGATCGTCGACCCGATCCACTTCGATCGTGCAGGCTCGTCGCTCGACTCGTTGCGTGCGTTGCCGCACACGTACTTCGGCTACGTGCAGTTCTGCGATGCGCCGGCCGAGCGGCCGACCGACGTCGACACGCTGCTGTTCCAGGCACGCTGCGCGCGGATGGTGCCGGGCGATGGCGGTCTCGACCTCGCGGGCATCCTGCGCGCGCTGCCCGCTCACTTGCCGGTGAGCGTCGAGGTGCCGAACGAAGCGTGGGCGACGACGACGTCCGCCGTCGAGCGGGCGCACCGCCTGCGCGAGGCTACGCTTGCCGTGATCGACGCGGCGGCCGTGCCGGCCTGATCGCGCGGCGGCCGCCTTCGCGACCCAACGGCCCGATCGGCGCCAGGCATCGCGCCGGCACGCGAATCGGGCATTCAACAAGACAACAAGAACAAAACTCTCGGAGACATCAGCATGACTTCCTCGCAGACGGCCCGACGGCCGAAGCATCATATTCAGGATCGCGAATCGAAAGACGCGCGCTCGCTCGACGTTCAACAGTTTCTCGATACGCGGCCGGTAGGTCGGTTCCAGTGGTTCGTGCTGTTGTTGTGCATGCTGATCGTGATGCTCGACGGGCTCGACACGGTGATGATCGGCTTCATCGCGCCGTCGATTTCCAGCGCCTGGTCGATTCCGCGTGACGCGCTGGGCCCGGTGATGAGCGGTGGCCTGCTCGGTCTCGCATTCGGCGCGCTCACGGCCGGCCCGATGTCCGATCGCTTCGGCCGCAAGACGGTGATGGTCAGCGCGGTGATGTTCTTCGGTCTGTGGAGCATTGCGTCGGCATTCGCGACCGGGGTGGTGTCGCTGACGGTGCTGCGCTTCCTGACCGGAATCGGCCTGGGCGCGTCGATGCCGAATGCGGCCACCCTGATGGCGGAGTATGCGCCGCCGCGGCGGCGCGCGTTGATGGTGACGGCCGTGTTCTGCGGCTTCACGTTCGGTGCGGCAGGCGGCGGCTTCGTGAGCGCGTGGCTGATCGAAACGTGGGGCTGGCATTCGGTCCTGCTGCTCGGCGGCGTGCTGCCGATCGCGTATGTGCCCGTCCTCGTCAAATGGCTGCCCGAATCCGCGCGGTATCTCGCGCTGTCGGAGCGGCGCCGCGCACGGCTCATCGGCGTGCTGAATCGCGTGCAACCTGCGGTCGCTGACGAACGGACGCGTTTCGTGTCGGCCGAACCGGCACGCGACGCGCGCAGCCCCGTCCGCGCCATTCTGTCGCGCGAACACGTGTTCGGCACGGTGATGCTGTGGATCTGCTACTTCGCGGGGTTGCTGACCGTCTATCTGCTCGGCAACTGGCTGCCGACGCTGATTCGCGGCCTCGGGTTTTCGCTGGCCGAAGCGGCGATCGTCGGCGCGTTGTTCCAGGCGGGCGGGACGGTCGGCTCGCTGCTGATCGGCTGGCAGATGGACCGGTTCAACCCGCACGCCGCGCTCGGCGCGACCGTGCTGGCCGGCGGTGCGCTGGCCTGGTACATGGGCGTGTCGGCGCACCCGTTCAGCGTGATCTGCGTGCTGGCGTTCGGCATCGGTTACTGCATGAACGGTTCGAATACGGGCTTCTGCGCGCTGGCGGCTGGCTCCTATCCGACCGAGATGCGGGCCACCGGGACGAGCTGGATGCTCGGGATCGGCCGCTTCGGCGGCATTGCGGGCGCGATGTTGGGCGCGGCCATGCTCCATGCGAACTGGAGCTTCGGCCAGGTCTTCGCGGCGCTTGCGGTGCCCGCGGCCGTGGGCGGAGCAGCGGTGCTGCTCAAGGGCGCGCGCCATCGTGGGACGTTCGTGGCCGTGAGCGGGGCGGCCGGCCATTGACGGCGAGCGTGGCGCGCAAATTCGCTTGAATTCCAGTGTGGAATTATGTTCTTATTTGACATTCACCATACGGACGAGAAGGCGCCATGGCAGGAAATCTCGAGCGTGCGCTCGCAGTGCTGGAATTGCTGGCAAAGAACGGCGGACGCATGCCGTTGGCCACCATTGCCGATACGCTGAACATTCCCCGCAGCGGCACGCATCGCCTGCTGTCGATGCTGATCGACGAGGGGTTCGTGCGTCAGGACGAGGAACACGGCGAGTATATGCTGGCGCTGAAGCTGGTGTCGCTTGCGCTGATCTACTTGTCGACGAGCGGGGTGTTCGACATATCCCAGCCGGTGCTCGATCGCCTGGCCGAGTCGTCCGGCGAACTTGCACGGCTCGGCGTGGTCGAGGGCGATCACATCACGTTCGTCGGCAAGGCGCAGGGCGCGAAGTCCGGGCTGCGTTACGACCCGGACATGGGAAGCCAGCCGCCGCTGCATTGCACCGCGAGCGGCCAGGCGTGGCTTGCGACACTGCCCGACGAACGCGCGATCGAACTGGTGTCGAGGCAGGGTGGACTCAGTGCGAAGGCACAGAGTGTGCCTCGCGCGCCGAAGACGATCCAGCAGTTCCTGAAAGATCTGAGCGGCGCGCGCACGCGCGGTTACGGGATGGCGATCGAGACGTACGAGGTCGGCATGACATCGATCGCGGCAGCGGTGCGCAATCCGGTCACGAACGAAGTGGTCGGTATCGTGAGCCTCGCCGGCCCGACGAGCCGCTTGCCGGAATCGCGACTGAAGGAACTCGCGCCGCTATTGCTCGCGGCCGCGTCGGACATGAGCGCGGCCACGCTGGGTTCGCCGTGGTTCAAGCGGACGGCCGTGGCAGGCGTGTCGGCGCAAGCGGAGCCGATTCCAGCAGCGAAAGCGGCGACACGCGGGCGCTCGTCGAAGCGATAGGGCTTCGCACGACAACGTTGAGGTGGCGGGTTGGGTGTGAAGGGCTGCCAGGGCGCTCGACCGAATAGGCTCCCCGTCGGCGTATCAATGTGGCGCGGGTAAAGGTACGCGTGAGCTGGTTGGAAACGCAATGGTCCAGCCAGGTCCGTCGCACTCGCTATTCGCTTTCGCCATTCGAATCGCCTCGTCGAAGGTGCGTTGGGTAGCGACGTGCCGATTATCGACGCTCACCAGCCAATTTCCGGTGGTTTGGCACCAGCGGATGCGCCGCTCATCCAGTAACGCGGAGAGCCATCGCCACAACGCCGCATCGACCGCATTTGCTGCTGCTGCCGCCTCAGCTCGTACCAATTGCATTTGGTTCATAAGAATGTACCCGGCATGTCGGCGCCGGCACCTCGCAACACGAGTGCGCAGGACCGATTTCTTCCCTGCGCACGCGAAATGCCATCTGCGAAATCGGCGCCGACCAGAGAACACCGTAAGCGCCGGGCATGACCGGCGCTCGCACTTTGCGACCTTTCCCGCCATCAGCTTCGTGGGATTCGGCTACTTCCTGTACGCGATGATCGGCAACGTCTCGCTGATGGCCGGCACGTCTTCGGTCGTCGTGTCGATCCTGCCATGGTCGACGCCGGCGATTGCCGTCGCCGGTGCGATATTCGCGGCGTGGCTGCGGCATGTGCGGCCGGCAGTCTATGCGCGGCTCGGGCGGTTCCTGAGCGATAGCTGACCATGCGAAATACTTCCGAAATTGGCCTGCTTAGCTTGATTAGGTATACGTATCAATTGGGTGGGTTGGAAGATTCTTGGGCTGACAGGTTTCTGGGGGGGCGCTGCCGCGTTGTTGACGTGTGACGCGGCGGCACCAGATCGCGTCACCCGGTTGGCAATGGGGGTATGGCGAAATAGGTGAGGCTCGATGACGCGGCCTCCTGCTTCAGCCTGACGGGCTTCAAGGGTAACGAAGGTCTTGGGGTGGCCCGACCAACGAGTTGGTCTACCAGTGCGACGTTCCGTACAGGATGGAGCAGGGTACACCTTCACGCCGGCGCTGATCCTTGACGGCGGCGCTCGGCATACGCGCTTCGAAGGACGCTCGGATTGCGAGTCCGGTCGCGGAATCTCGCGGCCACTCGAATAATCGTTCGAGAGCGTACGGATTCAACATACTGTTCGGTTTGATAGGTCGGGTCGATCTCGAACGCGTCGGCTTGGGTTAACCACGGCAAATGAAGAAAAACGAAAAAATGCCTCGGTTGGAGTGAATAGAGAATCAGAACGATTCGCGGATACGGACTGTTGCCTCAATACGGCACTGCTCGCAGCGGACGAAAACCTCGCGCTCGAGGAAAGCTGGAACGGAATCTTTCAATTTTATTTCAGTAGTTGCTTCCATCATGTCGCGCGTCCTGACAGGTTGTAAGAATCCTTCCAAAAGCGACACCAAGGATGTACTACATTGAGAAAGCACTGCATGCCGTGCCGGCGGAACAGGGCCGAGTTTGCCGGTCCGGCGCGGATCGAAATGCAAGCTTTCTGCTGCACGTGTCGGATGAAAAGTCCCTTGGAAGCTCAAATCCGCAAGAGCCTTTATACTCGCGTCCGAGCGCTATAGCCGTGATGTCGGCAGCTCAGGACAGCATGAAGCGAGCCAGATTCCGCATCGGAGATGAGAGATCTGATTCATGGAACGCCCGGGTTTTTCGCGGGCGCTGGTACGTACTTCCGCTTCGCTCGAATTCGATCCTGACTCAATCCGGTATCACAGGGCAGGGTGTCAAAGCCGAAGCCTGTCATGCCAAAAAATCATCGATATAACCATGAACGTGAACCCCCACGCCCCAACCGAAACTTCGGACGTCAAGCGAAGATCGGTATTGAAAACGATGGTGGCCGTCCTGGCGCAAGCCGGCCTGCTCGCTGTGTTTCCAACGCACTCGATTGCCGAGCAATCGATCAATGCCTCCGACTTCCTGGCGTTGTCGAAGGCGCTGACCGGGCATCCGGGCCTGAACGACACGATGGCCACGCGCCTGTACGACGCGTTGCGCAAGGCCGACAGCGGCTTCATCGCGCGTGCGTTCGCGCTTGCGAAGCTCGTGCACGCAGGCCAGACCCCGCAGCAACTTCTCGCCGACGCCGACAAGGCCGGCCTGCAGGACACGGTCCATGCGATCGTTGCCGCGTGGTACACCGGCACCGTCGGTCACGGGCAGCATGCCGTGATGGTCGCGTACGCCGATGCGTTGATGTACGGCACGGTTGGCGACGGGATGAGCCCGCCGACCTACTGCGCAAACGGGCCGCTCTGGTGGGTTGCCGAGCCGCCACCTGCGAACGTGGCGCCGCCGCGCGCGCGAACCGCATCCGAAGCCCGTCCTCACCAGCAAGCCTAAGTCATGAAAACTCCTGTATTTGAATCGAATGGCGACGTGTCGGCCGACGCGGTGATCGTCGGCTCCGGCGTGGTCGGCGGCTTGATCGCCGATCAACTGGTGAGCCAGGGTTACTCGGTGCTGATTCTCGAAGCCGGGCTGCGCATCGAGCGTGGCCAAGCCGTCGAAAACTGGCGCAACATGCCGTTCGACAATCGTGTCGGCTCGGACTTCCAGGGCCTCTATCCGCAAGCGCCGAATGCCCCGGCGCCGCTTTACTTCCCGAAGAACGACTACGTCGGGCTGAGCGGCCCGGATGGCCAGAGCTTCCAGCAAGGCTATCTGCGCACGGTGGGCGGCACGACGTGGCACTGGGCGGCGTCGAGCTGGCGGCACCTGCCGGTGGACTTCAAGATGAAGTCGACCTATGGCGTCGGCCGCGACTGGCCGATCTCGTATGAGGATCTCGAGCCGTACTATTGCCGCGCCGAGGAGGAAATGGGCGTCGCGGGTCCGAGCGATCCGGCGATGCAGTCGCCTTCGCAGCGCAGCCGTCCGTATCCGATGGACATGGTGCCGTGGGGTCACGGCGACAAGTACTTCGCCGAAGTCGTGAACGCGCACGGCTACCGGTCGATTCCGATTCCGCAGGCACGCAGCACGCGGCCGTGGAACGGCCGCCCGACCTGCTGCGGCAACAACAACTGCCAGCCGATCTGCCCGATCGGCGCGATGTACAACGGCATTCACCACATCGAGCGCGCCGAGCGCAAGGGTGCGAAGGTGCTCGCCGAGTCCGTCGTCTACAAGATCGACACTGACGAGAACAACCGCGTGACCGCGGTGCACTGGTACGACTCGAACCGCAAGTCGCACAAGGCGAGCGGCAAGGTATTCGTGCTCGCATGCAACGGCATCGAGACGCCGCGCCTGTTGCTGCTCGCCGCGAACTCGCGCAACCCGAACGGCATCGCGAACGCGTCCGATCAGGTCGGCCGCAACATGATGGATCACTCGGGCTTCCACTGTACGTTCCTCGCGGACAAGCCGATGTGGCTCGGCCGCGGCCCCGCGCAGAGCAGCTGCATCGTCGGCCCGCGCGACGGCGAGTTCCGCTCGAAGTACTCGGCGAACAAGATGATCCTGAACAACATTTCGCGCGTCGGTCCCGCGACCAAGCAGGCACTGGCCCTTGGTCTCGTCGGTCAGGAGCTCGACGAGGAAATCCGCCGCCGCTCGATCTACGGCGTCGATCTGTCGATCAGTCTCGAGCCGCTGCCGGAGGCGAGCAACCGGCTGACGCTCAGCAAGACGCGCGTCGACCCGCTCGGCCTCGCATGCCCGGACATCCACTACGACGTGGGCGACTATGTGCGTGACGGCTATGTCGCCGCGCACAAGCAGCTCGAGCACATCGCCAGCCTGTTCAACGCGGTCGAGCTCGATATCACGAAGACGCTGAACGCGAACAACCACATCATGGGCGGCACGATCATGGGTTCGAATCCGAAGGACTCGGTCGTCGACGGCGATTGCCGCACGCACGACCACCCGAACCTGTGGCTGCCCGGCGGTGGCGCGATGCCGTCTGCCTCCGTCGTCAACACGACGCTGTCGATGGCCGCGCTCGGCGTGAAGGCGGCGGATTCGATTTCTGCGAGCCTCGCGAAGGGTTAAACCGATGAAAGACCGAGTTCAACGGCAGCGCCACGGCGTGCGCAGCGGGTGGCGTCGTATCGCGACAGCATTGCTGGCGGTGGGGATCCTCGGCACCGGCCAGCTTGCGTTCGCGCAAGCGGGGCAGGGTGCAGGCGCGGCGCCGACGGCGTCCGGATCGGCCGATGCCGCACTGATCGAGAAGGGCCACCAGCTTGCGGTGGCGGCCGACTGCATGGCATGCCACACCGCAGTGGGCAGCGGCGAGCCATTCGCGGGCGGCTACGGGATCGCGTCCCCGATGGGCACGATTTATTCGAGCAACATCACGCCGTCGAAGACGGCGGGGATCGGCGACTACACGGAAGCGCAGTTCGGCAAGGCGCTGCGCGAGGGTATCCGCGCGGATGGCCAGCACCTGTACCCGGCGATGCCGTATACGTCGTACAGCGGCCTGACCGACGCAGACGTGCACGCGCTCTACGCGTACTTCATGCAGGGCGTGAAGCCCGTCGACAAGCGTGCGCCGGTCACGGATCTGCCGTTCCCGTTCGGCATCCGCACGTCGATGTCGGTGTGGAACATGATGTTCCTGAAGGACACCCGCTTCGTGCCGGATCCGGCGCATGACGCAGAGTGGAACCACGGTGCGTATCTGTCGAACGTGCTCGCGCACTGCAGCGCGTGCCACACGCCGCGCAACTTCCTGATGGCCGAGGATTTCAGCCGTAACCTGGGCGGGGCGCAGCTCGGCTCGTGGTACGCGCCGAACATCACGTCCGATCCGGTGAGCGGGATCGGCGCGTGGACCGACGCGGAGCTGGTTTCGTATCTGAAGACGGGCCGCGCGCCCGGCAAGAACCAGGCCGCTGGCCCGATGGCGGAAGCGGTGCAGAACAGCCTGCAGTATCTGCCGGACGCGGATCTGAAGGCGATCGTCACCTATCTGCGCAGCACGAAGCCGATTCGCGACGCAGCGGAGCAGAAGCCGGCGTTCAGCCATGGCACGGCGGTCAGCGCCGAGGAGACGCTGCGCGGCACGTCGGCGCTCAATTCGAACGGCACGCTGACGTCCGGCGAAGCGCTCTTCAGCGGCTACTGCGCGAGCTGTCACCGCGTCGACGGCTCGGGCAGCCCGAGCCAGGCGTATCCGTCGCTGTCGAGCAACACCGCAACGGGCGCGCGCAATCCGTCGAACCTGATCTCGGCGATCCTGTACGGCGTCGATCGCGAAGCCGGCGGTGAGCACGTGCTGATGCCGAGCTTTGGCGAGGGCTCGTACGTGCAGTCGCTGAAGGACGACCAGATCGCCGCGATCGCGAACTACGTGCTCACGCAGTACGGTAACGCGGATGCGAAGGTGACGGCCGACGACGTGGCGGTCGCGCGCCGCGGCGGTCCGCAGCCGCTGCTCGCGCGGATGCAGCCGCTGATGCTGCCGGGCATCGTGATCGGCGTGCTCGTGGTCGTGCTGCTGATCGTGTTCGGCCTGTCGCGGCGTCGCGCCGGCGGCAACGCGAAGCGCGCATGACGATGGTGACGGCGGGTGGGGAGCGCGTGCCTGTTGGCGGCACGCGCGTCCGAAGGGCGCTTCATGCGCTTTCTTCGACGCCCGCCAGCCGTCGCCATGTTCCGAACAAGCTTTACGTTTTCAGGATTGCTATCGTGCTAGTGCGATCGTTCAAACTCATTCTGCTCAGTGCAACGATGGCCGTTGCAGCGGGCGCGCAAGCCCAATCAAGCGCTCCGCCCAACGTCCCGGAAAATCTTCCTTACAGCACGCCCTATGGCGCGCCGATCACCCTGGCTCAGGCGCGCCGGGCCATCGATGCTGCCGAGGCGGAAGCACGGCGGCGAAACTGGCAGTACGCCGTTGCTGTCGTCGATAGCGGCGGCAACCTTGTATCGTGCGACAAGATGGACGATACACAACTGGCGTCGCTTCAAATTGCAGAGGCGAAGGCGCAGGCTTCAGTGCGGTTTCGACGGGCAACCAAGGCCATGCAGGATGCCGTCAACGGTGGTTCACCCGGGACGCTGAGCATTCCGGGCATCCTCGCCGGCGAAGGGGGCGTGCCGATTATCGTTGGCGGGAAACTGATCGGCGCAATCGGCACGAGTGGCGGTGCAGGCGTCCAGGATAGCGTTATCGCGGCAGCAGGCGCGGCAGCGATAAAGTGAGCGGGTGTCGTATCGCAGTGGAAAGGCGGTAACGATAAGCCTGACCTGGTACGACCGTGTCGTGCAGCGCGGTGCTGTACGACTTTGGCGGCAGGGCGGCCGCGCTGCGCAACGCAAGCTGACTGTTGACTGCTGTACCGGTCAATCAGCAGGCAACGCCGCAAACGTTTGCGGATTGGTTGCCGAGAACTTTGATATGTCCCCGTCCATATTTTAGTATTCGGTAATCGCGCCGCGCACGTGCGCCCAAGCTTGGATACCAAGGAGACACATGCAACCCAGGTCGGCTGCTCCCTATACCATCGTGGTGATCGGCATCGCGATCGCCTGCGCACTAGTGGGTCTGTGCGTGCTGCAGCTGTTCCAGAGCCGCCACGACGCGCTCGAGCGCGCCAGCGAAGCCTCCCGCAATCTCGGCCTGATTGCCGAGCGCGACATCGAACGCAATTTCGAGCTGTACGACCTGTCCTTGCAGGCGGTAATCAAAGGTCTGCAACGCCATGACGTCATGGCTGCCGAGCCGGCCATGCGGCGCGCCGTGCTGTTCGACAATGCGATGACGGCGCAATTTCTCGGCTCGATGCTGGTGCTCGATGCCGACGGCAATATCATCCTGGATTCGGCCAGCGACGTGCCGCGCCACGGCAATTTCGGCGATCGCAAGTACTTCACCGTCCACCGCGACAATCCGGATGCGGGGCTCTATATGAGTGCCCCGTTCCCGTCGCGCCTGCGCGGCGGTTCGCTGAGCATCGCGCTCACCCGGCGCCTCTCGAACCCGGACGGTTCGTTTGCCGGCATCGCGCTTTTTGCGATCAACCTCGAGTATTTCCATCAGCTGTTTGCCGGCCTGTCACTGGGGCAGCACGGTTCGATTTCGCTGATCGGCAACGACGGCATCATGGTGATGCGCCAGCCGTACGATATCCACACCATTAGTCGCGACATCAGCCGGGCCGCGACCTTCCGGCGCTTCCAGGCCGCGCCGGAGGGGACGTTCTCGGAAACGGCGTCGATCGACGGGGTGCGCCGTCTCTATTACTTCAGGCACCTGCCGAAGCTGCCGCTGATCATCATGGTCGCCAAAGCGGAGGAGGACATCTATGCCGCGTGGCGGCACCGCGCCGTGACGATCGGCGCGCTGGTGGCGACGTTCGGCGCCGCGTTCATTGCGGTGTCCGTCATGCTTGGCTCGCAACTCCGGCGTCGGATGCGCGCCGAGTCGGAACTGGAGTTGCTGGCACGCACCGACGGTCTCACTGGCCTGAACAATCGCCGCAGCTTCGGCGAAGTGCTGGATCGAGAATGGCGTCGTGCACGGCGCGCGCGATCGGTTTTCTCGTTGTTGTTCGTCGATGTCGATCGCTTCAAGGCCTACAACGATACCTACGGTCACCAGGCCGGAGACGACGCGCTGACCGCGGTCGCACGCTGCATCGGCGAGAACATCCGCCGGCCGGTCGATACCGCGGCCCGTTACGGCGGCGAGGAGTTCGTCGTGCTGCTTCCCGACACACCGCAGACCGGAGCCGCCCAGATCGCCGAGCGAATTCGCGCGGCGATCGACGAACTCGCGCTTGAGCACGCCGGCAGCGAGTACGGGCGTGTGACAGCCAGTATCGGCCTGGCGAGCTGGACGCCCGACCAGGATGGAGAGGCGGGCGCCGTGATCAAGGCTGCCGACGAGGCGCTGTACTACGCGAAGGCGACCGGCCGGAACAAGGTCGCCACCGTTCAGGCCCCGGCGTGACGCCGGTCACAGAACGTCATCGCAGGTCGCGCGCCTGGCCCGGGGCTCCGATGGGGACGTGTCGCGAACAGACAGGTTGACCGTCCGCTGTACCGAGGCGCCGGTGAATCGACAACGCAGAAATCCGCGATTGCCATGCGCGCTGCTGTCAAGCGAATGCGGCCGGCAACTTTATGACGCACAACGCATAATTTGTCGATTTATATCGTTTGGGATAACCGGATCGAGAGAACAGAACGATCGCATTTTTCCTGCCGTCGATCCTGTCGCAGTTTCTCGGCGCGGGCGTGTTCGAGACGATCGCGGCGTCGCTCGCGCTGAACGTGCTGTTCGCGTTCCGCGGCGGTCTGCTCGGCATGCGTCGCGCGTATCGATACCCGTCGCGCCATGTCGCGATCGCCGGTTTCGCGCTGCAATTCGTCGCGCTCGTCGCACTCGCGCTGGCGGGGCATCCGCACGGTGCGCTCGCGGTCGGCGTCGTGCTGTTGATGCTCGGCACCTGGTTGTTCGCTGAAGGCTTCGGACCGGGCGCGCAGATGATGATCTATCCGACGTTGTCTTACCCGGCGGCAATCCGCGGCACCGGCGTCGGCTTCGGGCGCTCGCTGTGCGGCATCGGCCAGGCGCTTGCGCTGTTCGTGCTGCCGATCCTGCAAGCGCGCCTCGGCACCGGCATGTTCTGGGTCGTCGCGGTCAGTGCGGCCACGCCGATCGTGTTTCTGTTGATCGTGCGTCATGAACCGACGGCGCGCGATATCGATGACGAGGCGGCCGCGTGAGCGTGGGTCCAGCCGGAACCCGCAAACAAGTTCGCCGCGATGCCGGCCTTCGCGCTACAGTGGTCGACATCCGCCTTCAGACGAAGGCCGACCCGAGGCCGAACCATGCAACTGCAAACCGGCAACCTGTTCAGTATCGAAGGCGCGCGCGGCGCCGACGAGCGAATCGACGTGCTCGTTGCGGGGGCGCACCTGAACGTCGAGCGGATCGTGTCGCTGGGGCACACGAGTCCCGACGGGTTCTGGTATGACGACTCGCGCGCCGAATGGGTGGTGCTGCTGTCTGGCGCGGCGGTGCTCGAGTTCGAAGCGGACGCGACGCTGCACGACATGCGTCCCGGCGACTACGTTCTGATCGAACGGCATTGCCGGCATCGTGTCGCGTGGACGCATCCCGACGAGCCGAGCGTCTGGCTCGCGATCTATTACGATCGCTGAATTGCGCGGGGCACCGGTCTATCCACGCCCCACGCAAGGCATCGTGGTCGCCATGGCGTAGCAGGGGGCGGAGGTGGCGCTCGCCGATCTGGCCGTTACCGCCGCGTCGTCGCGGCGGTCCGCGCGGCGCGCTTGCCCGACTCGTGCCGCTGTCGACGGTCCGTGCAGGCCGGTTGCGCGCAATCCGGCCCCATCGCAGAGCCGCTCAATCCTTTCGCACCCGCGACCTCACCGGTCAACGCACGGGCTTCGCCGAGGCCAGCAAGCTGCGCAGGAACACCATGATCATGTGCCCGATCGGCACCTCGGACAGGATCGACTGTTGCAGCGACAGCCCTTGCGAGAGCCCCATGAACGACACGGCCAGGACGGTCGGCGATTCGGGCGGCGCTTTCTTGCATCGGGCGAAAATCTGTTCGATGCAATAGGCGAGGCCGTCGCGGTGGGTGTCCAGCAACGCCTGCGATGCACGCGCAAAAGCGGGATTGCGACGCCCCTGAAGCTTGAACTCGACGCCTAGCACCGACCACTCGGGCTCGGCATCGACCGTCCGCGACCACGCTTCCAGCGCATCCAGTATGTCGTCCCCGGACGCGGACGGGTCGCTCAGCGCCCGGGCGATGTCGGCCACCTGCGTCGTCGAGCGCTCCCGCATCAGTTCGACGAACAACGCTTCCTTGCTCGCGAAATTCGAATAGAACGCGCCCTGCGTGTAGCCGGCCTCGGCCGCGATATCCCTGAGCGACGTGGCGCCGAAACCGCGCTCGACAAACAGCCGCTTCGCCGCGGCAAGCAAATGTGCGCGGGTCTGCAGTCGACTTTCTTCGCGGGTCAGCCGCGGGGGACGGGGCGCCATGTTCATGGGTGGAAGGATATCAGTTGATATTTGAGATGGATACCATTACGATTGCGTTTCAAATATCACTTGATATGTGAAACGTGTCCGCGATTGTGCCGCTGAATGCCCGCAATGGGCGGGCGCCGGGCAGGCGATCGTATTCGCGCGGGGTCGTCGTTTCGGCGTCGATGTGCCGCGCATGAATGGCATCCGGTACACCGGGTTGACCGCGTGCCGATCAAGTGAATGTGCCCGCATGGGGCGTGGTGAAACAGTCTATTAGTCATGCGAATCATGTCGATTCGCATGCGGGTGCGTGGCGGGAAGCAGAAGATGAGCGTGAGCAAGACCTACGCGCAGCTCGTTGTGGAGCTGGCCGAACTGGACGAGGAAATCGAGCGTGCCCGCGCACGCGAACGCATCGAAGCGATCGCGAAGGTTCACGCGCTGATGGACACCTATGCGATCAAGCATCGCGACCTGGTCGGCCGCAACGGCCGCCGGGGCTCGTACGTCGTGAAAGCCCTGCCGGTGCGCTATCGCGATCCGGCGAGCGGCAAGGAATGGAGCGGGCGCGGCAACGCGCCGCTCTGGATCCGGGGCAAGGACCGCCGTCAGTTCGTCGTATGCAAGCCCCCGTCGATCGGCAAGAAGACCAGAAGGGGTTGACGGAGCATGGGGCGCGCGGCGCGCGGCGCGCGGCGCCGCCAGGTGCGCGGGTTTATCCACGCCCGACGAACGGCATCGTGGTCGCCATGATCGTCATGTTCAGGATGTTGGTATCCAGCGGAAGATTCGCCATCTGCACGACCGCGTTCGCGACATGCGTGACGTCCATGCGTGCCTCGGGGGCCATCCGCCCGTCGGCCTGCAGCACGCCGTCCGTCATCCGGTCCGTCAGCGAGGTCGCCGCATTGCCGATGTCGATCTGGCTGCACGCGATGTTGTAGGTACGGCCGTCGAGCGCGAGCGACTTGGTAATGCCGGCCACCGCATGCTTGGTGGCCGTGTACGCGATCGTATTCGGGCGCGGCGTATAGGCGGAGATCGAGCCGTTGTTGATGATGCGGCCACCTTGCGGCGTTTGCGCTTTCATCAGGCGCCACGCTGCCCGCGCACACAGAAAGACGCCCGTCAGGTTCGTCGCGACGACGTCGTTCCACACGCCGAATTCGTATTCGTCGAGCGGAACGGCCGGCGCATTGCGGCCGGCATTGTTGAAGAGGACATCCAGCCGGCCGAACTGCTCGGCGATCCGCGAGAATGCGTGTTCGACCGACGCTTCGTCGGTGACGTCAGCCCGGAACGTGTGCGCGTCGCCGTGGGCCGTGGTGATCGCCTCGCGGGTTTCACGCAACGATGCTTCGTTGCGCCCGATCAGCGCGACGGTAAATCCCGCGTTGGCGAGTGCGATGGCCGCGGCACGACCGATGCCGGAGCCGGCGCCCGTGACGGCTGCGAATTTCTGCGAGACAGACATGGCTTGATTCCCTGCTGGTTGGATGAGGGGATGAGGCAAGAGGACGGGTTCGACGTACGTCGTGCGCCGGTTCACGCGACATCGTACCGCGCCCCCCGGGCTTGGCGACGCGCGCGACTATTTCTTCCGCCCGGGCGCGGGCTTCCGTCCGCGTGTCTCCGTCTCCGCGAACAGGTCGACCACGACCTCCCGCAACCATCGATTCCCTTCGTCCTGGTTGACCCGCGTATGCCACAGCATATGAATCGGCGCGCCCGGCAGCGTGACCGGCAACGCCCGCCAGCTCAGTGAAAACGGCGCGGCAAGTTGCAGCGCGAGATGCTCCGGCACGGTCGCGATCAGGTCGGTGCGCTGCAGGATATAGCCGACGCTGATGAAATGCGGCACCGTCAGCCGCACCCGGCGCTTCACGCGGCGCCGCTTCAGCCACTCGTCCACCTGCCCGTGACCGGTGCCGGCCGACACCACGACCAGGTGTTCGGCCTCCCGCCATGCGTCGACCGTCAGCGGCGCCTCCTCGAGCGGATGCCCGCGCCGGAACAGGCACACGTAGCGCTGATCGAACAGCCGGCGTTGATAGAACCCGCCCTGCAGCTGCGGCAGCAGCCCGATCGCGAGATCGACGCGGCCGCCGGCCATCTCGTCGGCGAGGTTGACGCTCGTGTTGCGCACCGTGTTGAGCGCGATGCCCGGCGCCGCGCGCGACAGGTGTTCGAGCAGCGCGGGCAGGAACACGACTTCGCCGATATCGGTCATCCCGATCGTCATCGTGCGGGTGGCGCGCAGCGGATCGAAACCGGTCGCGGGATTGAGCGCGGCATGCAGCGTCGACAGCGCCTGCGCAACCGGTTCGGCCAGCCGCAATGCGAACGGCGTCGGGACCACGCCGCCCGGCCCGCGCACGAACAGCGGATCGCCGAGCCGGCGGCGCAGCTTCGCCAGCGCGTTGCTGACGCCCGGCTGGCTCATGTTCATCTGCTCGGCGACGGTCGACACGCGCCGCTCCTGCATCAGCCGCTGGAACAGCAGCAACAGGTTGAGGTCGATTTCGCTCAGTTCCATGGTTCGGCGGTGCCTCCGATCATTCCATTCCGTGATGAAGCAGATTCCACTCATTTTATTGTGGGATGACGGTCCGCTGCTGACAATACCGATACGGCGCAGGCATTCGACAGGCGCGCTGAGCAGGCCACGCGCGCCGCGGCCTCGATTACTCAAGATCTGAACCTCGGAGACACATTCATCATGCAGACGAATCTGAAGATTGCGATCGTCGGTGCCGGCATCGGCGGCCTGACGCTGGCGCTCGCATTGCGCGAGCGCGGCATCGACGCGCAGTTGTACGAGCAGACCGACGTGCTGCGCGAAGTAGGGGCGGCCGTTGCGCTGTCGGCCAATGCGACGCGCTTCTACGAACGGATGGGATTGCGCCCGGCCTTCGACGCCGTGTGCGCGGAGATCCCGGCCCTCGTCTATCGAGACGGTCGCAGCGGCGCGGTGATCGGCCATCATCGCGGCGAGCCCGACTATCGCCGGCAATTCGGCGGATCGTACTGGGGCGTGCACCGTGCCGACCTGCAGGCAATCCTGTCGAAGGCGGTCGGCATGGAGCAGATTCATCTCGGCCATCGGCTGGTCGATCTCGCGCAGCATCCGGATCGGGTCACGCTGACCTTCGACAACGGCGCACGCGTCGACGCCGATCTCGTGATCGGCGCGGACGGCGCGCGTTCGATCACGCGGCGCTGGATGCTCGGCTACGACGACGTGTTGTATTCAGGGTGTTCGGGCTTTCGCGGCGTGGTGCCGGCCGAGCGGATGGACCTGCTGCCCGATCCCGAGACGATTCAATTCTGGGTCGGGCCGCACGGGCATCTGCTGCACTATCCGATCGGCGACAACGGCGATCAGAACTTCCTGCTGGTCGAGCGTCATCCGTCGCCGTGGCCATCGCGCGACTGGGTCATGCCGGCGGAAGAAGGCGAGCAGTTGCGCCTGTTCAAGGACTGGCATCCGGCGGTGGTGCAGATGATCAGCGCGGTACCGATCAGCCAGCGCTGGGGGCTGTTCCACCGGCCGCCGCTCGGCCGCTGGAGCCGCGGGCGCGTGACGCTGATCGGCGACGCCGCGCACGCGCTGGTGCCGCATCACGGGCAGGGCGCGAATCAGTCGATCGAGGACGCGGTGGTGCTGGCCGCGCAACTGGCGATGGCGGGGCCCGGCAACTGGCGTGAGGCGCAGGAAGCCTACGAGCGGCTGCGGCGCGGCCGCACGCGCAAGGTGCAGTACGCGTCGATCTCCGCGGCCGACGTGCTGCATCTGCCCGACGGGCCGGCCGCGCAGGCGCGCAATGCGCGTCTGGGCGAGCGCGACAGCGTGCTGCATCACCTGGACTGGATTCACGATTTCGACGCGCTCGCCGACGAGCCGAACGAGCGGCAGGGCGGTACGTGGCTTTGAGCGGCAGGGGCCGGTGCGATCTGCAGGTGCCGGTCGGGGCGGCCGGCGCGGCATTCACGTAGCCGCGCGCCGGCCAGCGTGGATGGCCGTCACGCGTAGTCGGCAACCTGTTCCGTATCGCGCTTGACCTGCTCGATGTCGCGAAACCGCGCGGCCGGATGCGCGTCCGGCAATCGCGCCGAGCCGCCGAACAGCTTCTCGCGCAGCGTGCCCGGCGCATATTCGGTCGGATAGACGCCGCGCCGCTGCAATTCCGGCACGAGGTGGCGCACGATGTCCTCGAACGTTTCGTGCGCAACGGCATACGCGAGATTGAAGCCGTCGACGTCGGTCGCCTCGACCCATTCCTGCAGGATGTCCGCGACGGTCTGCGCCGAGCCGACGAACACCGGCCCCATCCCGCCGATGCCGCCCCAGGCCGCCAGTTCCTCGATCGTCCACGCGGTATCGCAGCCCGCCAGATGCTCGACCGCCGAGACGATCGCATTCGTTTCGACACGCCTGACGGGATCGGTCGGCGCATACTGGCCGAAATCGATGCCGGTCCAGCCGGACATGAACACGAGCGAGCCGTCGTACGACACGTAGCGGCGATACTCGTCGAACTTCGCCTGCGCCTTCTCGTCGGTCTCGTCGACGATCACCGTGACGAGGTTGTAGATCAGCACGTCGCGCCGATCGCGACCCGCGGCCGCGGCCTGCGCGCGCACGTCGGCGACATAGCGCGCGAGCTGCGGGCGGGTCGGCGCGGCGACGAACACGCATTCGGCGTGCTGCGCGGCGAACGCCTTGCCGGGGCCGGACGCGCCGGCCTGGAACAGCACCGGCGTGCGCTGCGGCGACGGCTCGCACAGGTGATAGCCGGGCACGTCGAAGAAGCGCCCCTTGTGGCCGATCTCGTGCACTTTCTCCGGATGCGTGAACACGCGGCCGTCGCGATCGCGCACCACCGCGCCATCTTCCCAGCTGCCTTCGAACAGCTTGTACAGCACCTCGACGTATTCGGCCGCGACCGCATAGCGGTCATCATGCGTGCGCAGCCCGTTGTCGCCGACGTTCTTCGCACCGCTTTCCAGGTACGACGTGACGATATTCCACGCGAGCCGGCCCTTGGTGTGATGGTCGGCGGTCGACAGCCGGCGCGCGAACGTGTACGGATGCTCGAACGTCGTCGATGCGGTGATGCCGATGCCGAGATGCTCGGTCGCCATCGCGATCGGCGCGGCGAGCTGCAGCGGATCGTTGACCGGGATCTGCGCGGCCTGGTGCAGCGCGTGGTAGTTGCTGCCCTGGTAGACGTCGTAATAGCCGATTACGTCCGCGATGAAGATTGCGTCGAAGATCCCGCGTTCGAGCACGCGGGCGAGATCGGTCCAGTAGTCGAGATCCTTGTACTGCCACGAGCGATCGCGCGGATGCGCCCACAGCCCCGGCGATTGATGGCCGACGCAGTTCATCTCGAACGCGTTGAAGCGGATGGTCTTGCTCATCGGGCGGCTCCGGTTTCCGTGCCGGCGGCTGCATCTGCACCGTTGCCGACGCGCCAGACGAACGGCGGCGTGCGGCCGTTGATCACCCAGTCGCCGACGATGCGCGCCTTGTAGACGAGCGGATTGTGCGACGACACCGTGCGCGCGTTGCGCCAGTGACGGTCGAGCGCGGTCGGGCTGCGCGTCGCGGATGCGCCGAGTGCGTCGAACAGGCGCGTCGCCGCGCGCAGTACGAGTTCCGACACGACGAGCTGGCTTTGCGCGGATTCGATTTCGGCCGCGACGTTCGCGGCGTGCTCGGCTTCGTCGTCGTTACCGAAGCGTGCGAGGTACGCGTGCTGCAGCGGTTGCGCGGCACGCAGCGCGAGTGCGTCGGCCGCATAGGCCCACGACGCGATTTCGCCGATCACCTGCTGGAGTTGCGCATCGTCGCCGGCGCGCGCTGCGTTGCCATGGCTGTACACGCGTGTGCGGCCGCGCACGAGTTCGCCCGCGTCGCGCACGATCGCACGGCCGATGCCGGCCAGCGTGGCCACGTGGAACAGCTGGTAGAACGCGGTCTGATATTTGAAGCGGCGCGCGAAATCGGTCACGTGGTCGGCGTCGACCGCCGCATCCTCGAAGCGCGTCGTGCCGCTGCCGGTCGTCGTCTGGCCGAAGCCGTCCCAGTCGTCTTCGCGGATCACGCCGGGCTGCGCGGTGGCGACCGCGACGATCACGTCGCCGCCGTCATGCGCGCGCTGCGCAAACACGTCGATCCAGTCCGCGAACAGGCTGCCGGTGCTGTAGAACTTCCGGCCGTTCAGCACGAGCCGGCCGTTCTGCTCCGACACCTTCGTGATGGTCTGGCCGAGCGGAACGTCGCCGGCCTCCGACCACGCGTTGCCGACGAGCTGGCCGCTCGCGAAGCGGTCGAACCATATCGTGCGCTGCGGCCCGGGCGGCGCGTTCAGCCAGTCCTCGACGAACGCGAAGTGTCCGCGCAGCGCCTGCGGCAGATTGGAATCGGCGGCGGCGAGTTCGGTCAGCAGCTGGAACAGCTGCGGCAGCGATGCGCCGGCGCCGCCGTCGCGCACCGGCAGCCGTACCGCGCCGAAGCCGGCGGCTTTCAGCCAGCCGATCGCTTCATGCGGCAGTTCACGGCGGCGCTCGCGCTCGGCGGTGCCGGCGGCGATGCGCTCGAAGATCGGCCGGAACCGGCTGGCGAGTGCGTCATAGTCGGTGCCGGTGGAAAGATCGGTATCTGCGTGCGACGAAGTCATGCGGTGTTCCTCGAAGGGCGGGGCCGTTTGCACCGGGAGGCCAGTATAGGAAGCGCGGCGCGAGCGTTCCAATAACGGATTCGCAGATCGTTATCGTCGCTGCGCATTACGCGGATCGGCACGCGCAGGGTCGACGCCTGGGCAGCGATTGCGGCGTCGAAGCGCGGGATCGAACGCTGTTCCTGGCGATGTCGTTTGTTATCCGAAGGAATATCGTTACGAGAATCGCTCGGTTTGCCGGCCCGCGACGCACTGCTAGATTGAATGCTTTCGTCATTCGACAGGAGAGCCCGATGTCCGATACGAGCGCCACGATTCAGGAACGGCAGGCCGATGTGAAACCGCAGGTGGCCCGCGTGATCGCCGACGACACACAGGCGATCGCGGTCGCGCATACGCTCGCGCAGCGGCTCGCGGAAGGGGCGGCCGAGCGGGATCGGGAGCGCCGGCTGCCGCACGACGAGATCGAATGGTTCTCGCAGTCCGGGCTGTGGGCGATCACGGTGCCGAAGGCCTACGGCGGCGCGGGTGTATCGCATGTGACGCTCACCGAGGTGATCAAGATCGTCGCGGCGGCCGATGCGTCGCTCGGGCAGTTGCCGCAGAACCACTTCGGGCTGGTCGACGTGATCACGCTGACCGGTACCGACGCGCAGAAGCGCCATTTCTTCGCGGAAATCCTGAGCGGCAAGCGCTTCGGCAACGGCTTTTCGGAGAAGGGCACGAAGCACGTGCTCGACCTGAAGACGCGCGTGCGCCGCAATGGCGACGAGTATGTCGTCGACGGCACGAAGTTCTATTCGACCGGCGCGCTGTTCGCGCACTATGTGCCGGTGCTCGGCCTCGACGATGCGCAACGCGCGTGGCTCGCCTATGTCCCTCAGCCGACGCCGGGGCTGACCGTGATCGACGACTGGTCGGGCTTCGGGCAGCGCACGACCGCGAGCGGCACGGTGGTGCTCGACAGCGTGCGCGTGCCGGCTTCGCATGTGCTGAACGCGCAGCGCGTATCGGACGAGCCGACGCTCAACGGCCCGCTGTCGCAGATCATTCAGGCGGCGATCGATGCCGGCATCGCGAAGGCCGCGATCGCCGATACCGAGGCGTTCGTGCGCACCCGCACGCGGCCGTGGGTCGACAGCGGCGTGGAGCGGGCGGCCGACGATCCGTTGATCGTCCGCGAGATCGGCCGTCTGCATATCGGGCTGCATGCGGCGGAAGCGCTGCTCGAACGCGCGGCGCGCACGCTCGACGAGATCGGCGCGCGCGGCACCGTGACCGACGACGATGTCGCGCGCGCATCGGTCGCGGTCGGCGAAGCGAAGGTGCTGACGACCGAGATCGCGCTGCTCGCGGGCGAGAAGCTGTTCGAGCTGGCCGGCACGCAGTCGACGCTCGCCGAACACAATCTCGACCGGCACTGGCGCAATGCGCGCACGCATACGCTGCACGATCCGGTGCGGTGGAAGTACCACCTCGTCGGCAACTACTACCTGAATGGGGTGCGGCCAGCGCGCCATGCGTGGAACTGAATCGCGCGCGATCCGGCCGGGCAGCCGCAGGCTGCGACGGCGGATGAAGCGTCAGGCCGCCGGCAAGCGGTCGCCTGATGCGTGATCCGGCTTCGTCACTTCACGCACTCCAGCGCGTACTTCAACCCCTGCCCGAGCACCCCGCGCCACACGTCCCACGTATGTCCGCCGTCGACGATGCGTAGCTCCGCGGGGTTCTGCGCGCGGCGCAGCTGCGTGTACAGCACGCTCGATTCCGCCTGGATCGTCAGGTCGTCGTCGCCGGCCGCGATGAACATCGGCACGCGCCAGCTTCGCGCGAAATAACCGCGCATCAGCGTCGGGTAGTTGAGCTCGTGCCACACGCGCGAGTCGAACTGCCGGTCGCCGAACACGCCGACATAGCGCGCGGCGGAATTCAGCGGCGGCTCGTTCGCGTAGATCGCGGGGCTCAGCAGCATCGCGCCGCAGAACAGGCCCGGTTCGAGCAGCGAGAAGCGCAGCGCGCCGAAGCCGCCCATCGACACGCCGCCGATCGCGCGTCCCGCGCGCTGGTTCGACACCGCGAAGTGCGCTTCGACTTCCGGCAGCAGGTCGTTGAGGAACGCGCTCTGCATCTTCTCCTTGCGATCGACGTACCAGTCGGTGCCGCCTTGAGGCATCACGATCACGACGGGCGGGATCTCGTGGCGCTCGATCAGTGTGTCGGCGGTGGCCTGCAGGCGGCCCTGCGTGATCCAGTCGTTCGCGTTGCCGGCATTGCCGTGCAGCAGGTACATCACCGGATAGCGCGCGCCTTCCGGGTTGTAGCCGGGCGGCATGTACACCGTGTATGACCAGTCGCGCTTGAGGGACGCCGAACGGAACGAGCGCAGCACGATGCTGCTGCCCGGATTGACCGGCGCCTCCTGGGCGGCCGGCCCGAGCGTGGCGGGCGGGACGAGCGCGGTCGCCGTCGGCGAAACCGGCGGCGCGCCCGGCGTGGCGTGGGCTGTGGCGAGGGAGCCGGCGATCAGGGCGACGGCGAACGGAAGGGCGAGTCGGCGCATGGCGAATCGTTTCAGGAAAGGCGCACGCTATCGTAGCAGCGGCGCATGACGGCGCGGCGCGTCATCGCCGCGAACGGAACGGCAGCCGCGACATGAGCGGCGCATACAGCTTGGCGACGAGATACAGCAGGCCCATCGCGACGACGTCGGCGGTCAGGCCGAGCGGCACGTCGATATAGCCTTCGGTCGCCTGGTAAAGCAGCGAATCGACCGCGAGCGAGATGCCGGTGCCGGCCACGAAGCACAGCAGCCCCTGGCGGCCGATCGTGCCGATCCACGGCATCGCGTGCGCGACCTTCTTCATCCACCCGAGGTGCACGAGCTTGGCCGCGAGCCACGCGATCGCGAGGAAGTTCGCGAGCCGCAGCGCGCCGAGGTTCTGCTTGATCGACGGATCGGTCGGGAACGGCTCGATGCGCAGCCGGTAGTACGCGCCGGCCGCGACGATCGCGAGCGCCGCGGCCGTCAGCAGCCAGCCCTGCGGCTTCGGCGCGAGCGTCTGGTAGACGGGCTGGCAGCGCGCGATCACGCCGAGCACGAACAGGAACTGCCACGCGAACGGGTTGAAGTCCCACGGCGCGCCTTCGACGGTCGGCAGGAAGCGCGCGACGTGCGGTGCCGCGTACCAGAGCGAGCCGCTGAACGCGAGCATCAGCCACGGCTGGGTGCGCGCAAGCGGCAGCGCGAGCGGGACGAGCAGCGCGAAGAACGCGTACATAGGCAGCACCGACGCCAGA
Organism: Burkholderia sp. A9; assembly: GCF_000801975.1. NCBI lineage: Bacteria > Pseudomonadati > Pseudomonadota > Betaproteobacteria > Burkholderiales > Burkholderiaceae > Burkholderia > Burkholderia sp. A9. The sequence goes on along the minus strand of NZ_JSZN01000016.1, from coordinate 73,685 downwards.
TACGGCTGGCGGCGGAACAGCAGGATATCGCGCAGCGCGGCGAGCGGCTTGTGGAGCAGGCCGTCGAGATCGTTGGTCGGCATGTTCGGACCGTCGATCGAGAACGCGTTCAGCACGGCCGTGATCAGCAGCATCAGGCCGGCCGTCACAAGGAATGCGCGGTAGATCTCGAACGCACGGCGGATGAAGCGCTGGCGCGCGGCGGCCTCGTCGTGCCGCTCGGCGAGCGAGTTGTATGCGATGGCGGTCGCGAAGCCGCCGAGGAACACGAACACCTCGGCCGCGTCGCACAGCGCGTACGCATGCAGCGTCACGCGCGACAGGATGCTGCCGCCGATGTGGTCGACGACGATCACGAGCAGCACGAGGCCGCGGAAGAAATCGAGCTCGGCGTAGCGGCCGGCCCGGGCGGCGGCGGTCATCGGGCCGCCTCCTGGCGCGCGCCGCGTGCGCGGCCGGCACCTGCCGCGCGTGAATCGGGGTGAAGCATGACTTCGTGAAAAAATGACGAACGGATGCGCATTGTGCCACCGATGCGACGCCGCCCGGGTTTACGCGGATGGCGGGCCGGCTCGCGGCTGCCGATAAGCCTGGTCAGGCAATCGGACGAACGGGGCCAGTTGGACGAGCGCAACGCTTTGTGCGCCGCTCCCACGCCTCGATAGACGGGCGGTTTGCGACGTGACACCATTTTGTCGGCGCGGCCGCACACCGCGCAGTCCGCCCTGCGGGCCACTCATATAACAGACCAAACAATCGTCGGGCGAAAGGCCTGCCCGACCCCGGCTCCGGAGATCCGTCATGAAGAAGCACGTCATTTTTGCCGCCGCGCTGGCAGCCTTCGCCGCGCCGGCCTTCGCGCAGGACAGCGTGACGCTGTACGGCCTGATCGACGAGGGCTTCAACTACACGAACAACGTGAACGTGAACGGGGTCGGAAAAGCGAATTACCAGCTCGCGAGCGGCTATGCGCAGGGCAGCCGCTGGGGTCTGAAGGGTAGCGAGGATCTGGGCGGCGGGCTGAAGGCGATCTTCACGCTGGAAAACGGCTTCGACGTGAACAACGGCCGGTTCAACCAGGGCGGCCGGATGTTCGGCCGCCAGGCGTTCGTCGGCCTGAGCGCGTCGCGATTCGGCACGCTGACTTTCGGCCGCCAGTACGATTCCGTCGTCGACTATCTCGCGCCGCTGACCGCGAACGGCAACTGGGGCGGCACGCTGTTCTCGCACCCGTTCGACAACGACAACACCGACAACTCGTTCCGCGTCAACAACACGGTCAAGTACTCGAGCCCCGACTGGAACGGGCTGTCGTTCGGCGGCACCTACAGCTTCAGCAACGGCACGGGCTTCTCGACCAACCGCCAGTACAGTGTCGGCGCGCAGTATTCGCTGGCCGGGCTGCAGGTCGCGGCCGCGTATCTGCAGGCGAACAGCCCGGGCGTCGGCAGCGCGGGCGCGATCGCGGCCGACGACGCGAACTTCATCGCGGACCGCCTGCGTATCTTCGGCGGCGGCGTCAACTACACGTTCGGCCCGGCGACGGTCGGCTTCGTCTATACGAAGACGGACGTGAAGAACCCGGTGTCGACCGTCTACCTGCCGGCGTCGACATTTTCGGGCCTCGGATTGACCGCGACCAAGTTCCAGAACTTCGAGATCAACGGCAAGTACCAGCTCACACCCGATTTCTATCTCGGCGCGCAGTACGTGTACACCGACGGCAAGTTCGACGGCGCAGCCGGCTCGATCAAGCCGAAATACCACACGGTCGGGCTGATGGCCGACTACAGCCTGTCCAAGCGCACCGACGTCTACCTGCAGGGTGCATGGCAGAAGGTCGGCGGCGACAAGACGGGCACCGCGGCGGACGGCGGCTACGTGGTCGGGACGGATGGCCCGTCGTCGTCGTCGAACCAGTTCGCGGTGCGCGCCGCGATCCGCCACAAGTTCTGATGATCTGATCGGGCGGCGCCGGGGCCCGCTTGCTCCGGCGCCGGCCGCCGTCACGCCACCCGGTGCGCGTCGCCGAGCGTGTGCGCGAGCCAGTCGACGAAGATCCGTACGCGCGGTGCCAGGTGCCGGCCGTTCGGAAACACGACCGACACCGGCAGCGGCGCGGCATGCCATTCCGGCAGCACCTCCACCAGCGAGCCGTCTTCGAGCAGCGGCGCGAGCCCGTCGCGCGGCGCCTGGATCAGGCCGAGGCCGGCGATGCAGCACGCGAGATACGCCTGCGAGCTGTTCACCGCGACCACGCTGCGCATCCTGATCGTTTGCAGCGCGCCCGTATCCATGTCCGTATATTCCCAGTCGAGTTCGCGGCCCGTGCGGCTCGAGAAATAGCCGACCGCGACGTGGTCGGGCAAATCGTCCGGCGAGCGCGGTGTGCCGTGCCGCGCGAGATACGCGGGCGACGCGCAGTTGATCTGCGCCATCTCGCCGACGCGCCGCGCGACCAGCGACGTGTCGGACAGCACGCCGACCCGTACCGCGCAGTCGATCCCGTCGGCGACGAGATCGACGAAGCGGTCGGTCGTGCTGAGTACGACGCGCAGGTCGGGATATCGCGCGTGGAAATCCGGCAGCGCCGGAATCACCTTGTTCAGCGCGAAGCGCTCGGGCAGGTCGATGCGAATCAGGCCGCGCGGCGACGCACCGGCGGCGTCGAACAGCGTCTCCGCATCGTCGAGATCGGCCAGCAGCCGCATGCAGCGCTCGTAGTAGGTCGCGCCTTCCGCGGTCAGCGCGACTCGCCGCGTGGTCCGCTGCAGCAGGCGCACCTTCAGGTGTTTCTCCAGATACTGGACGGCATTGCTGACCGTCGGGCGCGGCAATTGCAACTGCTCGGCCGCTTTCGTGAAACTGCCGAGGTGGGCGACGCGCGCAAAGATGCGCATTGCATGCAGATGATCCATGCGGGGCGTTGGTGGATTGGAACAGGCTCCATTGTTAATCAGCGTCGAATGATTTGGTTGGGCGTTTCGCGTTTATCGCGCGCCGCAATGCGTCCAGAATCCGCTTCATCCACTCACCACCGCAAGGAAACGGACATGGACACGCGTCAACTGGGCCGCACGGGCCCGCAGGTTTCGGCGATCGGGCTTGGCTGCATGGGAATGTCGGATCTCTACGGGCCGGCGGATCGCGACGAAAGCATCGCGACGCTGCACGCGGCGCTCGACCACGGGATCACGCTGCTCGATACGGGCGACTTCTACGGGATGGGCGACAACGAGATGCTGATCCGCGACGCGCTGCGCGGCCGGACGCGCGACCAGGTGCTGATCAGCGTGAAGTTCGGCGCGCTGCGCGACCCGGCCGGCGCGTTCGTCGGCTATGACGCACGGCCGGCGGCGATCCGCAACTTCGTCGCCTATTCGCTGAAGCGGCTCGGCACCGACCACATCGACATCTACCGGCCGGCGCGGGTCGATCCGGCGGTGCCGATCGAGGAGACGGTCGGTGCGATCGCCGATCTGGTGAAGGCCGGCTACGTGCGCCAGATCGGCCTGTCGGAGGTCGGTGCCGACACGATCCGCCGCGCGGCGGCCGTCGCGCCGATCGCGGATTTGCAGATCGAGTACTCGCTGCTGTCGCGCGGGATCGAGGCGGACATCCTGCCCGTCTGCCGCGAACTCGGGATCGGTGTGACGGCCTACGGCGTGCTGTCGCGCGGGCTGCTCGGCGGCGGCTGGAGCGCGGCACGGCAGGGCGAGCGCGATTTCCGCGCAGCCAGCCCGCGCTTCCAGGGCGAGAACCTCGCGCACAACCTCGCGCTGGTCGACGCGCTGCGCGCGATCGCCGACGAGAAGGGCAGCAATCCGGCGCAGATTGCGATTGCGTGGGCGCTGTCGCGCGGCGATGACATCGTGCCGCTGATCGGCGCACGCAAGCGCACGCAACTCCAGGACGCGCTTCAGGCGTCTAAATTGCAACTAACGGTCAATGATCTCGCTCGCATCGAAGCGGCGGTTCCCGCCGGGGCGGCTGCCGGTGAACGTTATCCCGCCGCACAGATGGCGCACCTCGACAGCGAGCAGGGACGCGGGCCGGCGCACGGGGCCTGAACGGCGGGCATCGCGGGGTGACAGGGCGACGGGCCCCGCCGGGCGGGCCCTAGCCAGCCTCAGGCAAAACCAGATGGCGGGCGGCGTGGCGGTGGTTCACCATCGGCGCCGTACTCAACCGGACGGAACGCCCGCCATGCAAATTCATACGCTGACGATCATCGTGCTGGTCTTTCTGCTGGCCGGCGCGGTCAAGGGGATGATCGGCCTCGGGCTGCCGACGATCGCGATGGGGCTGCTGACGCTCGCGATGCCGCCGTCGGCCGCCGCGAGCCTGCTGCTCGTGCCGTCGTTCATCACCAATGTATGGCAATTGTGGCTCGGCCCGTCGTTCGGGCCGCTGCTGCGACGCCTGTGGCCGCTGCTCGCCGGTCTCGCGATCGGCACGCTGACGGGCGGGCTGCCCGCGCTTGCGGCCGGCAGCGCATGGACGCACGCGGCGCTCGGCGTCGTGCTGGTCGCGTACGGGTGCTGGGGGCTCGCCGCCGCCCGGCTGCCCGCGCCGGGGCGTCACGAACCGTGGCTGTCGGCCGCGGTCGGCTACCTGACGGGCGTCGTGACGGCCGCGACCGGCGTGTTCGTCGTGCCGGCCGTGCCGTACCTGCAGGCGCTGCGGCTGTCGAAGGACGACCTGATCCAGGCGCTCGGGCTGTCGTTTACCGCGTCGACGATCGCGCTCGGCCTGCAGTTGCGCGTGACGGGCGCGCTGCAGACGGTCGATCTCGGCGTGTCGGCGCTGGCGCTGGTGCCGGCGCTCGCGGGCATGGCGGGCGGCCAGTATGCGCGGCGCGTGATGAGCGAGCAGGCGTTCAAGCGCTGCTTCTTCGTCGGGATGATCGCGCTGGGCGCGTACATGGCCGCGTCCGGGCTTCGGTGAGCGGCGCGGCGGCCCGCATCGTCAAAGCTGCGCTTCGATCGCGGCCTTGTCGATCACCGACCAGACCTGGCGGATCTTGCCGTCGTGAAATTCGTAGAACACGTTCTCGGCGAACGTGACGCGCGTACCGTCGACGGCGAGCCCCATGAACCTGCCTTTCGGCGAACACGCGAAGCGAAGCCGGCACGCGACGCGCGGCGGCTCGCACGCGAGCAGCCGGATGTCGAAACGGAGATCCGGGATGTCGCGGAAATCCTGCTCCAGCATCGCGCGGTAACCAGCCAGCCCGAGCGGCCGATCGTTGTGGATCACGTTGTCGGCGACGTACTCGCCGAGCGCCGGCCAGTCCTGCCGGTTCAGGCAGTCGATGTATGCGCGGTAGCGCACGGCGAGATCGGGTGCGGTCATGGCTGCGGTGCCTCCTCGTGCATTCCGTTCAAAGCGGCGGTGACTCGCCGGACAGGTACGACACGAACGCATGCGTGTATTTCGGCAGCGCATCGAACGACCGCGCGCAGAGCGTCAGCTTCCGGTGGCTCCACGCGTCGGACAGCTCGACGAGCCGCACGTCCATCGTCTGCATCGCCCGCTCGGCTGCGTGGCGTGACACGATGCCGATCCCCACGCCGCTTTCGATCACGCGGCAGATTGCATCGAAACTCTTCAACTGCACACGGTAGCGGATTCGCTTGCCGAGTGCGCGCGCCTGGTCGGCGAGATGGACCTGCAGCGCGCTGCCGTCGGTGAGCCCGATGAAGTCCGCATCGGCGATCTCGTCGAACGTGACCTGGCCGCGCGCAGCGAGCGGATGCCCGGCCGGCACCACCACGATCAGCCAGTCCTCGCGGAACGGCTTCTGTTCGAGCCCGCCGAGCCCGACCGAATCGGCGACGATGCCGACCTCGGCCGTCTTGTTGCGGATCGCATGCACGATCTCCTGGCTCGCGCGTTCCTCGACGCTGATCGACAGTTTAGGGTGATGCGGCAGGTAGGCGGCCAGCGCGTCCGGCAAGTATTCGCTCAGCGATGCCGTGTTGCACAGCAGCCGGATATGCCCGCGCAATCCCTGCCCGTATTGCTGCAACTCGCCACGCATGTGGTCGATCTGCTGCAGCACGGTGCGCGCATGGTGCTCGAGCGCACGGCCGGCGTCCGTCGCCTGCGCGCCCGACTTGGTCCGGTGCAGCAGCGGCACGCCGAGTTCGTCCTCCATCCCGCGAATGCGCTCGCTCGCGGCCTGCAGCGTGATGTGGGTCCGCTCGGCGCCGCTCGTGATCGTGCCGGCCTCGCAGATGTTCAGGAAGAGCCGCAGGTCGGTCAGGTCGAAACGCATGGTTGGGGCGCGGCGCGTGAAGGTTGGAATGGCCGATAAGTTAGCAGGAACCGCCGCGCCGGTCTCAGGCGCAGCCTGAGGCCCCGTTCGCCGCTTCCGCATTTTCGGGGCGGGATCGATGCCGGATCATGGCCGCATATCAACCGGGGGAGACGGTCATGCGGGTCGATTCGTCGTGGGGTGTGTCGTTCAAGATCGCGCTGCATCTGCTGTTCCTGTGCATCGGCATCGCATGGGCCTGCGCGGAGCTGGTCGACTGGCTGCGTTGAGCGGGTGGCCGACGCCGGGCGCGCGTTGGTCTCGCGTCCATTGAAAGCGATTCGAAATATCGCCGGGAGGTGAAATTTCTTCCGCTTCAGGCGGCGGGAACCGTCAAGTTTTTCCGAATTCGGCCGTTTTACCGGTAGCAAATGTGCGCCGGCGTCCGGTTCGTGATGGTTTGTCATCATTGTTTGCATCCGGTTACACGTGTGCCGTTCCGTTTTTGAGATGCTTGAAAGATTGTCAAACCGGAGTCGATCGTCCATGAAACAGCACGAGATTTGCCGCAACGCGGCGCGGCTATCGGGCCTGGCCGCCGTGCTCGTCATGGCCGGTTGTGCCAGCACGCAGTCCGTTCCGCCGAGCGACACGCTGGCGGGATCGCCGTCGGGCCGCCCCGACGCGTCGTCGGCCGCCACGTCCGCCGTACCGCCGGCGCCGATTTTCGTCGCGCAGAATTACGTCGTGAAGCGCGGCGACACGCTCTTGGGCATCGCGTCCGCGAACGACTGCAGCGTCGCCGATCTGCGCACCTGGAACAAGCTCGATGCGCGCGGCAAGCTGCGCATGGGGCAGGTGCTGCGCATCGTCCGGCAGCAACCGTTGCAGGCGCCGGGCGCGACGGTTGGCGCGCCGGCTGCCGCGAGCACGGCGACAGGTGCCACGCAGGCGAGCGCATCGACGGCAAGCGACCGGCAGGTCGTGAAGGAAACCAAGCGGCATGCGGGCGGGGTGTCGCTCACCTGGCCCGCACAGGGCAGGATCGTCGATGCGTTCCGGCCGGGGCAGAACCGCGGCATCCAGATCGCCGGCCGGCCGGGCGACCCGGTCCGCGCGGCGGCCGCCGGCCGCGTGATGTACGCGGGCACGGGCCTGAACGATTACGGCAGCCTGATCATCGTCCAGCACAACGCGGATTTCCTGACCGCTTATGCGCACAACCGCAAGCTGCTCGTGAAGACGGGCGACATCGTGCGCCAGGGCGACGAGATCGCCGAGATGGGCGACCTCGACAACGCGCGCGTCGCGCTGCTGTTCGAAGTGCGGCGCGACGGCAAGCCCGTCAATCCGATACCGTACCTGCCTTCGTCGCAAGGCTGAAGCAGGCCGCGTCGCTGGAACGCGGCCGCGGTCGCTGCTACGCTAGGGTCTGTTCATGCGAGTCCCGCCGACTGCGGGGCCGACGGATGTCTTTCGGGGATGCGCGGTGAATGCCGTCGCGAGCCGGCCGTCGGCGTGAACGCGCGCGCATCGACGCTGCGCGCGTGCGTTGCTCCGTGCCACCGCTTCCGACAGAACACCCTTCATCCATGGATCACTCTCCGACACGCCGTTCGCTGTTGCTCGCCGCCGTCGCCGCGCCGTTCGTTGCCGCGTGCTCGTCGGCACCCGTCGCCGACCAGGCGCGCGCCCGTGCCGCCCAAGCCGAACTCGCCGCACTCGAAAAAGCGTCGAACGGCCGGCTCGGCGTCGCCGCGCTCGATACGTCGAACGGCACGCGCATCGCGCATCATGCGCGCGAGCGCTTCCCGCTGTGCGGCACCTATGCGGTCGTCGCCGCCGCCGCGATACTCGCGCGCGGTTCGCTCGACGCGTCGCTGCTGCCGCGCCGCATCCTGTATCGCCGCTATGAAGTCGTGGCGGGCTCGCCGGTGACGGAAAGCCATGTCGACACGGGCATGACGATCGCGCAGCTTTGCATGGCGCTGCTGCAGTCGAACGACAAGGGCGCGGGGAACCTGCTGATGGGCGTGCTCGGCGGCCCGCAGGCCGTCACGTCGTTCGCGCACGAGAGCGGCGACCCCGCGTTCCGCCTCGATCGCTGGGAACCCGAACTGAACCAGGCCGCACCCGGCGACCTGCGCGATACGTCGACGCCGGTCGCGATGGTCGACACGCTGCAGCGGCTGCTGCTCGGCGACACGCTACGCGAACCGCAGCGTGCGCAGCTGACGGAATGGATGACCGGCGGCGCGCGCGGCGCGACCGGGATCGCGGCCGGCGTGCCACCCGGCTGGCGTGTCGCCGACAAAACCGGCACCGGAGGCTACGGTACGACGACCGACGTCGCGGTGCTGTGGCCGCCGTCGCGCGCGCCGATCGTGCTGGCGGTGTCGTTCACGCAGCCGAGTGCCGACGCGGCGGCCCGCGCGGACGTCGTCGCGTCGGCGGCGCACATCGCGACGGGTGCGCTCGTCGCGCCGGCCTGAGCGAGCGGCGCACCTCGCGCAAAGCCGGCGTTTGGCTTATCGTGTCGGTCAGCGCGCGCCGGTGTCGGCGCGCGGTCTTGCCGCGCCGTCGTTCGGCGCGGCCGTTCCGTTTACCCGCTTCGTCATGCGCCGACTTCCGCCCCTGCACGCGCTGCAGATCTTCTCGACGGTGGCTCGCCACCGCAGCTTCACGCGCGCTGCCGAACAGCTGTGCCTCACGCAGGGCGCGGTGAGCCGGCAGATCCAGACGCTCGAGGCGCATTACGGTTTCCCGTTGTTCAAGCGGCACGCGAAGGGTCTCACGCTGACGGCGGAGGGCGAGCAATTGCTGCCGGTCGTCAACGAGAGTTTCGCGCGGATCGAGGACATCTCGATGAAGCTCACGCGGCAGCGCACCGATCTCGCGCTGAAGGTGCCGACCTGCGTGATGCGCTGGATGCTGCCGCGCATCATGCGTTTCCAGGGCGAGCACCCCGATCTCCATGTGCAGATCACGACCGCATGGCAGCACGTCGTCGATTTCTCGACCGAGCCGTTCGATGCGGCGATCGTCTACGGCACGTCGCCGGGCGCTGGCGTGTTCGCGCTGCCGCTGTTCGACGAACGGCTGACGCCGGTGTGCGCACCCGAGCTGCGGCAGGCCGCACCGCTCGATGCGGTCGGCGATCTCGCGCGCCATACGCTGCTGCATCCCACGCGCGACCATCGCGACTGGCGCGCGTGGCTCGACCACGCGGGCGAGCGCGCCGTCGATGCGGAGCGCGGGCCGACCTTCGACACGCTCGATCTCGCGACGAACGCGGCCATGCAGGGCTTCGGCGTTGCCATCGGCGACGTGACGCTCGTCGACGACGACGTCAGCGCGCGCCGGCTCGAACGGCCGTTCGACATCGTGCTCGAGACCGGCGCCCGCTATTTCTTCGTCTATCCCGAGAACATCGGCAGCCAGCAGAAGATCCGCGCGTTCAGCGACTGGATCGCGTGCCATCGCGACTGACGCACGGCATTTCCGGCGGCGGGCTCTACTGGTAGGTTACGACGGCGATCATCGGCGCATGCGCGTTGCCCGCGCCGTCCGGTAAAACGATTGCGCGCGAAGCCTGCGTAAAGGTGGTGGTCTTGATCGTGCGCAGGCTGGCCGCGTCGACGAAGGCGACTTGCCCGCGGGCCGGGCGCGGGCAGTCGGGACGGACGTGCGCATGCGCGGCGTCGGTCGTATCGAGCGCGAACGAGCACGGCGGCTCGACGATCATGCCGGTGAAGTGAATGACGCCGGACGTGCCGGCGGCAAATGCAGAGGACGAGGCCAGAAGCGAGGCAGCCAGGGCAAACGAGGCGGCAAACAGGCGATGCTTCATGACAGGCTCCAGAGAGGAAGCGCGTCGCAGCGGGGCCGCTCGAGTGGCAGTCCGTCAACGCTGCGGTGCTGTATGCGTAAACGGCAACTTCATCGAACCTCTTGAATGAAAATCCGGAAATAGCGGCAATCAGCAAATGACGCCGTATTTCTTCAATCAATTTATCTCAAATTTGTGGAGCCGCAAGTCAGGGTATTGCCGGTGGCGTAAGCTCGCGGAAGAGGGCGTCGATGGATGCGGCGTTTGCAGGTGAGTCGTTGAGGACTCAACGAGTCGGCAATCCCGCGCATCGCGGTGCGCCCAAAGAAAACAGCCGCTCGTGACGAGCGGCTGTTTTGCATTGAAGCGGGTGATGCGGCGGTCAGCCCGCGCGCTTGCGCACGGCGCCGACGATCACGAGCAGCACGATCGCACCGATGATCGACGCGATCCAGCCGGCGCCCTGGCCCGGTCCATACCAGCCGGCGGCACGGCCGACGTAACCCGCCACGAGCGAGCCGACGACGCCGAGCACGATGGTCATCAGGATGCCCATCTTGTCGTCGCCGGGCTTGAGCGCACGGGCGAGGAGGCCGACGATGAGCCCGACCACCAGGGTTTCGATGAATTGCAGCATGAACGCCTCCCTATAGCTGTTGAGCTGTTGACGAAAGGGAATGGACTCGTGTGGCGCACCGAGGTTCCCGGTGGCGGGAGCCGAGTATCGCGCGGCGCCGTGTCGCGCGGATGTCGGCGTCGCCGGTAACGCATGCCGTTCATTGATAGTCGAGCAGGACCTGCGCCGCGGCATGAACGGAACCGCCGCCGATCTTCGCTCCCGTTTGCAGGTAGGACGCGCGGAGCGGAATCGACGGCGATCCGCCGGTGGCCCGGTTGTAGTTCGTCACCGTGTGCGATGTTCGCAGCGTCAGCGGCTGACCGGTCGCGGCATCGGCGATATGGATGCCGATACCGGTCGCCTTGGCATCCGGACGCAACTGCATCCCGCCGGGCGTGCCGACGACCACGTCGTCCAGCGGGGCCAACTGGTAGCCGATTCGGTTGTAGCCTGCCGGGCAGTTGTTCAGCTGCACCTGGAAATCGGTCGCGCCGGCGGTCGAACCCACGCCGTTGAAGTCGCGTTGCTGCACGGGCGGCAGCGTGACGTTCTGGTCGGGAATCGAGCACGTTCCGTTGATGAAGCTGACTTTCGCGGCGAGGAAGACCGTTGCCGTTTGACCCAAGATGCCGGACTTGTAATTGACGAGGAAATACCCGTTGAAGGAACCTGAATTGAGCGAACCGTCCCGCGGCTGACGGCTGTCGCGAAACAACTGTACCTCGACCGCATTGCTCAGTATTCCTTTCGTCGTCGAGACGGCCACCTTGCCGTCGATCAGTATCCGCGTCGACAGACCGGACACGTTGGTTTCGAGGTCGGGGCCGTCGGTGCTACCCCACACGCTGCCCTTCGAGTACATCAGGATGTTCGTGATCTGGCAGGTGCTTGCGCCGCAAACTTCCTGCGGTGTGAAGTATTGACGGGCGACGACCGTTCCGGGCGTCGCGTTCGACGGGCTCGAAACCGTTGCCTGCCCGAATGCATAGAGGGCCGCCGCAGCCGCGTCGGTCGCGAATGCGGCGCATGCCAGCAGCAAGGTCGACGCAACCCCGATCATGCGGGCCGTGCATCGGGCGACGCCGCCGCGTGCGTCGCGCGTGTGCGCCATGCCTGCCAGGCTCGTAAACCGGGGCGATTCGGACGATGAATAAAAGTATGTCATCTGAATTCCTTATTGAATGGCAGCGGTCGTCGAATCGGCCTGGCAGACGCTCGTGACGGTCTGTACGCCGGGCGATCGCCCGCGACGTTGCGCGACGGGAAGCTCGTATGCGATGCGGCAGACCGATCGACCGTCGGTGCCCCATTGAACCGTCAGCGAGCCACGGTCGTTGAGTCCGCGCGCGAAGATCTTGCTCGCCTGGGAGACGACGCCGACTTCCTTGCCGGTCTCGTCGTGCACGACGGCGCCGAACGGCAGCGGCGTACCGTTGGCCTGCGGTGCCCGGACGAGCGCGGCGCGGCCGGTGTCGGTCGCAAACCGGATGAGCGGCACCGCACCGGCGCGCGGCGCGATCTGGCGGCTGGTTTCCTTCAGCTCGACGTCCATCGAGATTCCCTTCGGATCGAGCGCGACCGTATTGAGGCTGTATGGCGTCAGGTAGGGCACGACCGCGTAACCGTTGCCGTCGACCTTGACGCCTGTCGCGTTCGTGATGCGCGCGCCGGCCGCACCCGGCGCCTCGACGATCGCGAACGTCTCGGATAACGGCTGCGAAAACGTGATGCCGCCGCGGTGCGCGACCAGCGCGCCGCGCACGCCGAGCGAGCCCTGCTGGAAGTCCGTGCTGGCGCCCGCGCTGGCATTGATTTCGGCCATGCGTGTGCGGTACGTGACGTTGGCGCTGCCGTCCGTGGCCGAGTTCGACCCGGACGAATGGTTCGCGCTGACGCTGTACGACAGCGCGTGATCGTCGCCGAGCGATCCGGACAGCGTCGACTGCAGCCGGGTGCGGCCGAGCGTGTCGCGCGACACGTTGCCGGTGACGGTCATCGGGCGCTCGCGGCCGAACGGGATCGTGACGCTCGCGTAATAGAGCGTGCTCATGTCGCCGCCCGCATTGCGCTGCCGCGTGGCCGTCAGGCTATAGGACAGGTTGCGGAACTGGTTCGTATAGCCGATCGAATAGTTGACGTCCGAGCCGGACCGATTCCAGTAGTTCACGGCCGATGCCGTGGCGTTGATGCGCCCGCCGGTCGCGCCGAGGCGCTGCGTCAACGCGAGCGACGCGCGCTGGCGTTGACGCCAGATCGAGCTGGCCAGGCGGCCGTCACGTACGGCATCGCGCGCCTGCGTCGCGTCGTTGAGGCCGAAATAGCCATCCGTCGAATAACGATACGCGGCAAGGGCGATGTCGGTGCCGGTCGCCTCGACGGACTTCGCATAGCTGACGCGCACGCTCGAACCGCTGTAGCGCTTCGTGCCCGGAATCGAGGTCATGGCATGCGTCACGTCCGCGCCGAATGCGCCGAACGACGTATTGAAGGCGGCACCCAGCATCGCGGATGCGTAACCGGCGGAAAGCGTGACGCCGCCGTAGCCCGTCAGCAGGTTGGTCAGGCCGCGCTGGTACGTGGCCTGTGTGAACAGCGGCTGGCTCGATCCGTACGGATTGCGCAGCATGCCCGCGACGAAGCTGTAGCGGCTGATGCCCGGCCGCAGCGACATCGGCACGGCGGCGTAGGGCACGGAGAACGTATGCACGGAGCCGTCGGCCTCGGAGACCGACACCACCAGGTCGCCGCCATAGCCGGTCGGGTACAGGTCGTCGATTTCGAAATTGCCGGGCGCGACCGTCGTCTCGTAGATCGTCACGTCGTTCTGGCGGATCGTCACCTTCGCGTTGCTGTTCGCGATGCCGCGCACCACGGGCGCATAGCCGCGCAGCGAGTCGGGCAGCATCCGGTCGTCCGTCGACAGGCGCACGCCGCGGAACTGCGTCGAATCGAACAGCTCTCCCGACGTGTAGCTTTCGCCGATGACGAGTTGCGACGACAGCGACGGCAGGTCGCGCTGGAGATAGGTCGCGAGATCCTGATACCGGCTCTGACCGCGCGACGACCATGAAAAGGAGCCTTCGTGGCGAAAGCGCCAGCTGCCGAGGTTCACGCCGCCGTTCAGGCCGAGATAGCCTTGCGTCTGGGTCGTATGACCGCTGGCCTTCGACGTGTAGAGATTGAAGTTGTAGCCGAGCAGGCCGACGGTTTCGCCGGCGGTCCATTGATCGGGGTTCACGTAGCCGCGCGCCTTGCGCGCGAGCGATGCCTGCGGGATCGAGAGCCGCAGCACCTGGCGCGTGAAATCGAACGACGCGCTTGCATCCGGCACGACTTGCTCGATCCGCAGGCATGCGCGGTCGCCGTCAAGCTCCGCGACGACGTCCGGCGCGAGCTTGCTGAAATCGAGACCGACGCGTTCGAGCAGCGCGCGGTCGAAGCACGGCCGCGCGTCGCCCGAGTCCGGCGCGGCCGCGAAGCGTACGTCATAGCGGCCGATCCAGTCGGCGCCGACATGGATGTCCGCGGTGTACACGCCCGGCGCCGTCACGTTGCGCTGGGCGAAGCGCGACACGTCGAAATGCTTGCCCAGGCGATGCTGCATGAATGCGCCGTCGAACTCGACTTGTGCGAGCGTGCTTTCGGCGGGCGTTTGCGTCGTCGCGCGGCCATCGCTCGACCACGAGCCGACGCAAGCCACCACCATCAGATGGATCGGCTTGATGCGGGGCATGTCGGCCACGGCGTGGCGCAGCAGTCGAGTCGAGGTCATGAGCAGTACTCCGGAAAGTGTCGGATCGAACGGATGCATTGCGCCGACGCAGTCGCGCGGGCGCGTGCGTTGCTGCGTGGCGAATACCGGATCCGGGGATTCCTGGCCGTCTGGTCGGGACGGCAAAAAAGGGCGGCGGACGAAAGGAGATGAAGCGGTCGGCCGCGCTACGGGGCGACGCTGACCGGACGCTTGATGTCGATTGACCGGCCCCAGTCGTTGATGCTGCCGAACTCGACCGTTGCACCCGCGACCGGCGCTGCGGTGAGATTCTTGATCGGGAATCGTTGCGTGCCGTGGGGCAGCACGTAACCCATGCCGGCGTCATGCTTGCGGCCGGCGGCATTCAGCAGGACGTTGCCGAAATTGACGACGAACGGCGTCGGATTGCTTGCCTCGAGCGCGTAGCCGCCATCGACGCGAACCACACGCCAGTCGAGCTGCATCGGCGCATCGTCGGCGTTGCCGGCCAGCCCGTCGGGGCGATACATGATCTTGATGCGGGAGCGGAACGCGAGCTGGATGCGGTTCCGGTTGTCGTCCGCGGATGCCTTCGGCGGCACTTCGAGCACGTTCAGCCAGAACAGCGATTCCCGGTCGGCCGGCAGCGGTTCGCCGGTGTGCACGAGACGCAGCGTCTGGCCGTTGCCGGATTCCATCCGGAAGATCGACGGCGTCAGCGTGAACGGCACGTCGATGTTCTCGGGCAACGCGCCGCTATTGCCGTCGTCGAGCCACGCCTGCACCAGCGCCGGACGCTTGCTGTCGTTCGTGAGTTGGATCGTGACCTCGCGCTCGCTGGACGGGAAGATCACGCGCGTGCCGGCGATCACGACGCTTGCGTCGGCTTGCGACGCGAATGCGGTGACGGCCAGGGTCAGCGTACGGAAGAGCTTCAACAGTTTCATGGGCGTAGAGAGTCGGATCGTTGGAAGGACGCGGACGGAGCCGGGCTGAACCGGCGGTTTCCGCACCGCGCGGCGTGACGGGGCGGAGATCGCCGGGGCGGCGACCTCCACGTGCTCGCTCTTACTGGTAGATCAGCGAGTACTCGACGCGCGAGGTGACGTCGCCTGCCTTCACGGCGTCTGACGCGTAGTACTCGGCGAAGTAGTTGAGCTTCGCGTTGCCGTCGCTGTCGATATCGACGAGTTGCGTGTTGGCACCGGTTTGGGCGCCGATGGGGATCAGGTTCTGCTGATCATCCAGCACGTTGATCTGGACGCCTTCCGCGGCCATTTCACCCGAGTCGATCTTCAGACGGCCGCTCGACCCGTCAACGTTCGTGCCGTTCTCGAAGATGACGCCGACCTTCACCGGGTTTTCGTCGCCGACCGTGCAACCCTTGAGCGCCAGCGAGAATGCGCTGCGACCGGCGACGGAGCCGACGTCGGCAAGCGCCTTGGTGCTGACCGGCGGCAGCGGGACGGTGAGGTCCGATCCGCCTTCGACGCTGCAGGTCGACGCGATGATCTTGCCGTTGAAGTTGATGGTGCCTTCCGCCGCGTGGGCCGCGGACGAAAAGGCGGCGCCGGCTGCGACGAGGAGGAACGGGATTGCGCTGCGCTTGAGGTTCTTCATATTTAAAAACTCCAAATAAAGTTCGACTTTCGAAAGCGCGTATTGAATTTAAATCTCAGAATGGCGCGTTTCGGATTGAATTATGCTGACGATGTAATGATTTTGTAATTTGACGTGTACGAATCAAATCTCTTTTTGCGTAGTACAAGTACTAAGTTATTTGTCGCCGGTAGCGACATTCAGGCGGGGCGGTGCGAGGGAGCAGGCAGCAGGGGGCGGCGAGCGAGCGTGTTCGTCCCGCTACCGAAATCGGTCGAGATGCCGATTTCGTCGGTCGCGCTATTCGCTATTCGTTATTCGTTATTCGAAGCGGATCAACGCGGGAATGACCGGCCGACGGAACGTGGCGGCGGCCGGCATGCCGCATTGCGGGCGGCGTAGGTGATCCAGTGTTCGCGCGTGCGAACGGTCGCGATATCGTCGGGCGACGCGTATCAGGCCGCGATCAGGCCGCGGGCGCGTCGACTGCCGGATCGAGGCGGCGGTAGCCTTCGGTCGCGCGCAGCAGCGTGCGCGTGTAGTCGCGTGCGACCTGCCCGGCACGCACGTCCTCGATCCGCAGCTGTTCGACGATCTCGCCATGCTGCATCACGGCGATGCGCTGGCACAGGAAGCCGATCACCGCGAGGTTGTGGCTCACGAGGATCATCGTCAGGTTGCGTTCGCGATGCAGGCGCCGCAGCAGGTTCAGGATCTCGGCCTGCACCGATACGTCGAGCGCGGAGGTCGGCTCGTCGAGCAGCAGCACGCGCGGCTCGACGATCAGCGCGCGCGCGATCGCGACACGCTGGCGCTGGCCGCCCGACAACTGGTGCGGATAGCGGAAGCGGAACGCCGGGCCGAGCCCGACTTCGGACAGCGTGCGGGCGATGCGCGCGTCGGCGTCGTCGATGCGGTGGATCGACAGCGGCTCGCGCAGCGCCTGGTCGACGGTGAAGCGCGGATGCAGTGACGCGTACGGATCCTGGAACACCATCTGCACGTGGCGGCGGAATGCGCGATCCGGCGTGCCGCCGACGGGCCGGCCGTCGATCGACAGGCTGCCGCCCGCGAGCGGCACGAGGCCGGTCAGCGCGCGCAGCAGCGTCGACTTGCCGGAGCCCGACTCGCCGACGAGCCCGAACACTTCACCGTCGCGCACCGCAAGACTCGCATCGCGCACGGCATCGACATGACCCGTGCGGGTCGGAAAACGGATCGAGGCGTGATCGACGTCGATCATCGTGCGGGCTCCTGTGGTGGCAGTGCTGCGCCCGCGGGCGACGCGGCGTCGAGCCACGCCGGGTCGCGCCGCAGCACGGGCAGTTCGTCGGGCGGGTTCGCGAGCGGCGGGTTCGCCGCGAGCAAGCCGCGCGTGTACGGATGCGTCGCATCGCGCAGGTCGCGCGCCGCGCAGGTTTCGACGACGCGGCCTGCATACATCACGGCGACGCGATCGCAGAACGACATCACGAGCGGCAGGTCGTGGCTGATGAACATCAGCCCCGTGCCATGCCGCGCGATCATCGCGTCGAGCACCGCGAGCACCTGCATCGACACCGCGACGTCGAGCGCGGACGTCGGCTCGTCGGCGATCAAGAGGCGCGGGCCGGTCGACACCATCATCGCGATCATCACGCGCTGGCCCATGCCGCCCGACAGTTCGTGCGGATACGCGTCGGCGACGCGTGCCGGATCGCGGATCTGCACGGCCGCGAGCGCGTCGACGATCCGCTCGCGCAGCGCGCGGCCGCGCAAACCCGGCTCGTGCAACCGGAACGCTTCGCCCATCTGCTGCGCGACGGTCATCACCGGGTTCAGCGAATACTTCGGGTCCTGCAGGATCATCCCCATCTGGCTGCCGCACAGGCGCCGTCGTTCACGCGCCGACAGCGCGAGCAGGTCGTGGCCCGCGAAGCGCATCGTGCGGGCCGAGCAGTGCGCGGCTTCAGGCAGCAGGCCGAGCAGCGCGCGGCCCGTCAGCGATTTGCCGGAACCCGATTCGCCGACGATGCCGAGCCGTTCGCCGGGCGCGAGCGTCAGCGACAGGTCGCGCACCGCGTCGGTGACGACGCCGTCGTGCCCGCGAAAGCCGATCTTCAGGCCGTCGATCTCGCACAGCGGCGCGGGTGCGTTGACGGAATTCAGTGACATGTCACGCTCCATGACGCGGATCGAAGACGTCGCGCAGCCCGTCGCCGAGCAGGTTGAATGCGAGGCTGACGAGCAGGATCGCGATGCCGGGCAGCGTCGCAACCCACCAAGCGTCGAGTAGCACGTTGCGGCCCGACGCGACCATGAAGCCCCATTCGGGGCTCGGCGGCTGCGCGCCGAGGCCGAGGAAGCCGAGGCCCGCGACGGTCAGGATGATGCCGGCCATGTCGAGCGTCGCGCGCACGATCACCGACGACATGCACAGCGGCATGATGTAGCGCAGCAGGATCCGCGGGCCCGACGCGCCTTGCAGCCGTGCCGCGTGGATGAAATCGGCCTGCGCGATGCGGATCGTCTCCGCGCGTGCGAGCCGCGCGTATGCGGGCCACGCGGTGATCGAGATCGCGACGACCGCGTTGATCACGCCCGGCCCGAGCGCGGCCGCGAACGCGAGCGCGAGCACGATCTTCGGGAACGCGAGCGCGATGTCGGTGAAGCGCATCAGCACGCTGTCGACGAAGCCGCCGCAATAGCCGGCGGTCATGCCGATCAGCAGGCCGACCGGCACGACGATCACGACGACGAGCAGCGCGATGCCGAGCGTGAGGCGCGAACCGGCGATCATCCGCGCAAGGATGTCGCGGCCGAGCTGGTCGGTGCCGAACCAGTGCGATGCCGAACCGGGCGGCAGCAGGCGGTCGGGCAGCACCTGATGCAGCGGATCGTGCGGCATGATCAGCGGGCTGACGATCGCGACGACGATCAGCGCGACCAGGATCGCGAGCCCGAACAGGTTGAGCGGATTGCCGGCGAAGCGGCGCCAGCGGCGATACGCGAGGCCGAACGCGGCCTGCGAGCGCGACGCGGGCGCATCGGAAAGCAGCCACGCGCGCAGCGTGAGACGCTCGGCATTCATGATCGGACAGCCTTCGGCATGGACGGGGAAAGAAGCAGGGTGGAAGCAGTCATGGCGCAGCGGCCCTCAGCGCGCACGCGGATCGAACACGCGGTACAGCGCGTCGGTCAGCAGGTTGACGGTGATGAACATCGCGCCGATCACGAGCGTCGCGCCGAGCACCGCGTTCATGTCGGCGTTCAGCAGCGCACCCGTCAGATACGAGCCGAGCCCCGGCCACGCGAATACGATCTCGGTCAGCACCGAGCCTTCGAGCAGGTTGCTGTAGGTGAGCGCGATCACGGTCAGGAGCGGCACCGCGATGTTGCCGAACGCATGCCGCCAGATCACGCGGCGCTCCGACAAGCCCTTCGCGCGCGCGGTGACGATGTATTCCTGGCTCAGCTGGTCGAGCATGAACGAACGCGTCATCCGGCTCAGGTACGCAACCGAGTAGTAGCCGAGGATCGCCGCCGGCAGCGCGATGTGCGACACCGCGTTGCTGAACACGTCCCATTCGCCGGCGAGCGCCGAGTCGATCAGCAGGCTGCCCGTGCGCGGGTCGACCATGCCGTCGTACGCGGGATCGAGCCGGCCGGGCCCGCCGACCCAGTGCAGCCGGGCATAGAACAGCAGCAGCCCCATCAGCCCGAGCCAGAACACCGGCACCGAATTGCCGATCAGGCCGATGAAGCGCGCGATGTGGTCGATCGGCCGGTTGTGCTTTACCGCGGCCGCGACGCCGAGCGGCACGCCGATTGCGATGCCGATCAGCGTCGCGATCGTCGCGAGTTCGAGCGTGGCCGGGAACACGCGCTTGATGTCGTCGAGCACCGGGTTCGACGTCAGCAGCGACATGCCGAGATTGCCGTGCAGCACGTCGCGCGCGTAGATCAGGAACTGCGTGACGAGCGGCTTGTCGAGGCCGAGCGCGATGCGCTCGGCCGCATACGCCTCGGCCGACGCGCGATCGCCGAGGATCGCGAGCACGGGATCGATCGGCACCTTGCGGCCGATCACGAAGGTCAGCGCGAGCAGCCCCGCGAACGTGACGGCGAGCGTGAGCGCCCAGCGCAGCATGCGCAGCGCCCAGCGTACGGCCGGGCGCCGCGCGGGCAGCGTGCGCAGTGCTTCGAGGGAGGAGGCGGGAGTCGACATGCGGCGAATCTTATGGCTTCGCCAGCGTGCGGTACGACACGAGATCGTTGATCGGCCCGATCTCGGGCCCGGTGGTGCCGGGGCGCGTCGCGACCTGTACGACCTTCTCGAACATGATGACGAACGGCGAATTCGCGAGCACGGCCTTCTGCAGCGCCTCATAACGCTGTGCGCGCTTCGCGGGCGACGGCTCGACGAGTGCGGCCTCGGTGTCCTTCGTCAGTTGCGGGATGTCCCAGCTGTTGCGCCACGCGAGCATCTTCGTCTTCGACTGGTCGGAATTGTCCGGATTCCAGGCGAAGCCGCGCGCGTTGCTGTTCGGGTCCATGTAGTCGGGCGACCATTCGCCGATGAAGATGTCGTGCTGGCGCGCGCGGTACTTGCCGATCGCCTGCTTCGCGTCGCCCGGGATCAGCTTCACGCGGATGCCGCCTTGCGCGAAGTTCGCCTGCAGCGCCTGTGCGATCTCGATGAACGGATAGTCGTTGGGCATGTCCATCGTCACGTCGAAGCCGTTCGGCAAGCCGGCCTTCGCGAGCAGCGCCTTCGCCTTCGCGACGTTGAGCTTGTACGGATTCGCATTCAGCGTGCCGAGGAAGCCTTCGGGCAGGAAGGTCTCGTGCACCTTGTAGGTCGTGCTGACGATGTTGCGCTGGATGCCGTCGTAGTCGACCAGCCACTTCATCGCCTGCTGCACGTCCGGCTTCGCGAGGTTCGGGTTCTTCGTGTTCAGGCTCAGGTACAGCAGCGCGGACACGGGCCACGATGCGACCTTGATCTTGCCGGCCTTGGTCAGCGCGGCGAGGCTGTCGGGGCTCAGGTTGCGCGCCGCGTCGACGTCGCCGTTCTCGAGCAGCAGCCGCTGCGCGGACGCCTCGGGCACGTGGCGCAGCACGACGCGTTTCATCGGGTACGGCGCACGGTACTTGTCGAAGCGCTGCAGCACGATGCTCTCGTTCGGCGTCCACTTGACGAGCTGGTACGGGCCCGAGCCGGCATCGTTGGTCTTCAGCCAGCTGCCGCCGAGATCGTTGCCCTGCTGGTGCGACAGCAGCAGCTTCTTGTCGAGGACCGACGCCGGGCACGCGCTCAGCACGTTGAGCACGAAGCTCGGTGCGTACTTGCGGTCGGTTTCGAGCACGAAGGTCTGCGGATCGACCGCGCGCACCTTCTGCATCACGTTCGCCTTCGTGAGGCCGAGATCGGCCAGCACGCCGGCCGGACCCTTGTCGAGCAGGATGGTGCGCTGCAGGGACCACGCGACGTCGTCGGCGCTGACCGGGTTGCCGGAATGAAAGGCGAGGCCGGGGCGCAGCTTGAAGGTGTAGGTGACGCCGTCGGCGCCGACCGTCCACGCTTGCGCGATCTGCCCGTCGAAGCGCGTCGGGTCCTTCAGGTCGACCCGCACGAGCCGTTCATAGGTGTTCGCGACGTACTCGGACGGCACGAGCTCGTAGATTTCGCTCGGATCGAGGGTCGTGAATTCGCTGAGCTGCGTGGCGACGACGAAAATGCCGGGCGGCGTTGCGGCTTGTGCCGGCAGCGCCGGAACCAGTGCGACGAGCGCGGCGCTGACGAACAACCGGGACAGCAGATGCTTCATGCGGGCTCCGTGGGAAAGGAATCGTGGTGCGATTCTCTCATCGACGGCGGCCCGGATGAAAATATTCGATGGGCGCGCGGGACGGCGCCCAGGGCAAGCGGCGTGCGGGCCGGGCGAGGCGCCCGGCGCCGGCGCCGGTCAGATCACGCAGCGCGCGATCGCGAAGCGCATCGCTTCCTCGGCCGGCTCGCTGCCCGAACCGCGCACGACCTTGACGACCGAACCGTTGCCGGACGGCGTGAGCGTGACGAAGTACGAGCGCGACCCGACGGTGATGTCGGTCACGCCGTTGTGCTGCGACCGCTCGGTGCCGGACAGGCGGCTGTCGAGGCAATTGGCGATCGCGTGGGCCGGACGCGCCGACGACACGTAGATCATCGGCGCCGAACCGGACGCGGCGGAATCGGACGAGGGCGCCGAGCCGCAGGCGGCGAGCAGGGCGGCGGGAAGGAGCAACAGGAATCGTTTCATGATCGGGATCGTCGTGTGTCTCGTGTCGAGGCTGGGGCGCGGGGTACGCGAAACGCGGAGCTTCGCAACGACGCCGCCGAAATCGTGTCGTGATTGACGGTCGAGTCGATACGGGCGGCGAGTGACGTCGGAGTATACCCGCGGCACTTGACGCGAATGACCCGCTGAAACGATTCGATACAACAAGCGCCCGCTGTCGCACGGCGGCAGCGGGCGATTCAAGCGATGGCGAATTGACGCTTGCCGGCGTTACTGGCCGATCTTGTGGCTGACCGCATTTTCCTGCTGGTTCAGCACGTGCTTTTCGCTCTGCGTTATGTGGCCGCGATCCTGCGCGGCCATGTCCCGCTCTTCCTGGCGGATCTTGCGGTCGTCACGGTGCAGGCGCGTGGCCTGTGCGTGCGACATCTCGCCTTCCATCACTTCGTGATGGATCCGGCGATTCTGGTTGGCGAGACGCTGATTGACCTCTTCGCGGCGTGGATGCGCTTGCTGCCACGGCGTTTCGGCGAACGCGGTGCCGGTCAGCACCGACATCAGGGTGGCGGCGATCGCGAGATGGCGGGTAAGGGCTCGCATGACGTTTTCTCCTGTCGTTGCGCGCCCGAATCATGGGCGCTTGTCGAAAAAACGCGGCAGGTGTCCCGGCTGTTGACGTTTCCGCCTGTATCGATTGCAAGTCTTTATTACGTCCGCGAGCACCGGATCGGGGCTCAGGTGCAGCAGCGCACCTGCGGCGTCGATCTGCTGCGTGGCGTCGTGCTGCTGCGGCGGATCGCGGACGCGGCCGCCGGGGGGGCGGCTTCCTGCGCGGCCGTCGCGACTGAATGGCGCGGCGCGGGCGGCGCGTCAGGTGAGCCGGTATGCCGGGCCGGGCGTCACTTCCGCCGGCAGCGGTTCGCGGTTCAGTTCGAGCAGCGTACGCTCGATCATCCGCGTCATCGCATCGAGTGCGAGGTGGTTCGGCCCGTCGCCGAACGGCTCGGCGATCGCGTGCGCGATCGCATCGAGCGCGATCAGCGTATAGGCGACGAACACGGTGACGAACGGCGTCGCCGCGCCGATCGAATCGACGAGGCCGAACGGCAGCAGCACGCAGTATGCGTAGATGGTCCGGTGCAGCAGCACGTCGTACGAGAACGGGATCGGTGTCGACGCGATGCGTTCGCAGCCGCTCACCATCGACACGAGATCGTCGAGGCGCGCGTCGAGCATCCACAGCCGCGTATCGGCGAGATGGCCCGCATCGGCGCGCGCGGCGAATGCTTCGCGCAGTTCGTGCACGATCGCGATCGGCGCATAACGGGCGGCGACGATGCGCGCATAGGTACCGCTGTCGAGCAGCGTGCGCAGGTCGGCCGCCGGATCGGTGCCGCGCAGTTGATGCTTCAGCGCATAGACGAACGCGACGACCTTGCGGACGAACGCGCGGCGCGCCGCGTCGTCAGCGTCGATCGCGCCGTAGCAGAGCGCCTGCGACACCAGCGTGCGCGTGGCGGTCAGCACGCCGCCCCACAGCTGCCGCCCCTCGCGGTAGCGTTCGTAGCTCGCGTTGTTGCGGAACCCTGCGAAGATCGCGAGCGTGAGGCCGATCAGCGTGAACGGCGTCGGGTTCAGCGGCACCTTTTCGCCGAGCACGCGGCCGCCGCCCCAGACCGCGACGAGGCTGATCGCGAGCGTGACCACGAGCTGCGGCAGGATGGTCGGCAGCACCGAGCCGTTCCAGACCAGCAGCATCCGCAGCCAGTGCTCGCGCGGCCGAACGATCATCGCGGCGCTCCGTCAGGCGGCGGCCGCGGCCGGCGCGGCCGCGCGATGCAGCAGCACGGGCACCGACTTCGACGTCGGCGTGTTGCACACGTCGCCGACGCTGTCGAGCGGCACCAGCGGGTTCGTTTCCGGGTAGTACGCGCCGATGCAGCCGCGCGGGATGTCGTATTCGACCAGCAGGAAGCCGTCCGCGCGCCGCTCGATGCCGTCGTGCCACACGGTTTCCATGTCGACCCAGTCGCCGGCCTTCAGGCCGAGCATCGCGAGGTCGTCGCGGTTCGCGAACACCACGCGGCGCTGGCCGAACACGCCGCGATAGCGGTCGTCGAGCCCGTAGACGGTCGTGTTGTACTGGTCGTGCGAGCGCGTCGTCATCAGCGTCATCAGGCGCTCGCCGTGCAGCGCGCGGGCACGCTGGATCGGCGTGTCGGTCGGCAGTGCATGCGCGATGAAGTTCGCCTTGGCCGTCGGCGTCAGCCATTCGCGGTCGCGCGATGCGACGCGCAGGTGGAAGCCGCCCGGCCGCGCGATGCGCGTGTTGTAGTCGTAGAAACCGTCGAGCGTCGCCTCGATCGCGTCGCGGATCTTCGCGTAGTCGTCCTTGTACGCGAGCCAGTCGATCTTGCCGCTGCCGAACAGCGCATGACCCATGTGCGCGACGATCGCGGGCTCCGACATCAGGTTCGGCGATGCAGGCTTGTTCATCCCGTACGACACGTGAACCATGCTCATCGAATCCTCGACCGTCACGCCTTGCGCGACGTTGTCCTGCAGGTCGATCTCGGTGCGGCCGAGCGTCGGCAGGATCAGCGCGTCGCGGCCGTGGATCAGGTGGCTGCGGTTCAGCTTCGTCGTGATGTGAACCGACAGGTCGCAGCGGCGCATGCCTTCCCACGTGCGCGGCGTGTCGGGCGTCGCCATCGCGAAGTTGCCGCCGAGGCCGATCAGCACCTTCACGTGGCCTTCGAGCATGCCCTCGATCGTCTCGACGACGTCGTAGCCGTGGTGGCGCGGCGGCTCGAAGTCGAACACGTGGCCGAGCCGGTCGAGGAACGCCTGCGACGGCTTTTCCTCGATGCCGACCGTGCGGTTGCCCTGCACGTTCGAGTGGCCGCGCACCGGGCACAGGCCCGCGCCGGGGCGGCCGATGTTGCCGCGCATCAGCATCAGGTTCGTCAGCATCTGCACGGTCGCGACCGAATGCTTGTGCTGCGTGATGCCCATCCCCCAGGTCGCGATCACCCGCTCGCTGCGCGCATAGAGCTGCGCGAGGCCGTCGATCTGCTCGTACGGCACGCCGCTTTCGGCCGTCAGCGCGGACCAGCTTTCGTTGCGCAGATCGTCGGCGAACGCGTCGAAACCGGCCGTGTGCTCGCCGATGAACGCGGTGTCGAGCACGCGCGGCGCGCCGGCGGCGCGCGCGGCATCGTCGAGTTCGAGCACGCGCTTCGCCATCCCCTTGATCAGCGCGAAATCGCCGCCGATCGTCGGCTGGATGAAGGTCGACGCGATCTTGGTGCCCGACATCGTCAGCATCTCGAGCGGGCTTTGCGGATCGGCGAAGCGCTCCAGCCCGCGTTCCTTCAGCGGGTTGATCGACACGATCGTCGCGCCGCGCTTCGCGCATTCGCGCAGTTCGCCCATCATCCGCGGATGGTTGGTCGCCGGGTTCTGGCCGAAGATCAGCAGCGTGTCGGCATGCTCGAAGTCGTCGAGCGTGACGGTGCCCTTGCCGACGCCGACCGATCCCGGCAGCCCGCGGCTCGTCGCCTCGTGGCACATGTTCGAGCAGTCGGGGAAGTTGTTCGTGCCGTACAGCCGCACCAGCAGCTGGTACAGGAACGCCGCTTCGTTGCTCGCGCGGCCGGACGTGTAGAACGCGGCCTGGTTCGGGTCCGGCAGCGCGCGCAGGTGGCGCGCGATCAGCTCGAACGCGTCGTCCCACGCGATCGGCACGTAGCGGTCGGTTTGCGCGTCGTACGCCATCGGGTCGGTCAGGCGGCCGTGCTGTTCGAGTTCGAAATCCGTCTGTTCGAGCAGTTCGGTGACCGTGTGCGCGGCGAAGAATTCGGGCGTCACGCGCTTGCTCGTCGCTTCGGCTGCCACGGCCTTTACGCCGTTTTCGCAGAATTCGAACGTCGACGCGTGCTGGCGGTCGGGCCACGCGCAGCCCGGGCAGTCGAAGCCGTCCGGCTGGTTCTGGCGCAGCAGCGTGCGGTAGTTGCCGCCGGCGACCTTTTCCTTGATCAGGTTGATCGTGACGGCCTTCAGCGCCCCCCAGCCGGCGGCCGGGTGGGTGTACGGTTCGATGCGCGCGGCGGCGGATTTCTTTTTCATGATGCGGGTGTCAGGGGCGATGGGTGAAGCGTACGCGCGGCACCCCGGGCGCTGTGTGTACACCTGCTCGCTTCAAAAAAGAGTACAGTTTCGGCCATTCAGGCAGTGCGGACCGCAACTGTGTTGTTGAAGGGAAGTTGAAAGGGAGGCGCGTGAAGCGTTACGAACAACTGGCCGACGAGCTGCAGACCCAGATCGAGCGCGGCGTGTACCGGCCCGGCGAGCGGATTCCGTCGGTGCGGCAGGCGAGCCGGCAGCAGCAGCTCAGCGTCACGACCGTGCTGCGCGCGTACCTCGTGCTGGAAAGCCGCGGCCTGATCGAGAGCCGGCCGCAGTCGGGCTATTTCGTGCGGGCGCGCACGGCGGCGCCGGCCGCGGCGGAATTGCATACGTCCGCGCCGGCGGCCGAGCCGTCGGCGGTGGACGTGAGCCGGCTCGTGCTGTCGACGCTGCGCTCGATCGCGCGCGACGACGCGGTGCCGCTCGGCTCGCCGTATCCCGATGCATCGCAGTTTCCGGTGCAGCGTCTCGCGCGCTACGCGCAGGCGATCGGGCGGCGGCGCACGCGCTGGGGCGTGATCGACGACCTGCCGCCGGGCAACCAGGAGCTGATCCGCCAGATCGCGCGGCGCTACGCGGAGCGCGGGATCGCGGTCGAGCCGGGCGAGATCGTGATGACGATCGGCGCGACCGAGGCGATCAACCTGTGCCTGCAGGCCGTCGCCAAGCCTGGTGACACGATCGCGGTCGAGTCGCCGACGTTCTACGCGATGCTGCATGCGATCGAGCGGATGGGCATGCGCGCGCTGGAGGTGGCGACGCATCCGGGCGACGGCATCGATCTCGACGCGCTCGCACGGATCCTCGAGCGCGAGCGCATCGCCGCGTGCATGGTAATGCCCAATTTCCAGAATCCGCTCGGCTTCCAGATGCCCGATGCGCGCAAGCGCGCGCTCGTCGAGCTGCTGGCGAAGCACGGCGTGCCGGCGATCGAGAGTGACGTCTATCACGAGCTGCATTTCGGCGACACGGCGCCGAGCGCGCTGAAGTCGTACGACCGCGAGGGGCTCGTGCTGCATTGCGCATCGTTCACGAAGAGCCTGTCGCCGCGCTACCGGATCGGCTGGGCGATGCCGGGCCGCTATCGCGACCAGGTCGAGAAGCTGAAATTCCTGAACACGCTCGCGACGCCGGCGATCGAGCAGCTCGCGATCGCCGAATACCTGAAGTACGACGGCTACGATTTCCACCTGCGGCGGATGCGCAAGCAGTATGCGCAGCAGGCGAGCCTGATGAGCGCGATGGTGCGGCGCTTCTTCCCGGACGGCACGCGGCTGTCGCAGCCGCAGGGCGGGTATGTGCTGTGGGTCGAGCTGCCGCCGCAGGTCGATGCGATGAAGCTGTATGCGCTCGCGCTGGCGCAAGGGATCACGGTCGGGCCCGGCCACATGTTCTCGGCGACCGCCGATTACCGGCATTTCATCCGGCTCAACTACAGCTATCCGTGGTCGCGGCAGATCGAGGACGCGCTGAAGGTGCTGGGGCGGCTCGCGTCGGAGTGCGCGGGGCGGTGAGGGGGGCGCCGCGCTGCGCGGTTGCCGGCGGCGGCCCGTTGCAGGCCGCCGCGGTGACCATTACCGCGCGTGCGGCGCCTGCAGTTCGGCTTGCACTGCGCCGGCCATCCGGCGCATGTCGAAGCCCGACGGGTGCTGGTACACGCGCAATCCGAACTCCGGTAGCACCGCGATCAGGTGATCGAACAGGTCGGCCTGGATCGTCTCGTAGTCGACCCAGCTCGTCGTGTCGGTGAAGCAGTACAGTTCGAGCGGAATGCCTTCGGCCGTCAGCGGCAGCTGGCGCGCCATGCAGATCATGTCGCGGCGAATCCGCGGATGCCCCTTCAGGTAGTTCGCGACATACGCGCGGAACGTGCCGAGATTCGTCAGCTGGCGGCGGTTTGCCGGGCAGTCGCCGGCCGAGCCGAGCGTACCGTTCCATTGCGCGATCGCGTCGACCTTGTCTTCCAGGTAGTCCTTCAACAGCGTCAGGCGTTCGAGCCGTTCGATTTCGTCGTTGCCGAGAAAGCGCACGCTCGTCGCGTCGACGAACAGCGCGCGCTTGATGCGGCGCCCGCCGGCTTCGGTCATGCCGCGCCAGTTCTGGTAGCTCTCGGTGATCAGCTTCCACGTCGGCACCGTGATGATCGTGTGATCGAAGTTCGCGACCTTGACCGTGTTCAGCGTGATGTCGATGACCGTGCCGTCCGCGCCGGCCGACGGCATCGTGATCCAGTCGCCGATCCGCAGCATGTCGTTCGACGACAGCTGCACGCCTGCGACGAGGCCGAGCAGCGTGTCCTTGAAGATCAGCATCAGCACCGCGGACATCGCGCCGATGCCGGACAGCAGCAGGCCGATCTGCTTGCCGGTCGCATCGCCGATCACGACGAGCGCGGCCGTGATGAACATCACGAGCTTGACGAGCTGCATCGCGCCTTTCAGCGACAGGCGCGGCTGGTCGCGCTGGCTCGTGCGATGCGAGTGTTCGAGCGCGGACAACGTCGTGCTGATCGTCATCGACACCAGGAATACGATCAGCGCGAACAGCACCTTGTCGGCGGCCTGGGTGGCCGCGGTCGGGATGCCGGGCACCGCGCCGAGCCCGAGCTTGACCACGACGAACGGGACGATGCGGTTCAGCCACTTGAATGCGCCGAACTCGAACAGCGCGTCGTCGATGCGGGTGGCCGACAGCCGCGCGAGGCGCGCGACCACGCGGAACAGCAGGAAATGGACGGCGGCCGTGATCGCGCCGGCGGCGGCGAGCAGGATGAGGATGCCGACGAGCGGCGCAAACCAGGATTCGTTCAGGGTCATAGGGGCAGCCAGGGTCCTTCTCGTGCATTGAATCGGCGCCGCGGCGCGGCGCGCGCCCGGTGAAGGGCGCATGTAAGGGACCGTGATTGTGCCATCGGGTTCCTGGCGGGTGCCGAACATTCATGTCTTTAGGTTCCCGAACATGCTCACCATTGCGCGGATTTTCCGTGTGTCCTCGTGTTCACGTCGCGCAATACACTGTGTACTTGCCATGCGATGCCCGCTCGGGGCACGATGCGCGAACGACTTCGCGAACCCCGTTGCCACGTCATTCACGCATTTCACGCATGCAAGATTCCAACGAAACCCGGCCGTCACGCGTATGGCTGCTGAAGGGCATTCTGCCGATTCGTCGCGCGACGGCGATCCGCGATGTGTTCGCGGGCATCTCGCTCGCGTCGATGGATATCCCGCAGGTGCTCGGCTATGCACGCATCGCCGGCATGCCGGCCGTGACGGGCCTCTATACGGTGTTCCTGCCGCTCATCGCGTTCGCGTGCTTCGGCGCGTCGCGCCATCTCGTGGTCGCCGCCGACTCCGCAACCGCGACGATCTTCGCGAGCCGCCTGTCGTCGATGGCGCCGGCCGGCAGCGCCGAGTATGTCGCGCTGGCCGGCATGGTCGCGCTGCTGACCGCCGCGATGCTGCTGCTCGCGCGCATCTTCAAGCTCGGCTTTCTCGCCGATTTCCTGTCGCGCACGGTGCTGGTCGGCTTTCTCGCCGGCGTCGGCATGCAGGTGTCGATCGCGATGCTCGGTGACATGCTCGGCTTGTCCGTCCCGTATCCGGCGTCGCGCAGCGTCGCCCAGCTCGACTATGTCGTCACGCATGCCGTTCACGCGCATCGGCCGACGCTCGCGCTTGCGGCGCTCGTCGTCGTCGCGATTCTCGCGTGCAAGCGCTTCCTGCCGCGCGTGCCGATGCCGATGATCGCGGTCGCGGGCAGCATCGCCGCGAGTGCGGCGTTCGGCTTCGCCGCGCACGGCATCGCGGTGCTCGGGCCGGTCGCGGGCGGCTTGCCGCCGCTGCGCTGGCCGTCCGTCACGTGGCAGCAGTTCCTCGATCTCGTGCCGGTCGCCGCATCGTGTTTCGTGATGATCATCGCGCAGAGCGCGGCGGCTGCCCGCGTGTTCGCGCAGCAGTACGACGAGGATGTCGACACCAACGCCGACATCCTCGGCCTCGCGGCCGCCAACGCGGCGGCGGCGGTGGGCGGCGCGTTCGTCGTCAACGGCAGTCCGACGCAGACCGCGATGGCCGACGGCGCGGGCGTGCGCAGCCAGATCGGGCACCTGGCGTTCGCCGCGGTGGTCGCGGTGGTGCTGCTGTTCCTGAGTTCATATCTGCAGTACCTGCCGCATGCGGTGCTGGCCGGGATCGTGTTGACGATCGCGCTCGGGCTGATCAACGTGCGCAGCCTCGCGGCGATCCGCAAGGAAAGCCCCGGCGAATTCACGCTTGCGCTCGTCACCGCCGCCGCCGTCGTGACGGTGGGCGTCGAGCACGGCATCCTGCTCGCGGTCGCGTTGTCGCTGATGCGGCACGTGCGCCACAGTTACCAGCCGCATACGATGGTGCTCGAAGCCGCCGACGGCAGCGGGCGGTGGCAGCCGGTGCCCGCGCGGCCCGGCGCGATGACGGCGCCGGGGCTGATCGTGTACCGGTTCGGCTCCGACCTGTTCTTCGCGAACGATCATCTGTTCGCCGCCGAAGTGACCGAGCTCGTCGATGCGTCGCCGGTGCCGCTGAGCTGGTTCATCGTCGACGCGGGAGCGATCACCGATCTCGACTATTCGGCCGCGCGCACGATCACCGATCTCGTCAAGATGCTGCACGCGCGCCGAATCGGCGTGCTGTTCGGGCGAGTCAACCGCTACCTGCGCGCGGACATGGAGCGCCACCGGATCACGGAGATCGTCGGCGCGTCGTGCATCTTCCCGACGCTGCACCAGGCGCTGGAAGCGGCGGGCGTGACGCCGGCGCAGCAGGAGCCGGGAGTCGTGTAGCGGGAAGGCGAGAAGGCGAGAAGGCGGTAAGGCGGTAAGGCGAGAAGGCGAGAAGGCGAGAAGGCGAGAAGGCGAGAAGGCGAGAAGGCGGGAAGCGGGAAGCGGGAAGCGGGAAGGCGGGAAGGCGGGAAGGCGGGAAGCGGCTAGGCGGCTAGGCGGCTAGGCGGCAGCGCGCAGGCGCGCGAAGCCGTTGCGCAGGTGACGGGCCAGCTCCACGGCGGCTGGCGCGTGCTGGCCGCGCGGCAGATGAAGGTTGATCGTGAAGTTCGGCAGCGCGGGCAAGCCGCTGTCGGCGGGCAGGATGTCGAGGTCGGCCGGCACGGTGGACGCGAGCCAGACGGTCACCGCGAGATCGGAGCGTACGGTCGCGGCGGTCGCGTCGATACTGCCGTTCTCGAACACGGTGCGCCACGCACGATCGCACGCGCGCAGCGCGTCGAGCACGATCGGGCGGAACGCGCAGGTCTGCGCGACCATCGACACGGGCAGCGGCGAGTGCCGGTGCGCGGCGCCGCCTTTCGCACCGACCCAGACCAGACGGTCGACGGCGATGCATTCGCCGCGCGATGATCCGACCGGCGCCTCGATCAACGCAACGTCGATGTCGCCCTGCCTGAGCGCCCGGCGCAGTTCCGGCGACGCCGCGCACACGAGCGACAGCGCGACTTGCGGATGCGCCTGCGCATAGCCCTTCAGGATCGGCGCGAGACAGCTGCCGACGAGATCCTGCGGTGCGCCGACGCGCACCGATCCCTCCATCGCACCGGCCGTCATGTCGGTCAGCAGCGCATCGTGCGCGGCCAGCAGCCGGCGCGCCTGCCCGAGCAGCCGCTCGCCGTCCGCCGTGAGCAGCAGGTTGCGATGCTCGCGCACGAACAGCGGGCCGGACAGCGTTTCGAGCCGCGCGACCTGCTGGCTGATCGCGCCTTGGGTCAGGTGCAGCGCATGGCTCGCGGCCGTCATGCTGCCGTGATCGGCGACGGTGACGAACGCGCGAAGCAGGGCGATGTCGAGATTGCGTGTCATGAGTCGCATTATGGATGCTAATGACAGGCATAAAAATCTTTCGCTGTTGTAATGCCTGGATCGCGGGTAAAACGGGGCTTCGACGACACCAACCAGGAGCCCCCGCGTGCCGCTTCGAGACTACTTGCCGCTGATGCTGTTCGTGATCGTGTCGACGGTGACGCCGGGCGGTGCGACGACGCTCGCAACGGCGTCGGGCGCGCATTTCGGCTATCGGCGTTCGTTGCCGATGATGGCGGGCATCGCGGCTGGCCTGGCATCGATGGCGGCGGCCGCCGCGGCCGGGCTCGGCAGCGTGTTGCTTGCGCTGCCCGCGCTGCAGCTCGGGATGAAGGTGCTCGGCTCGCTGTACCTGTTGTGGCTGGCCACGCGGATCGCGCGCGGCGGCAAGCCCGGCGTCGATGCCGCCGGGCAGCGTCCGCAAGGGTTCGCCAGCGGCGTATGGATGCTGTGGCACAACCCGAAGGGCTGGGCGATGACGCTCGGCGCGGCCGCGTCGTTTGCCGCGCTCGCGTCCGGCCCCGTGCGGCTCGGCGCGTTGCTCGGGCTGGCGTTCGGCGTGGCGGCGATGGCGTCGCTGTCGCTCTGGTGTTGTGCGGGGCTGCTGTTCGCGCGCGTGCTGCGTACCGAGCGGCAGTGGCGGTGCGTGAATGCGGGGTTGGGCGTCTTGCTCGCGGCGTCGATCGTGCCGATGTGGTTGCAGTAGCGAGGCTGCGCGCGTGGCGCAGCCCCGCGGTTCAGCGCGAACCGGCCCGAGCGGACCCGGTCGGCCGTCCGCCCGCGCCGCTCGACCACCGCGGCAGCCGCAGCGTCGTCACGAAGCTCGCCGCATGCAGCGCGCACAGCAGGCCGAATGCCCACGCGTAGGCGGCGCCGTGCGTGCCGCCCGTCGACCCGGATTCGACCTGCAGCCGCCACGCGAGAAACAGCGTGCACATCGTCGTGAACGTCGGGCCGCCGAGGCGCTGGACGATATTGAGCGACGTCGTCGCCATCGGCAGGTTGCGCCGCTCGACCGACGCATACGCGGCGGAAATCGACGGCGCACCGATCGCGCTCTGGCCCATCCCGCGCAGAAACAGTGCGGGCACCAGCACGTAAGGATCGTAGCCGGCCAGCGCGAGATACACGAACGGCAGCGTTGCGAGGAGCGCGAGCAGCGCGCC
Source organism: Burkholderia sp. A9 (assembly GCF_000801975.1). NCBI lineage: Bacteria > Pseudomonadati > Pseudomonadota > Betaproteobacteria > Burkholderiales > Burkholderiaceae > Burkholderia > Burkholderia sp. A9. The sequence continues at coordinate 40,184 of NZ_JSZN01000016.1, read as the reverse complement.
CGCGGCAGCCAGTCGACGCACGCCGAACCGGCTCGTCAGCGCGCCCATCGACGGATAAGTGACGAGCATGCCGAGCCCGAGCGGCGCCAGCAGCCAGCCCATTTCGCCGGGCGAGCGGCTGCACGCATCGATCAGGAACACCGGAATCAGCATCTGGCCCGCGTAGATAGCGCCATTCGACAGAAACTGCGTGGCCGCGGCCGCGCCGAATACGCGCGAGCGAAACAGCGCGAGGTCGATCAGCGCGTGCTCGCCTTTGCGTTGCTCGACGCGCAGGAACGCAGCGAGCAGCAGCACCGAACCCGCGATCGCGGCGAGACCCGGTACCGCGTTGATCCGCTCCGCGCCATACAGGAACAGCACGAGGGCCGGCGACAGCAGCGCGAGGCCGCCCCAGTCGAGTTCGCGCCGCTGCGTTTTCTCGCGATCGCCGGGCAGGAGCCACACGGCCAGCGCAAGCGCCAGCGCGCCGACCGGCAGGTTCACGAGAAACAGCCAGCGCCACGACGCGTGCTGCAGGATCGCACCGGCGACGATCGGGCCCAGGATCGGCGCGATCAACACGGGCACCGCCGCGTAACCGATCACGCGCGCCATCTGCTGGCCGGCGACGCGCGCGATCATCATCTGCGCCATCGGCGCGAGCAGCCCGCCGCTGACGCCTTGCAGCACACGGAACGCGATCAGCGACGGCGCGGACCATGCGAGCCCGCACAGCGCCGAGGTCAGCGTGAACGCGGAGAAACACCACAGGTACAGCGCTTTCGCGCCGATCCGGTCGACCAGCCAGCCGTTCAGCGGCAACACCAGCGTGAGCGCGAGCAGGTAGCCGCTCGTCACCCACTGGATCGTCGACAGGCTCGCGTGCAGGTCGGCCGCGAGGCTCGACAGCGAAACGTTGACGATGGTTGCGTCGAGCTGCGACAGCAGCGAGCCGAGCGTCGCGACCGCGCTGACTTTCCAGATCGACGGATCGAGCTGGCCGGCGGCGCGGCCCGGTGCCGGCTGCGCGAGGTTGTCGCTCACGCGCCGCGCCGGTCGAGCAGCGCGAGGATCTCCTGCGTCGAGCCCGTTTCGCCGAGCCGCGGGAACAGCCGATCGACGCTGTTCGTGTGCGCGTCCGCGTTGAGGTCGGTCATCGCATCGACCGCGAGCGTCACGTTGTAGCCGAGTTCGTGCGCCTGGCGGGCTGTCGATTCGACACCGATGCTGGTCGCGATGCCGGCCAGCACGATCTGCGTGACGCTGGCCGCCTTCAGGTGCGCGTCGAGATCGGTGCCCGTGAACGCGCCCCAGGTTTTCTTCGTCACGGCGTGGTCGCCCGGCTGGCGGTTCAGTTCGGGCAGGAGGTCGGCCCAGTCGGCCGGCAGTGCATCCAGACGCACCTGCTGCTGCGTGCGGCCCGGCGCGCCGCCGGCGACGTTGACGAGCACGACCGGCAGGCCGCGGCTGCGGAAGGCGTCGAGCAGTTCGCGCGTGCGCTCGATCACCGGTGCGACCGGGTGGGCGGTGGGCAGCGCGACGATGCCCTTTTGCAGGTCGATGACGACGAGTGCCGTATGCGTGTCGAGACGGGTTGTGCTCATGATGCGGATGCTCCGTGCATGGGGAGAAGGGGCACGCGCCGCACGGATGCCGCGCGGCACGCGCGCGGGGTCACTGCTCGCCGATGCGCCGGATCAGCGGAATCGCGGCGGCGAGTGTGCGTATGTCTTCGGCGTCGAGCTTCTCGATCGCGGCGCCGAGCCACTTGTGCTTCGCGGTGTCGCGCTTGCGCCGTGCCGCCAGGCCGGCCGCGGTCAGCAGGAACAGGATCTGGCGGCCGTCGGTCGGATGCGGCTCGCGTTCGACGAGCCCGTCTTCTTCGAGACTCGCGAGAATCGCCTTCATCGACTGCGGCTTCATCGCCTCGGCGCGCGCGAGATCGGCGGTCGTCATGGGGCCCTGTCGTTCGAGCCGCGCGAGCGCACTCGTCTGCGACATGCCGAGCCCTTCGGACTCGATCTCGGCGCGCAGCCGTCGAATCAGCTGGCCGACTGCGAGTGTCAGATCGGCGGCGACGGTGTCGGCGGAAATGCGGGGTGTGCGTGGCGGAGTCATGCGGCGGATCATATAACACGACAGTTAAACTTGCAAGTTTAACTGTCTAGTTTGGCGGGCGTTCGCGATGCGCGGCGCACGACGTACGACGTAAGACGTAAGACGTAAGACGCACCGCGCACTGACGCACGATGCGTCGGCGAGGCCGGGGAGAGGAACAGTGGGCGGAGGCTCGGCAACCGCCGATTGTCGGACTGTGGGCGGTGTGCGGCCGGACGCTACGTTCGGCGCGGCAACGGAACCGGCACGACGTCGTTGTACTTCGGCGACGCATTTTCGTGCAGCAGGTCGCCGAGATATTGCGCGAGTTCGTCCGCGGCGAGCGCGGACGGAACGTGCAGGTTGGCCGGCCGCCGCTTGCCTTCAGTGCCGAGATCGAACACCGCCCAGCGGCCGTTTGAGCGCACGACGGCGAGCAGGCGTCCGAACGCGTTGAAACGGTATTCGTCCTGCATGGCATCGCTCCTTCGTGGATGAATGTGCCGGCCGCGCGCGTCGCGTTTACTGGATCGAGCAGGTCAGCCAGCGATGGATCTTCAGCGCATCGCTCGACACGCCGGCGCGGGTCGGCGCGCCGAGCAGCACGACCGTTTCGCGGCGGCCCTTCACGCGCATGCGCATCACGACGCCGTGCCCCGATTCGTTGATGAAGCCGGTTTTCTGCAGCCGGATCGGCAGGCGGCCGTTACGCACGAGCGGATCGGAGTTCACATACAGCAGCTCGCCGTCGCCCGCCTGCACGGTGGTCGACGTGTCCGTCGAGAAATAGCGGATCAGCGGATCCTGCGCGGCCGCGCCGACGAGCCGCGCGAGATCCTCGGCGGTCGACACGTTGTGCGGCGACAGGCCGGTCGGCTCGCGGAAATGCGTATGGCGCATCCCGAGCCGGCGCGCCTCGCGGTTCATCGCCTTCACGAACGCGGCACGGCCGCCCGGATAGTCGCGGCTCAGCGCGGCGGCCGCGCGATTTTCCGACGACATCAGCGCGATATGGAACATCTGGCGGCGCGACAGTTCGGCGCCGATCGGCAGCCGCGAACCGGTGAACTTGATCGTGTCGCGATCGCGAGAGGTGACGCGTAGCACGCCGTTCATCGGCCGGTCCGCGTCGCGTTCGACGACGGCGGTCATCAGCTTCGAGATCGACGCGATCGGCCGCACCGTGCGTGCGTTGCGGGCCAGCAGCGGCGTACCGGAGTCGACGTCGAGCACGTAGGCCGCGCGCGAATGTAGCGAGCTCACCGCGCGCGGGCTGTAGCCGCAGCTCGCGAGCAGGCGCGGCTGCGCGGCGGGGCGCGGGCGAACCGCGTTAGTGCGTTTCGCGCGCCGGTGCTGCGGTGCGGGCGCCGCGTGGCGCTTGACCGCATGATGCGTCACGCGCGGGCGGCGGTGCTTGACGGCCTTGTGCTTGCGGTGGGCGGGTTGCTTCTTGACGACTTTCGCATGCGCATGGGGCGCCGCCGTGCGATGCGGCTGCGCCGACGCGTTCGTTGCGAACGCAAGTGTCAGGAACGAGAGGGCGATGAGCAGGGTGGTCCGGGCACGAGGCAGGCGCGCGATGAGGCCGGTCAAGCGAAAGTCTCCTTTTCACGCGCGTTGCGGCGGCGCGAAATGCGTGGGCGGTCAGCGGGTGCGGGAAATTATAAGGTCGATCGCGTGGCGATGACGATGGATGAGCGCGCAATGATGCGTGATGCACGTGGATTCATGCTGTTACTTGGCTGTCAGCAGAGCAGCCGTATCCGGGCCATGCTCACGGAAATGATATGTGACTCAAAGTTATGGATTACACTGAATAGCAATAATTACCTAATTGGATTGTGTTGATAAATGTTACTTTTTTGGGAGGTAAATTTATTGAGATTAGTGGGTAGGCGCTCAGCACTGTCGTGTTGTTCGGAAAGACATTTATAATCGGCCCTCGGCAGAAACCCACCTGAATACCAAACCAAGGGCAAGCTGCATGGGCCACACCGCACTTTATAAGACGTTGCGTCTGGGCAACGCGCAATACAATCGTCTAGTCAAACTCGACACGCCGCTTGGCGTCGATTGGCTATTGCCGCTCTACGTAAAAGGAACGGCCAAGCTGGGCCGCGATTATGAATTCGTGGTTGATGCGGTTTCGCCGCGCGGCAGTCAGATCGAACTCAACGCGCTGCTTGGCAAACCCGTCACGCTTTGGATTCAACAGACCGACGGCACGTACATGCCGATCCACGGTTACGTTCACAGATTCAGCCGGTTGGGATTCGATGGGACGTTGACCTATTACAAGCTGGTATTCTCGTCCTGGCTCTATTTCTTGCGGCTGCGTCGCGATATGCGCGACTGGCAGGAGCAGAACGGCGAGCAAATTCTGACCGACGTCTTCAACGAGCATCCTCAAGCGCGCGGCGCGTTCCGCTACGATCTTCACAAGCCGCTGCCGTCTTATTCGAATCGAGTGCAGTGGGAATATGACCTGAACTTCGTCCACCGCAGCCTTGAAGAAGTAGGCGTGTTTCCGTACTTCGAGCAGGCGGACAACGGCCGGTCGCACATGATGGTCCTGACGGACGACGTCTATTTCGTCCCGCAACTGAGACAGTCCATTGTCGAGTTCAGTCACACGGGGTTCAGTGGTGAAATGGACGGATTCGTGCAGTGGAAGGAGCAGCTTCAGATCGAAAGTGCTCAACTGACATCGCGCTCGTTCGACTACAAGCGACCTGATCTTCCGCGGCAGGTTCAAGGCGTCACCGATACGCAGAGCGAGTTGCCGACGGATGGCGAGGTCTACGACTACCCGGGCGCATACATGTGGTCGGACCGTGAGCAGGGCGAGCGCCTCGCGCAGATCCGACTGGAGGAGAGGAAGTCGCGAATGAAGCGCTTCCACGGAGTGGGCGGCTTGCGCTGCGCGATGCCCGGGCGGCGCTTCGAATTGCAGGGCCATCCGGTCCATGACGCCGGAAGCCAGCCGGATCGTGAATTCGTGTTGCTCGGGGTGGACTGGCTGATTCGCAATAATCTGCCTGGTCTGGATGAGGTGGGGGATTTTCCCGACGGCCTGGCTGCGGAAATCGCGGAAGCGAAGGTGGGTGCGACGGTGAGCCACGCGGATGGTGGCGAAGGTTTCTTTCAGGTGACGGTTGAAGCGCAGCCCCGCAACGTGCCGTTCCGCAGCCCGTTCGAGCACAAGAAGCCGGTCATGCAGTTGCAGAACGCGATCGTCGCTGGGCCCGGCGGCGAAGAGGTTTATACGGATTCGCTGAACCGCGTGAAGGTGTGGTTCCACTGGAATCGCCGCAACGGTCAGGATGAACGTGCGTCGTGCTGGGTGCGTCCGACCTTCCTTGATGCAGGCTCGAATCGTGGCGGGATTCAGCCGTTACGCAGGGGCGACGAAGTGGTCGTCGGTTTCATGGAAGGCGACTGTGACAGGCCTGTCATTATCGCGAGGATGTACGGGGGTGCTACGCAGCCGGTATGGCATACGAACGGCTTGCTGTCCGGTCAACGCTCGCGCGAGTATGGCGGCACCGGCTACAACCAGCTCGTAATGGACGACTCGACGCAGCAGAATCGGGTTCACCTTTACTCGAGCAGTTATCAGTCTCACTTGCACCTCGGATACCTGATCCAGCAGACGGACAATACGCGCGGTGCGTTCCTCGGCAGTGGTTTCGATCTCAAATCGGACGCCTACGGTGCCATTCGGGCGGGGCAGGGCTTGTTCGTATCTACCCACCCGACAGCGACGAACCAGCCGTTGAACGTGACGGCTGCTTCCGAGCAGTTAGCCAGCGCGGAAACCGTTGTTGATTTGACGTCGCAGGCGAGTTCGGCGAATCAGGCGGAGAGCCTGCAAGAAGGGCAGGACGCGCTCAAGAAATTTACCGACGCGACGCACTATAGCGTGAGCGGCGGCGCTGGCAGCGGCGGTCGTACGGGCGGCGGCGGCACGGGCAATGCGAATGGCTTTTCGACGCCGATCATGCTGATGGCGAGTCCTGCGGGTGTGGGGCTGTCGACACAGGAGTCGGCGCAGGTCACGGCGAACCAGCAGGTCAATATCGTCAGTGGCAAGAGCGTGCACGTGGCGGCGGGCAAATCGCTGATCGCAAGCGTGATGGAGAAGATCAGTCTGTTCGCGCAGAACGCTGGAATCAAGCTGTTTGCAGCGAAGGGAAAGGTCGAGATCCAGGCGAAAAGCGACGAAATGAAACTCTCGGCGCTCAATGACGTGACGATTGCCAGTTCGAATGGGAAAGTTGTTATCTCGGCAGAAAAAGAAATCTGGATCGGTGCAGGCGGTTCGTATATCAAGATCACGCCTGACCTGATCGAGAACGGCACCAGTGGCCAGATTCTGGAAAAGTGTGCGTCGTGGGATAAGCCGGACGCATCGTCGATGCGTCTACCTTCGCCGATTGTCAGCGTGCCGAAGGGGTGTGCCTGGAAGACGGCTTCGGCGTCCGCAGATAGCGCATCGAGCGTTGTGCTGGAGTAATGGATATGGACAACTCAGACGCGCCAGGTGTCGACGAATCCCGGGAGGCCGCGGCGATAGCTGCGGCTGTCAGCAGCTTGCGCACATATTTCAGCAAGCAGCCGGAGATGCACTGCTATCTCGTCGTCGATCCGAGCCAGCGGGATTTCACAAATGACGACGAGGAAGCCGAGCGGTTCCGGGAATTGACGCGTGCGATCGTGGAGATCAGGCACGACGCGTTTCCCGACAGTCACCGGCCATATCTTGTCGACTTGGACCTTGCTACCCCCGAAGGGGCTGGAGTTTTGGCGGAGAGTGTGAAGATTGCCTTCGAGGATCGTCGCCCGATGTCAATGGCCGAAGGACTGGGGCAGCGTGTCGGTGGATGGCTCGCCAGTGAGGCATCGTTGGATGCGGTCGCCGAGCATTGGGGCCGCCACGTTCTACAGTACAACGAAGACGGGCTGCCGTCTGTGCTGCGCTTCTATGATACGCGAGCACTCAGTTTGATCTGGCCAGTGCTTTCCGAAGAGCAACAGCAGGCGCTGTTGGGGCCGGTAAAGGTCTGGCATGCGCTCGACGCGGGCGCCCAACCTCGCACGTACAGTGTGTCGGCAGGGTCACGTGCCGATCTTTCGTTGACGACGGAGCAATGGCAGCAGATTCACCGTCACGGATTGATCAATAGAGCGCTTGCGTTGTATGCCATGAAGGTTGAACGTCAACCGGAATCATCCGAAGTTGCTGCGGCAGTCGCTGCCGCCGAGCGTGCGGAGCACTATGGACTCTTTGACCGGGACGATCGCGTGGCATTCGTTGAGAATGCGCTGACATGGCATCCGCAGTTCGATCTACATCCGAAAGTGCTGCAGCTTTTGGGCGCAAGAGCGCCAGATAAGTTTTATACGGCAGCCGTTGGTGTATTGACAGAAGAAGATGTCGCGGAAATTCGAGACGGTGCCTGGTACGAGCGATTGAGCGCTTCGTCGTTCCGTTGATTGGTGTTGGCAAAATTGCCTGAATTCGATACGAAGAGAGCGTATGGCAGCAAATAACCAGAAATGTGCCAACTGTGAGAAAACGGGGCTGCCGATCTTGCCGGTGCGGTACACCGTCCTGCCCAAAACGGTAAAGGCCAAGATGCCAGCCGGCATCGTCGGCGACCGTGTGACGAACGTCAGCCTCACCGAGCATCAGTATGGCCTCCGGACTTTGCGCGACGGTTGGCTCTATCTCTTCTACCCGGTAGGTGCACGTGGTACCAATTACTGGGAGGCATACAAGGTGACTGAAGACGGTAGGTTATGGAAGCAGTCGCGACCGCTGCCGTCGGTTCCGACGACCCATCCACACTGTGCGCAGTGTGCCATCGCCGTACCGATGGATGTCATCGCGATCGAGCAACCCGAACTGTGTACGGGCAAGGTCTATATCGCGTTCTCGCAACTTGCATGGCATCCACGAACTTTCGATAAATACGAGGTTTACGTAGACTTGCGTGAACAACGCATGCAATGGATCGAGCCGTCAAAATGGATCGCTACCGGAAAGGATGGGACAGGCCATGCGGTCGTTGCAACGGAGTCGTCAGTTAACGATGTACTCGAGTACATGCCGGGCCTGGATGCAAAACAGATGGGCCTGTTTGATGGCAAGCAGCGCTTTACTGCAGACGATGGTAGCTATCGAGAAGATCTGCTTGCCCGTGAGGTGTCGCGTTATCCTTTGAACATTCGGCAGGCATCGCCAGCATCGGCGAGCCAGTCGCTTGTGAAAATGATGGGCCACGTTGGGAAAAAGGATGCCGGCGGTGGCGGGGCTGCTCCGTCGACCTATCCCCCAATGTTGTTCGCTTTGTGGGATGCGGTCGGCAACGTTCACGAACTGAACGGCTTTCGAAACGACCCGGTATCCTGGCTCGACCGATATGGGTCGCAGCAGGAGCTCGGCATGAAAGTGATGGCCCTGAACGACATCGACACGGCCAAACGTATCGTCGATTCGCGTACGAAACAGAACCTCGCCACTCAGGAGGCCATGGCGAAAGAGGCGCATGCGATGACACCGCTCGGCTCGGCGACAGCCCGCGCGGGTTTGGCCGCGCAACGCACCAGAGCGCTGGCGGGCGCGGATGCTGCGCGTGCCCAAGAGATCAATGCGTATTATGATGATCTCGACTGGATGGCTGCCAATAACATCCCGGGGAGCTATCAGACGCGTCTTATCCAGATTGGCCGATTTAGTCGCGCGGGCAGCGCGAGTTCAAGCGCGCCCTACCTTGGCAAGTACCGCGATGAGATCATGGACGAAGCGCGTGAGTATGCGAAAGCGCAACCCGGGTTCCATGATCGCAATCTGGACAGAATGCAGAAGTCCGAATGGTCTAGGTACGAAGCCCGGGTTCAGCGCAAGCGGATCGAGGACTTCCGCAAGCCATACAAGAAATTGCAAGACTCGGTGTTCCAATTGCAGGAAACGCGCAGCAACGATGTCGGAAAATGGTTGCGGGCGAAACTTCTTTCGGACACGCTGGAGGACTATTACTGCGACGATCTTAGTGACAGCTTCGAATTCGAGGTTGTGGTTGCAATGGCAATCGACGGGCTGGGGTCAACGCCCAAAGGGCTTACGATTCTCGATGATCTGGTCGGGCGCTGGAAGCCGACGGACAAGGAAAGCATAGTGTGGCGGGCGGTTGCCATGAACCATCCAGCTGGGCGCGAGGAGCTTGAGAAACTGCTCGCCAGCGCGTTGGAGCACAAGGATAAGCCGCTGGAGGACGATGGTGTCAAATATGTCGTAACGGCGGTGAAGTACATTGGCAAACTGACCGACTACTATAAGAAATATTCGAAATTGGCGCTCGAGACAAACCCGGCGAAGATTTCGTACTTGGGAGCAATGTACAAGGAGCAAGGGCGTGACGTTCTGCTCATGAATATTGGCGATCGAGTCTTCGAAAAACTTCGAATCAACAAGTTGGGCGATTTTGTCGGGGAGAAGATTGTTCAGACGCTGTTTCTCCAGCGAGCGGGCATACCTGTCGAAGACGCGCTGACACTCGTCCGCAAGCAAGCCCTGTATGACAAAGTGAGTCGAAGCGAAATTTTGCAGCGCTTTCGTACGGCGCGAACCGTGTTAACGGCGTCGACGAAGGCGGGGCCAAACCCGACCACCGAGTTGTATGAGGTGTGGGAAAAGTTGAAGGCCGACAAGGACGCGAACGCGATGAAGGAACTTCGTCTCGGTCGCATCGCGGTGATTGCTGCGCTGTGTGAGTTGGTGAATTTTTGGCATCTGTTGTCTGAGGCCAAGGATGAAGATACCAACGCTAAGCTGATCAAGTCGGGCGCGTCGCTCAGTGCGTCGATCATCACGATTACGATGACTCCGTACTACGGGGCGCTGAAGAAGGCTGTTCGGACGATGAGTTGGAAGATGGTGGGAGGCTTTTTGTCGGGAGCTGGGGCATTTGCTGCAGCATGGTTGGACTATGGAGCAACTCAAAAAAAGCTGAAGAGTGGTCAGTATGACGTCATGTGGGTCTTGGTCGCCAAAACGATGTTGGGGGTCGCCGCCGGTACGGCCTTTGTCATCGATGCCATCAGTACTGCTGCACCGTTATTCAAGAAGTTGGCAGCCCGCTCAGGGAATAGAGTTGTCATCATGGCGGTCGAGACTGTTGCATCGCGGGTGGCAATGGTTGCATCGCTCCGAGTGGTAAGCATGCTGATTACATGGGAAGCGACGATTGGGGTGCTTGCACTTCAAATACTCGCCGACGTCCTGACCCCGAACGAGTTGGAATCGTGGTGTTCTCGCTGTGCATTTGGCACCGGGCAAGAGGCTATTCTCCGTGTGAAAGATCACGGTGTCGAAAAATACGCGGATATGGCACAGCAGGAAAAAGCCTTCGATAAGGCAATGACGGAGATGGCATGAGCTTGGAGCGCGAATACCCAGTTCAGGTGTTGCGAGGCACGATCAGCAGGTTGAAGTCCCGACGGCGCCAGCAGGACTTTGTCTTGAATGAAACCGAGCATGCTTATATGCAGGCAACGGCCGCAGGTGCTGCGTTGGCCGGCATGGGGGCATTCGCGATCGGATTGGTCCAATCGTCTGCGAATTCCGAGGAGGAAGCGGACTGGGTGGAATTTGAACTCGACGGCAAGCAGATCGAGGGATGGCTCTGGAAGATGCCGATGAAAGAGGGTGACGAGGTGGAGATCGTAGCCGAACCGAGGCCGCGTGATCGGTACTTTGCGTATTCAATCCGGAGAGTCGGGGACGATACGGTGGCGGTGTATCCGCATGCGACGAGGGGAAGGACGGCCCTTTATCGATGGCTGATGAAGATCATGTTGTGGTTTTTTGTACCGATCTTCGCCCTAATGTGCTTCATGCTGTCACGTGATGCAGATGGTATCGACAGGACGACCCTCGTGATAGTCCTCGGCGGGGCAGGTGTCTTTTCTCTATTGATATTCTGGATCTTATTTTATCGCGCTTATCTGAAGATGAAGCGCTTTGCCAAATTGGCCGAAGTCATTTTTTCGTGTTATGGCTGGAGGGATGTACGTAAAATCAGCCTGATACATTCGTCGAAACAGATGAGGCCGGAGAATCGGGATCTTGACTACGGCATTCACTACTTTCGTTATCGGCCTTGAGGGGTGGATGGCGGAGATAGCATGAGTTCGGAGCGTGAATACGCAGTTCAGGTGCTGCGAGGCAGGATCAGCAAGCTGAAGTGCTGGCGTCGCCAGCAAGACTTCGTCTTAAGTGAAGCACAGCACGCCTACATACAAGCGACGGCGGCCGGTGCGGCGTTGGCTGGCATGGGTGCATATGTAATCGGGTTGATTCAGTCTTCAGCGAACTCCGAAGAAGAGGCGGACTGGGTGGAGTTTGAACTCGACGGCAAGCAGATCGAGGGATGGCTCTGGAAGATGCCAATGAAAGAGGGTGACGAGGTGGAGATCGTAGCCGAACCGAGGCCGCGTGATCGCTACTTCGCCTACTCGATCCGAAGGGTCAATGATGATGTTGTCGCGGTTTATCCGCACGCGACAAAAGGTAGGTCAGCACTCTATCGATGGCTGATGACGATCATGTTGACTACGTGGGTGTTTTGCAGTGGCATTGTAACGGTCCTGATGTCCCGCGATCACGCGGGAGTTGATTTAAATACGCATATCTTAGTAATGGCCGCCGCATGGATTTTTTCGTTACTTGTTTTTTGGATATTATTTCACCGTGACTATCTGAAGATGAAACGCTTTGCTAGGCTGGCTGAAGTCATTTTCTCGTGCTATGGCTGGAGCGATGTGCGCGGGATCAATCTTGTGCGCTCGTCGAAACAGATGAAGCCGGAGAAGCGAGATCTCGACTATGGCATTCACTACTTCCGCTATCGGCCTTGAGGTGCGGACGGCGGAGATGGCATGAGTTCTGAGCGAGAATATGCGGTCCAGGTGCTGCGAGGCACGATCAGCAAGCTGAAGTGCCGGCGTCGCCAGCAGGACTTCGTCTTGAATGAAGCACAGCACGCCTACATACAAGCGACGGCGGCCGGTGCGGCGTTGGCGGGCATGGGTGCATTTGCAATCGGGTTGATTCAGTCTTCAGCAGACTCTGAAGAAGAGGCGGACTGGGTGGAGTTTGAGCTGGACGGCAAGCTGGTCGAGGGATGGCTCTGGAAAATGCCGATGAAAGAGGGTGATGAGGTCGAAATTGTTGCTGAGCTGAGGCCACGGGATCGATACTTTGCCTACTCCGTCCGACGGATCAGTGATGATGTGGTGGCAGTGTATCCGCACGCAGCGAGAGGGAGGTCAGCACTTTATCGATGGCTGATGAAGATCATGCTGAGTCTATTTGTCCCTATTTTCGGGTTGTTGTGCATTCTACTATTCCGCGACGCCGATGGTGTTGAGCGAACGACGCTTGTAATATTCCTCGGCGTAACCGGCGCCGCCGCTCTAATGATCTTCTGGATACTATTTCACCGTGCTTACATGAAGATGAGGCACTTTGCTAAATTGGCTGAAGTCATTTTCTCGTGCTACGGCTGGAGCGATGCACGTAGGATCAATCTCGTGCGTTCGTCGAAGCAGATGAAGCCGGAGACTCGAGACCTCGAATATGGCATTCACTACTTTCGCTACCGCCCGTAAGGCAATCGACGATGATGAATCTCATCCGCATCGGTGACGACACCGACCACGGTGGCAAGGTGATCACAGGTTCGTCGACGATGCGTTTCGATGGCCGTTTCGTTGCTCGCAAGGGCGACGAGGTATCCTGCCCCCAACACCCAGACGTCAAACCGAATTTGATCGAGGAGGGCGACGAATCGATGACAGATAACGGTGTTCCGATTGCCCGGCACGGTCACCGGGCGACCTGTGGCTGTCACCCGATTTCGAGCCTTACGTGACCTGGACGAATTGCGGCGCGACTTGATCGAGGCTTCGGGGCAGGCAGTCAGGCGAGCATGATTGTGCCTGGCCGCGGCGTGCAACGTCGAATTTCCGCGCCTGTGTTGGCCGACATCACGACAAGTTGGACAAAACTCGTCACTGGCGCATGCGCGGCGAAGAAGTGATCCATCACGACGATGAATGTGCTGAGACTGACGGCGGCAAACGCTTGCTTGTCGACAGTCAACGTCACTTCGAGACCTCGCACGAAGCTCGGCATCGGCTCTCCCGGAAGCCAGAGCCGCTTGACGCGATGGCTCAGATTCGTCAGTCCGTCGAGCAGGTTCGCGTATCCCGCAGAGTGAGCAGCGAATTGGCGGAACAGGCGCTTTAGTTCCACGAGCCCGGTACGGGTCAATTCGATCGAGTGTGGGGCGAACTGTGTGATGAGCCGCCAAGCCGCATCGCCTTCCTTCGACAATCGTGCGACTTCCGTCGGTGCGTCCAGCATCACGGTGCGTGAAACCATCGTTCCTTGTTCGTTCACCAGATCGCCGTCCTCGGCTCCGGCCCGCATCGCGCGAGGGAGACTGCCATTCGAGCAGGAGACATCCGCCGTTATCTGTTCGATCCCGGTGTCGTTCGCCGGTCGGCCGTCGAGTTCGACCAGGCTCAGCGCGGTTTCCTTCTTTCCCGATGGCGAGGCGACGTTGTGTTGCTTGAGAACCCAATAGGGACCGGCCGGTTTGGCGGAACTGCCGTGCATGAGCGACGTGAACGGATGAATGATGTTCGCTCCGGATCGGCTCGTGGTGGTGCGGACCGCGTCGACGGACCAGATTTCGACGCCGGCGGCATCCGTATTCTGGGATTGCACGGGGTACGTGTCCGTGATCGGATTTCGCTTGACTGGCAGCGACGTAAGCCGGAACAGGTTGACGATCGGTGTGCAAAAGAGCTTCAGATTGTTCGCCGACAGATTCTTCAGTCGCTGTGCCGTCCACGAATCCGGATGAACGCCGCAAATGGCGAGATGCAATGTGAGCTGCTGGCCGGAACCTGCCGCATGCACGAGCGCAGCGAGGTCGACGTCAATGAAATCGAATTTCTTCGGAAACGCAAAATATTCGCTCAGTAGCCGCAGGGCCGGCGGCCCGTGATCTTCGTCGATCAGTTTCTCGGCGCCATCGAAGCCTACGGCGGTGAGCGGCGGTGTGGGCCGTTGACCAGCGACATTCGATGTTTTCGACGAAGGCCGCTGTTGTGCGCATCGTCATCGTGTCCATTACCGTACCGACGACTTCGCGGGTGCCATTGACATGGATGCGCAACGGGCTGGGGACGGCTTCGAGGCGAAAGTCGGGCCGCGCTACCTCGAAGGTGATGGAGAGCAGGCCGGTCGTACCGGGAGGCAGCACGACGTCGGCGGGCACAGCCGTAGCCGATGCGTAGCGCGCTGCCGAAATGCGCACAGGCGCCAGCGCTACGTCATATACGGTGCGGAAACGGCAGTCTTCTACCTTGCTTGCAAGTTCCGTGTGGCGGGCAATGACTGATGGCTCAGTGAGCTTTTCGAACATGTCCGAGACATCGAACTGGGCAACTGCGCATGCCGGAAGCGCTCGAAGATACTGGGGATACAGCATGCCGAGGAGCGCTTCGGCAAATTCAGGATAGTTGTCGTCGAGCCGATTGCCTATATCCGCGGCGAGGAGCGCGAACGACTGCAACATCCGTTCGATATGGGGATCTTCGGAATGGTCGCCGGAAATCCCCAGGCGAACGGCAATTTTGGGATAGCGTGTCGCAAAGGTTCCAATCGATCGGCGCAGTAGCGCAAGTTCTCGTTCGTAGTGCGGAAGCAGTTGATCCATTGCGTGAAGTGATGAACCTGCAAGGCGGCGAACCGATATATTCGCCGACTGTTTCGGTTGCGCTGAATGGTGTCGGGCACGCTAACGTCTGACGTTGCCATGATAACCGCTTGACGAAAAAACCGTCGATCGACTCGGGGAATTCCAAATCCACGACCGGCGCACCCGAAACGGCTATTTAAATTTCGTACTGGCGGCCGCATATCTTTGTCGTACATGTCCCAACATGACGAATTACATGCGGTGCTGCGCCGTAGTCGCGCTTTGCGCGACGCAGTCGGAAAACATGGACCGGTTTGCCGGGATTCGACCTTTCGCGGATTGAAGGCGAAGCACCGCTTCGCTTGTGACTACCGGTCGCGCGCAGGACGGCGCCCGAATTCACCGTTCGTGTCGACCGACGAGCAGATCAGCATCCATCAAGAAGAGAACCTTGAGGGGATCGCGATGCACGTGGCCGAATGTCGTCGTTGCCGCGCAACGCTGGAGATGGCGGTACGACGCTACAAACCGATGACGATGAATGTTCGACGGGGGCACACCGCAGCAGGTGGCGTGGTTCAGCGCGGCCAGTTCCGCCGCGACACGATCGCAAAGCTGATCGCGATCGAACCCGTCACGGTGCGTTCCGGCGCGTCTTCAATCGCATCGCCGAAGCGAAAACGGCGGCTGCGTCCGTCGCTGCGTCCAGCACGACGCTTCGTTGCGCGTGCATCGGCCGCGGCGACGGCATCGCACGATGTATCAGCCAAGCACTCGGCCGCTTGATCAACAGGCATGACAGTGAATTCCGCGAAGGGCATGCCCGTATTGAACGTCACGCCGTTCGATCAGTAAAATGAATGTTTCGATCGACATGATTCCTTTAAAGAATGGAATTGAAACTGCTGCGCACCTTCCTGACGGTCACCGAGCTCAGCCATTTCAGCCGCGCGGCCGACACGCTGCACATGAGCCAGCCGGCGCTGAGCAAGCAGATCGGCGCGCTCGAGGCGAGCCTCGGCGGCAAGCTGTTCGAACGCGGCAGGCATGGTGCGGAGCTGACCCCGTTCGGTGAACGCTTCCTGCCCGACGCGCAGGCGCTCGTGCGCGATGCCGACGAAATCCTCGCGCGTGCACGGGAGGCGACCAGCGGGCAACGCGGCCATCTGCGGCTCGGCATCTGCCTGTCCGTGCTGACGCTCGTGCCGAAACTCGTCGCGGAGTTCCGGCGCCGCAATCCGGGTGTCGCGGTCACGCTGAGCGACCTGTCGTCGTCCGAGCAAACCCGTCGGCTGCGTGCCGGCAAGCTCGACGCCGGGTTCCTGCGTTTGCCGTCGGATGAAGGGTTGTCGTCGTTCAAGGTGATCGACGAGGCGCTCGCGCTCGCGGTGCCGCCGCACCTCGGCTTCAAGCGCGTGCCGGCCGATCTCGACGTGCTCAACGAGATCGGCTTCATCGCGCTGCAGCGCGCACGCGGCCCCGGGCTCGCCGCGCAGATCGACCGGTGGTGCGTCGAGCGGCACTTCGTGCCGCAGGTCACGCAGCAGGCGGAGGACGTACAATCGGTGCTCACGTCGGTCGCGGCCGGGGGCGGCGTTGCGTTCATTCCGTCGCACGCGCAGTACCTGCTGCGCGACGCGACCGTGTTGCCGCTCGCCGGCAGGGACGCGAAATGGCGCGTCGGGCTCGCATGGCTGTCCGGCCGCGACGATCCCGTGACCACGCGTTTCGTGTCGTTCATGCGCGCCGCGATCAAGGGCGCATGACCGGGCGTATAGTGTCCGCGATCGCCTTCCGCCCGAATGCCGGCCCGGCGCCGGCTCACGAACCCGACCCGATGACTTCAGAACCCGACGACTCCCCGCTCGATCCCGCGCTCATTGCGACGCTCGCGACGCTGCATGAAGCCGCGACCGATCCGTCCGGCAAAACGTGGTCGCTGCCGAAGATCGCGAAGCGCACGCAATTGCCGATGAGCACGCTGCGCCGCGTGCTGACGCAGCTCGACGCCGCCGGCTTGAGCGCGACGACGCTGAACGACGACGGCACCGGCAGCGCCGCCTTGACCGAAGAGGGGCGCGCCGTGTGCGTGCAACTGTTCGGTGGGAACGACCGCGGATGAAAAAACGGGTCGCCCGAAGGCGACCCGTCATATTGCGGTTCGACATGCGGCGTCGGCCGCATCGACACGGCATCACCACCGCGCCGTCACCCCACCCATGACGGAATGACGGTAGGTCTGGTCGTTCAGCCCATGCCGGTAGCCGACGTCGAGATCGAGCCAGGGCTTCGGCGAGTAGATCGCGCCCGCGATTACGAACGCCGGATTCGCGCCGGCCGTGCTTTCGGTGTTGCGCGACAGGCCGATGTCGGCCACGAGCTGCACGTTGTCGGTCGCCTTGTAGAGCGCCGCGGCCGACACGGCCCAGACCGAGCGCAGGTCGCCCTGGCGGTTCGGCTGGTAGGCGAGGCCCGCATTCGCGAGCAGCGAGACGCGCGCGACGTCGGCTTGCGCGAGCAGCGTCGCGCCGGTGCCGACGCGGCCCGTGCCGAGCCCGCGATCGTCGTTGCCGGTCGGCATCGTCACCTGCGGTTTCAGCGCAAGCGACAGCGGCCCGCGTTCGACGAAGCGCCACTTCATGCCGATCTCGACATCGCCGATGCCTGCGCCGTGGTCGTCGGTGCGCGTTTGCAGATGCGTGTAAGGCGCGTTCACATAGAGATCGACGTGCTCGCCGAACCCGCGCGTGAGCGTCGCGTTCCACAATTGATGGCGGCCGTTTTCGTCCTGTTTCGAGGTTTGCTCGCCGTTGAACTCGAGCTGCCAGTTCGCGTTGCCCTGCGTACCCGTGTCGTCGCTGACGAGCGGATGGGCCGCATACGCGTCCAGCGGCGCGAAGAGGGCGCTCGCGGCGGCGAGCGGAAGCATGCTTCGTTTCATTATGTCACCCGTAGTGCATCGTGGGCGGCCGGCCGATGCGGGCCGGCACGCCACCGTTCGGAGGAAATCAGAACCACTGCTGGTAGCGACGCACGTAGATCGTCTTGACGATCTGCGCGAGCAGGATGTAGCCGACCATCGTCGCCGCGAGCCACAGCCAGTAGGTGCCCGGCAGGTGCATGAAGCCGAGCGAATCCGCGAACGGCGAGAACGGCAGCCAGCAGCCGATCGCGATCGCGGTGAACGTCGACAGCAGCACCGGCAGCGCGGCCGTGCTCTGCAGGAACGGGATCTTCTGCGTGCGCAACAGGTGCACGACGAGCGTCTGCGACACGAGGCTCTCGATGAACCAGCCCGAGTTCATCACGATCTGGCCGCCCGAACCGCCGTGCAGCTGATACATCGCGCCCGCGCCGAACACGGTCCACATCAGCACGTACGTGGTGATGTCGAACACCGACGAGGTCGGCCCGACCCACAGCATGAAGCGGCCGATGTTGCCGGCTTCCCACTTGCGCGGCTTCTTCACGAACTCGGGATCCATCTTGTCCCACGGCAGCAGCATCTGCGACGTGTCGTAGATCAGGTTCAGCACGAGCAGCTGGGTCGCGAGCATCGGCTCCCACGGCAGGAACGCGCTGGCGACGAGCACCGAGAACACGTTGCCGAAGTTCGAACTCGCGGTCATGTTCAGGTACTTGAGAATGTTGCCGAATGTCTCGCGGCCCTTGATCACGCCTTCCTCGAGCACCATCAGGCTCTTCTCGAGCAGGATGATGTCGGCGGTTTCCTTCGCGATGTCGGCGCCGCTGTCGACCGAAATGCCGACGTCGGCGTCGCGCAGCGCGGGCGCGTCGTTGATGCCGTCGCCGAGGAAGCCGACCGTGTGGCCGTTCGCCTGCAGCGCCTTGACGATGCGCGCCTTCTGCAGCGGCGTCAGCTTCGCGAATACGGTCGTGCGTTCGACGACCTGCGCGAGCGTCGCGTCGTCGATCGCCTCGATTTCGGCGCCGAGCATCGGCTTGCCAGGTTCGAGGCCGACCTGGCGGCACACCTTCATCGTGACGGTCGCGTTGTCGCCCGTCAGCACCTTCACCGCGACGCCGTTTTCGCGCAGCGCGGCGAGCGCCGGCGCGGCCGATTCCTTCGGCGGGTCGAGGAAGGTCAGGAAGCCGCGCACGACGAGATCGCGCTCGTCCGCGGTGCGGTACTGTTCGCGTTCGTCGCCGCGCGCAATGGTGCGCGTCGCGAGCACCAGCACGCGGAAGCCGTCCTCGTTGTACGCGTTCGCCTGTTCGAGCAGCCGCTTGCGCGCAACGAAGTCGAGCGGGCGCACGCCGTCCTCGTCCTGCACATGGGTCGACACCGCGAGCATTTCCTCGACCGCGCCCTTGCAGATCAGCAGGTGCGTGCCGTGCGTGTCCTCGACGACGACCGACAGGCGGCGGCGCACGAAGTCGAACGGCAGCTCGTCGATCTTCTTGTAGCCCTGCGGCTTCACGCGCTCGCCGATCTCGTCGGCGCGTGCGACGACGGCGATGTCGATCAGGTTCTTCTGGCCGCTCTGGTGGAAGCTGTTCAGCCAGCCGAGCCGCAGGATGTCCTCGTTCTTGTGGCCGGACAGATCGAGGTGGTGTTCGAGGATGATCTTGTCCTGCGTGAGCGTGCCGGTCTTGTCGGTGCACAGCACGTCCATCGCACCGAAGTTCTGCACGGAGTTCAGCCGCTTCACGACGACCTTGCGGCGCGCCATCGCGATCGCGCCGCGCGCGAGGTTCGCGCTGACGATCATCGGCAGCATCTCGGGCGTGAGGCCGACTGCCACCGCGAGCGCGAACGTGAGCGCGCTCAGCCAGTCGCCCTTGGTCAGGCCGTTGATCATGAACACGATCGGCACCATCACGAACATGAACTTGATCAGCAGCCAGCTCACGCTCGAGACGCCTCGGTCGAAGCTCGTCTCGATGCGCTTGTGGCTCACGACGTTGCGCGCGAGCGAACCGAAATAGGTGTCCTCGCCGGTCGCGACGACCACCGCCGTCGCGGTGCCGCTGACCACGTTGGTGCCCATGAAGCACACGTTCTCGAGATCGAGCAGCGACGTCGACGCGTCGTTCGCCGTGCCGGTCGCGCCTGCCGCACCGGCATGCGCCGACTTGCCGGCAACCGCGCCGAGCGTGTCGTACTTCTCGACCGGCAGTGCCTCGCCGGTCAGCACGGCCTGGCTGATGAACAGGTCGCGCGACGCGAGCAGGCGCACGTCGGCGGGGATCATGTCGCCGGCCGACAGATGCACGATGTCGCCAATCACCACTTCGCGCATCGGCACCTCGCGACGTGACGGTTCGGACGTGGCGGTCACCGCGCGCTGCACGGTCGCGGTCGTGCGGACCATCGCCTTGAGCTTCTCGGCCGCGCGCAGCGAACGGAATTCCTGCACGAAGCGCAGCAGCGCGCTGATCGTCACCATCGCCAGCAGGATCGTCATGCCGACGTAGTCGCGATCGTCGGGCGCCGCGAAGTAGACGTCGGTGCAGAAGCTGATCGCGGCCAGCACCAGCAGCACGTAGACGAACGGATTGTGGAACGCGTGCAGCAACTGGTGGGTCCAGTGTGGCGGCTTGTCGTGCGCGATTTCGTTAGGGCCGTTGTGCTGCAGGCGATCGGCGGCCTGGTCGTAGGTGAGGCCGCGCGTGCTGGTGCGCAGCGACTTGAAGGTTTCCTCGAGCGGGCGGGCCGCTTCCTGCGCGGCGCGCATGATGCGCGGTTCGTGCTGCTGACCCGGGCCGCCGCGGATGAAGCCGCGCTGTTTCTGTTGCGATGTGTTTCGTTGTGTCATGTGTCGCTCCTTGCGCACGAGGCGGCGGGCGGGGAGCGACCGTGACGCTATCGACGCACGAGCGCTCCCGGCCGCGTCGCGTCGGGCGCGATCGGCAGTGGATCGGTGAAGGGAGGAACGCTCGCCGGCGCGTGGAGTGCGGTCGGATGGCCGATGCGCAGCGTCGCACCGGCGAGCGGTAATCGACTACTGTCGTCTGAGTTCATCTGCACTCCTGTCGGTTGCGGGTAGACGGCGCGGGCGATCGGTGGCCGCGCACGCACGAGGGCGCACGGCCGAACGGCACGCGAACGGAAGACGCACGCAGCTCGCGCTGCGCGCGGCACGAACGCACGCGCGCGACGACGCAGCACGAGCATTCGGCGATATCGAAAGAAATTCGGCGGGGATTCTGGCCAGTCAGGCCGGAAGGGCGCCGCATCCTGCTTCCCGGGATGCGGCAGACGACGAGGCTCTGCGCGGTTTCCTCAGGCAGCAGTCAAGTTGGTCGAGGACCAACTACAACTCGCATCGGTGTTCACAGAACACTCCATGTAATTAGACGGGGCCGATGGTAATAGGTCGTCGTGCGAAGCGTCAACCCTTTCTCCGCCCTTTTTTCGGGCGATTCTTGCAGAACGTTAGCGAGGCGTTGCCGGCCGGACGGATAAAAAAAACCGCGCGCATGACAGGCAGGCATGCACGCGGTTGCGGAGAAGCAGGGCGCCGGCTATTGCGTGGCCGCCGTGACGGCAGCGCCTGCATCGGCAATCCCGGCACCGGCCGGCAGCGCGGTGCACGACGTGCTGGCCGGCAGCGTCGCCGCGCGCGCGCCGCCTTGCAGCTTCTGCTGGATCTGCGCGGGCGTGAGGTTGCCATTCACCGCCAGCATCAGCCCGACGATGCCCGTCACCTGCGGCGTCGCGAAGCTCGTGCCGCTCGCGGGGCCGTACGAATCGGTGCCCGGCGTCGTGGTGCCGCTGTTGGCCGTCGACAGGATGTTGACGCCCGGCGCGCTCAGTGCGACGTCGGCGCCGAAGTTGCTGAATGACGCGCGGCGACCGGTCGCGTCGGTCGCGCCGACGCTGATCACGCCGTGGCAGTTCGCGGGCTGGTCGAGCGCGGTCGACAGGCCGTCGTTGCCGGCGGCCACGACGACGGTCACGCCTTTCGCGTTCACGTCGTCGATTGCCTGCTGGAACGTCGCGCTGCATGCGCCCACGCCGCCCAGGCTCAGGTTGATGATCTTCGCGGGAGTTGGGTTCGTCGGCACGCCGACGACCGGAATGCCGGCCGCCCAGCGCATCGCATCGGCGATGTCGCTCGTCACGCCGCCGCACTTGCCAAGCACGCGCACCGGCAGGATCCGGCCGAGCCACGACACGCCGGCGACGCCGATGCCGTTGTTGGCGGTGGCGCCGATCACGCCCGTCACGCGCGTGCCGTGCCAGCTGCTGCTGCCCGGTTCGCTCGCGCAGTGGTAGAACGGGCCGCTGGCGTCGTCGAGTTCCTGCTGCGTGACCCAGTCGCCCGGATCGGTTGCGTCGATGCCGCGCGCCTGCCCGTTGTTGCTCGTGTTGACGTTCGAGATGAAGCTGTAGCCGGGCAGCAGGTTGCCGACGAGATCGGGGTGCGGCCGGTAGCCGGTGTCGAGCACCGCCGTGACGACGGTCGGCGAACCCTTGGTCCGCGTCCATGCGGGCGGCGCGTTGATGCCGACGCGCGCATCGGACAGATACCACTGCTGGCCGTAGGCGGGATCGCTCGGCGTATCGCGGACCCGCATCGGATGATCCGGTTCCGCGTAGTCGACGTCGGCGTCGGCCGCGAATGCCTGCGCGAGCGCCGCCGCGTCGCCGGACGCGAGGCGCTGGCCGATCGACAGCACGGCCGCGCCGTCCGACAGGGTCCGCTCGACCTGCACGTTCAGCGGCGCCTGCGACGTCGTCGCGGCGGCATACGCACGTGCGGCGCCGCTCGTCGTCGGTGCCGTCAAGCGCGCCATCGAGCGCTGGATCACGGCGTCGAGTCGCGTGCCGGTGTCGATGGCGGCCATCGCGCGCGCGGTTGTCACCGTCTTCAGTTTGACGATCAGGTGATCGACCGGCGGCTCGGCTGGCGCGCTCGTCTGGGCGGCCATCTGCACGGCGGCTTGCTGGGTCGTGCACGCGTTGCTGCCGCCGGTCGCGGGCGGGGTCGTCGGGTTCGGGGCGGGCGAAGGCGCGGGGGCGGGTGCTGCGTTGGAGGAAGACGGATTGCTGCCGTCGCCGCCACCGCCGCCGCACCGGCGAGCGGAAGGAGCGCGGCGGCGGACAGCATGCCGGCGAGCATGCGCGCATGAGCGGAGCGGGCCAGCGCGAAATTGAAACGTTTGGCTCTCATGGTGAAACTCGATCCTCGTAGCTAGCCGTCGTGCCGGCGGTGGCGCTGGGTCCCGGAACACCGGACCTTGTCGTTGTTGTCTGACGGTCGCGCCCAGGTTGCTGCGACGCGCCATGCACTGGGTAACGGCCGCCCCGGGCGCTTCTTGAGTGCGGTTCACGAGAAAAGGCCGGGTCGCCGCAAACGATTCCGTTGCTGCGTCACAGCGCGATTGCGGGACTGGAACGGACGACCGGGCAGGCGGGACGCGACCGGATGCGGCCGGCCGGGCGCAATGCGTGATGCACGCGCGTTTGCGCGCCACGGAAAATGGCCGCCTGCGCGCGGTCTTGACGGACGACTGCTTGCGCTTTTCCTGATGCGTCGCGAATTTTGTCGGGCGTACGATCGCGATTCGATCAACGTTTCGTCAGGAGAAAAGCATGGATCGCCGCTTCCGTTGGCTGGCCGTCGCGCTGACCTGCGCGCTGGCGGGCAGCGCGCACGCGCAGGCCCTCACCGGCACGCTGAAGAAGATCAAGGACACGGGCATCGTGTCGCTCGGTATCCGCGAGTCGTCGGTGCCGTTTTCATATTCGGACAACCAGCAGAAAAACATCGGCTACTCGCGCGACATCGCGGCGCGCATCATCGACCAGCTCAGGACGGAACTGAAGGCGCCGAACCTGACGGTGAAGGAAATTCCGATCACGTCGCAGAACCGGATTCCGCTGCTGCAGAACGGCACGATCGACTTCGAGTGCGGGTCGACGACGAACACGCTGGAGCGGCAGAGGCAGGCTGCGTTCTCGAACAGCATCTTCCTGTACGGGATCCGCTTCAGCACGCGCAAGGATTCGGGCGTAAAGGACTTCGCGGACCTGGCCGGCAAGACGGTCGCGACGACGGCCGGCACGTCGGACGAGCGCCTGCTGCGCAAGCTCAACGAAGAGAAGGGGATGAACATGACGATCATCAGCGCGAAGGACCACGCCGAAGCGTTCATGAACGTCACGACGGGGCGCGCGGTTGCGTTCGTGATGGACGAGCCGCTGCTGTACGGCGAAATTGCGAAGGACCGCAACCCGGGCGCGTATACGGTGGCGGGCACGCCGCTCGTTCACGAAAACTACGCGTGCATGATGCGCAAGGACGATCCGGCCTTCAAGCACGTGGTCGACGGCGTGATCGCGAAGATGCAGACGTCGGGCGCGGCCGAGAAGCTCTACGACCAGTGGTTCATGCAACCGATTCCGCCGAAGGGCGTGAGCCTCAACTATCCGTTGTCGCCGGAGATGAAGCAGCTGTTCAGGAATCCGACGGATCAGGCGCAGTACTGATCGTATCGTCGTGAGGGCGTGCGGTCCGACACGTTGCGTGTGCGGGCCTGCACGCTCGAATCCCGCCGCCCTTCGGGCCGGCGTCGCGGTGCGCATCCTGCCGCCGTGAAGGTCGTCCGGCGCGTTCACGCCGGATGCTGAACTCCGTCCTCTGACCCGTGGTCCATCCGGCGTCGCACCTCGCCGGGCATCCGTCAGGGCTCCGTCTACACCCGTCCTTTTCCCCTTTGCCTGAACCCGTGCCGCGCGCCGAAGCGCGGTCCGGGTCGCAGGTGTCCGGCTGTGCTGCAATCGGCATTTCAACCTCGCCGATTCCATGGGATTCCGGTCGCGCCGCGCAACAACAGGCACAATACGCAATTGGCCGCGCACGGCTGTTCGGGATTCGAACAGGCCGACGCGTGTCGCTGCCGTCAGATTCCTTTCCGGTTGTCATGAACGTCTCGCTCACTCCCGCGCGCGAATCGAACTCGCCGCGCTTCCTGCTGTTCCTGATCTGCCTGTTCGCGTCCGCCGGCCAGCTCGCGATCGACATCTACGTACCCGCGCTGCCCGACATGGCGCGCTCGTTCGCGACCACGCCGCAGGCGATCCAGTCGAGCGTGTCCGGCTACATGGCCGCGTATGCGCTCGGCCAGCTGATCTTCGGCCCGATCGCCGACGCTTACGGGCGCAAGCGCGTGCTCGCGTTCGGGCTGGTGATCTACACGATCGGCTGCCTGCTGTCGCTCGGTGCGCCGAACCTGGAGACGTTCGTGCTGGCGCGCTGCCTGCAGGGCTTCGGGATCGCGACCACGAACCTGCTCGCGAAGGCGATCATCACCGACTCGTTCTCGGGCCAGGCGCTGATGCATGCCTTTACGTACATGTCGATCGCGTGGGGGCTCGCACCGATCATCGCGCCGGTGATCGGCGCGCACCTGCAGGAATGGTTCGGCTGGCGCGCGTGCCTCGTGTTCCTGCTCGTGTACTCGCTGGTGATGTGGGCGCTGTTGTGGCACTACCGCGAAACCTTGCCGAAGCCGGTCCATCTCGAGCCGCGCACGCTGATGACGAACGCGGGCAAGGTGCTCGCGAGCCCGGTGTTCCAGAGCTGCTTCCTCGCGCAG
This sequence comes from Burkholderia sp. A9, assembly GCF_000801975.1. Lineage (NCBI taxonomy): Bacteria > Pseudomonadati > Pseudomonadota > Betaproteobacteria > Burkholderiales > Burkholderiaceae > Burkholderia > Burkholderia sp. A9. Next base: position 14,760 of record NZ_JSZN01000016.1, on the reverse strand, counting down.
GGGCTGTGCTACAGCATCCTGCTGGTGTTCAACATCGTCGGGCCGTTCATGGTGCAGACCACGCTGCACAAGCCGCCGACCTTCTTCGGCTATCTGGCGCTCGGGATCGGCCTGATGTATTTCCTCGGCGGGCTGTCAAACCGGATTCACGGGCACGGGCTGCCGAGCGCCGAGCAGCGGCTGCGCATCGGCGCGCGCGTGATGGCGCTGGCGGCGGTCGCGATGCTCGGGCTCGCGCTGACCGTCGGCCTGCGCGTATGGACGCTCGCGACACCGGTGCTCGTGATGGGTTTCTGCGCGGGCGCGATGTATCCGACGCTGATGGCCAAGGGCAATTCGCTGTTTCCGCATATCGCGGGGCTGACGAGCGCGATCCTCGGGTGTGCGCTGCTGCTCGTGTCGTCCGCGATGATGGGCGTGGCCGGCTTCGTGTCGGTGCAGGTGCTGACGCCGCTCGCGGCGTTCTTCGTCGTGCTGTCGTTCACCGTCGTGTGGATGGTGACCAAGCTGCTGCGCTACCTGTCGCAGCAGCAGGCCGAGCGCGTCGCGTGCGGGAGCGGCGAGGCCGCGTAAGCCGTATCGTTCGTCGCGGACGGCGGCAACGCGGCTGCGCGCGGTTGCTGCCGGCCCGCTCCACCACACGCCGCATTCGACCGAATCATGAGCCTGATCCTGCTGAACCGCGTCGCCCGAACCGACGCTCCCGACCTGATCACCGCCAACCGCGCGAGCCGCGGCCACCATCTGCCGTGGGTCGACTCGTTCACCGACCAGGCGGGATTCGACCAATGGTTCGCCCGCTGCCTGACTGGGCCGAACGTCGGCCTCGTCGCGCGCGAACGCGCGTCCGGAAAGGTCGTCGGCGTGGTGAACCTCAACGAGATCGTCGGCGGCCTGTTCCAGAGCGCGTATCTCGGCTACTACGGGATGGCGGAGTTCAGCCGGCAAGGGCTGATGACGGAAGCGCTGCGCGCGGCGACCGGTGTCGCGTTCGGCGAACTCGGGCTGCATCGGCTCGAAGCCAACATCCAGCCCGCCAACCACGCGTCGATCGCGCTGGTTCGGCGGCTCGGTTTCCGGAAAGAGGGTTTTTCACCGCGCTACCTGCGCATCGACGGCGCATGGCGCGACCACGAACGGTGGGCGCTGCTGGCCGACAGCGAGCCCGAAACGGGCGCCTGACGCCCGATCCTGGTCCCGCCGCGGGCTGGCTTACAGCGGGTGCGCAGCGCCCGCCTGCGTCAATAGCGTAACCGCGGCCGGATCCGGCATCCCGTTCGAATCGATCGCGCCGGCCTTGGCCAGCGCGCCGAGATCGCTGTCGACGCCCGCTTGCCCGACCACGAACGACGTCGTGAGGAACGCCGGCGTCGACAACGTGACCGCATAACGCTGCTGCAGGTTCGTGACCACCGCCGATTGCGCGGCCTGCACTGTGTTCGGGCTGCCCATCACCTGCTGGAAGTGCGCATTGCCCTGGAAATTGCCGATCAGCCCGGCTGTGTTCGTGCCGAGCTGCGCGGCAAGATAGACGAGCAGCAGCTCGGTCTCGGGCGTCGTGTTGAAGGTGCCGCCCGCATACGCGAGCGAATGCAGGCTCGTGCCGCCCGAGGCCACGGTCAGCACGCACGGCAGCACCGCGTTGACCGTCACCCGGTAGTTGCCGCCACCGTCGGTCAGCGTCGTCGCCGAGCCTTGCACGCAGCTGACCGTCACCGACGCGCTCGCGAGCGCGGTGCCCGTGGCGGCGGTGCCGGACAGTGCGACGGCCTGCGTGTTGTTGTTGTTGAAGCAGACATCGACGCCGAAACAGGCGTCGCCGTTGCAGGCCGCAAGCGAAGCGAGCGCGGCGACGCAGGCGGCGCCCAGCGCGGGGCGGATGAAGCGCGGATGGCGAAGGTTCATGGTCGCGGGCGATCGGGAGAAGGGACGCGGCAGGGCAACCGGCGCGCGCCGCAGCAACGGCACGCTGTTCATATTCTAGGTCTCCGATCCGGGGATTGCTTGCCTGGTCGTTCGCTGCGGCGCGGCCAGGGCCTGCTACGGCTTGCTAGGGCTTGCGGGCGGTCGCCTTCGCGAACGCGCCGCGCACCTCGAAGCCGATCGCATCCGCGACGTTGCCGCGCGCATCGACGAGTTCGAGCCGGTGCCGGCCCGGCCACGGCATCCAGGCGATGCGGTCGGCATGCCCGATCACCTTGTCGTCGAGCCGCCATGCGAACCGCGCGGCGTGTCCGGCCGACCGCTCGAACCAGATCCGCTGATTCCTCGGTGGAATGTCCGGATCGATCGCGAAGATCGTGCCGTCGGTCGGCGCGCCGATCGTCAGCGGCGCACGCGCGCCGTCCTTGCCTGGCGTGACGGGCGCCGCCAGCCGGATCGTGTCGAGCGCCGTGCCCGCGATGAACCATTCGTTGCGCGACGGCTCGACCTCGCGCTCGAACGTGATGCGGCGCGTTTCGACGCCGGCCGGCGGCTGCGGCGCGCGGCTCGGCAGGTCGCGGTGCAGATAGCCGACGACGGCCGACCACACCGGCGACGCGCCCGTCACCCCCGACACGTCCCACATCGGCGCGCCGTCCGCATTGCCGACCCACACGCCGACCGTATAGCGCGACGTGAAACCGACGGTCCAGTTGTCGCGCATGTCCTTGCTCGTGCCGGTCTTGACCGCGGAGAAGAAGCGCGTCGCGAGCGGGTTGTCGAAGCCGAACGTGCGCACGCGCGCGTTGTTGTCGGAGAGGATGTCGGTGACGACGAAGCTGGCCGCTTCGCTGAACACCCGCGTGCCGGTGTCGGTGCGTCCCGGTGTCGATGCGCCGGCGGCCGGCGCGGGCGCAGGCAGGTCGACGACCTTGCGCGCGACGCCGCCGTTTGCGAGCGCGCGATACGCATTGGCCAGCGACAGCAGCGTGACGTCCGCGCTGCCGAGCGCGAGGCTGAAGCCGTAGTAGTCGCCTTCCTGCGCGAGCGGCAGGCCCAGCGCGGTCAAGGTGCGCGCGAAGCGGTGCGGCGTGACGAGCACGAGCGTGCGTACGGCCGGCACGTTCAGCGAGCCGCCGAGCGCGCTGCGCACGCTCACCCAGCCCTTGAAATCCTTGTCGTAGTTCTGCGGAATGTAGAGGCCGCCGCCGGCGGCGAGGTTGACCGGCGCATCGTCGAGCAGCGACGCGGCGGTCAGCCGCTTCTCGTCGATCGCCTGCGCATAGAGGAACGGCTTGAGCGTCGAGCCGGCCTGGCGCGGCGCGAGCACGGCATCGACGTCGCGCGCGCTCGACAACGCGCCCGACGAGCCGACCCACGCGCGAATCTCGCCGCTCGCGTTGTCGATCACGACGACCGCGCCGTCGTTCACGTTGCGCCGATGCGCGGGCGCGTTGAGCTCGGTCAGCGCGCGCGTCAGCGTGTCGCGTGCGAAGCGCTGCAGCGGCGCGTCGAGCGTCGTGCGCACCTGCGCGCCGGCCGCCGGTCTGACCTCGGCCGCGATGCGCCGAGCGAAGTGCGGGGCCAGCGCCGCGCCGTCGTCGCGCACGGCGCTGGCGGGGCGTGCGATCACGAGCTGCACGTAGCCGTCGAGCGACGCACACGCCTGCTCGGCGCGCATCTCGCGCAGGATCCGGCACGCACGCTCGGCAACCTTCGCGGGCGCCGCGTTGGGCCCGCGCACCAGCGCCGCGGCGATCGCGGCCTCGCGTGCATCGAGGCCGGACGGCGCCTTGCCGAACAGGACCTGCGACAGCGCGGCGAGCCCGACCGTCTCGCCGCGGAACGGCACGAGATTCAGATAGGCCTCGAGGATCTGGTCCTTGCGCCAGCCGCGCTCGAGCAGCAGCGCGTTCATCGCCTGCGTGGCCTTCTGCGGCAGCGAACGTTGCCCCGAGCGGCGCGGCGCATCGCTGAGCAGCCCGGCGAGCTGCATCGTCATGGTCGACGCGCCGCGCGTGCGCTCGTTCCACAGGTTGCCCCAGGCCGCGCCGGCGATCCCGCGCCAGTCGACGCCACTGTGTTCGTAGAAGCGCTTGTCCTCCGATACGACGATCGCCTCGCGGAACGCAGGCGACACGTCGGCGAGCGACACCCAGTCGCCACGTCGTTCGGTGAGGTCGACACGCGTGCGCTGCAGCGGCGTGCCGTCGCGTGCGAGCAGCACCCAGTCGGAACTGCGCCAGTTGCGGCGCACGTCGTCGTAGCCGGGCAGCGCGTGCGCGACGAGCGGCGCAGCCAGCGCGACGGCGACGAATACGCGGCCGGCGAAACGGGCCGGCCGCGGCAATCCACGATCGATCATCACGGTCTCGTTACTTGCCCGCGTCGGCCGGTTTCACCGTCATCGGCGGGTTCGGCCACAGGCCGTACACGGACGGCGCGTACAGCGCCTCGACGCGCGTCGGCGGCAGCCCGAACGTGCCGACGTTGTTCAGCCGCACCGTGTATTCGACCGAGACCTTGCCCTTCCGCAGATAGTCGTAATACGCGCGGTAGCCGTCGAAGTCGCGCTCGATGAACGCCGGCCACGCACCGTCCGGGGTTTTCTCGCCCTGCGTCGCGGCCTCGGAGTCGCGGCCGAGGCCCGAACCGAGGATCGTCGCGCCGGACGGGATCGGATCGTTGACGACGACCCACGTCATGTCGCTCTGCGCATCGATGTCGAGATGCACGCGCACGACGTCGCCGCGCGTCAGCACGCCCTTGACGGCGGGCGACACGGGCGTGACGGTCTTGGTGATCCGGTAGCCGGCCGCGAACGGCGCGCGCAGTGGCACAGCTGCGAGGCTCTCGACGGTCGCCCACGGGCGGCCCGTGCCGTCCTGCGCGACGGACAGCGTGGCCGGCGCCTGCGACGCGCGCGGCCACGGCATCAGCACGCTGCGCGCGGCCGCGGCGCGGGTCGCGGCGGTGGCCGACGCGGGGGCGTCGGCGGGCGCCTGCGACCATGCGATTGCACGTGCGTTGCCGCCGAGCGCGACCTTCGTCGTGCCGGCCACCGGCGTGCTTTCATAGGTGCGCGAGAAGCGCTCGATGGCGAGCTGGCCGAGTGCGTTCGACGTCGTCGTCTGCCATGCGCCCTGGCGTTGCAGCGCGAGCAGGCCGGTCGCCACGCGCGGCATCTCGTCCTTCCACGCCGGGTCGCCCGCGAATTCCAGCGCGAGACGCGCGGCGTTGGTCTCGTTGCTCGTCATCAGCCACCACAGGTCGTCGTCGCGCGCGGTCGAGAACACGAGCTGCGTGCCCTGGTACGTCAGGCGCGCACGCAGGATCTGGTCGACCTGCGCGCGTTTCTCGTCGCGCTGCGGGATGTCCTTCACGCGGGTGAGGATCGCGTGATAGTCGATCACCGCTGACGTCGGCCACTGGTTCGGCGCGATCTCGATCGAGCCGAGCATGCGGCCTTGTGCGGCACCGTAACGCGACAGCGCCTCGATCGCGGCGAGCTTGCGCAGGTCGCGGTCCTGGCGCGGCGCCCATGCGTTGCGCTCGATGCGGCCGTCGACGAAACGCGCGAGCCCGGCTTCGAGCTGCGTGCGGAGGTCTTCCGGCAGCGCGAAGCGCGGGTCGAGGCGGCTGGCCTCGTCGGCCACCACGAGCAGGTACGACGACAGCGTCGGGCTGCCGTAGTGCGCATCGTCGGACGACGGCGGGAAGTAGCTCGCGAGCCCGTCGCTGTCGAGATAGACCGGCATGCGCGCAACCAGCGCCTGCCATTGTGCGGCGTCGTGCAGGCCGATCGCACGCGACGTCTGCTGTTCGAGGCAGCGATACGGATAGCGCTCGAACCAGCGCCGCACGCCGGGCAGGCCGTCCGCGAGCTTCGACTGCAGCGACACGGCGATGCCGCCGCGCGGCGTGCCCTGCGCGTTGCTGGCGGCGCCGGCCGGCGCCGACACCGGCACCGTCAGCGTGCCGTCGACCTGCGCGAGCGTGGCCTGCTGCACGGTCACCGGCAGCGCGGGCACGACCTTCTGCGCGACGGCCAGCGCGTCGGACGCACGCTTGCCGCCTTGCTCGGCCGCCTCGATGCGCCAGTTCAGCGCGCCGGCCGCGTCGAGCGCCTGCTCGGGCACGGTGATCGTCCACGCGACCTCGGTCGCCGCATTGGCCGCGAGCGAGACCGTTTGCGGCGCGACGTCGAGGCCCGTCACGCGCGGAGTCACGACGACCTGCATCGCGCGGTCGGTCGTGTTGCGCAGCGTGACCTGCGCGCGGAATGCATCGCCTTCGCGCACGAGCGGCGGCAGTCCGGAGATCAGTTGCAGGTCCTGCGTGCTGCGGATCGACGTGCTGCCGGTGCCGAAGCGGTCGGGGCCGACCGCCGCGATCGCGACGATCCGGAAGCGCGTGAGCGCGTCGTTCAGCGGCACCGCGACGGTCGCGCTGCCGTTCGCGTCGAGCGTGACGCGCGGATTCCACAGCAGCAGCGTGTCGAACAGCTCGCGCGTCGGCGCGCTGCCGCCGCCGCCGCCGGCCGGCACGGCCTTGCGGCCGAAGTGGCGGCGGCCGACGATTTCCATCTGCGCGGTGGCCGTCTCGACGCCGTATGCGCGCCGCTGCAGCATCGCGTCGAGCAGATCCCAGCTGTTGTTCGGCATCAGTTCGAGCAGCGCCTCGTCGACAGCCGCGACCGCGATCTGCGTGCCGGCCGGTGCGGGTTGCCCGTTCGGCAGCGTGACCTTCACGTGCGCCTGCGCCTTGCTGCGCACCGTGTAGCGCGTCGCGTCGGTCGTTACGGTCACGCCGAGACGATGCACGCCCGTGCCGACCTTGATCTCGCCGAGGCCGTAGCGGAACGCGGGCTTCGACAGGTCGACGAAGGCGGTCGGCGCTTCATGGTGACGGCCTTCGCGCCAGAACGCACGCGCCCATTCGACCGGCGCCTTCCAGCCCCACGTGAAGAACGAGTACCAAGGCACTTCGCGAATCCGGCCGCGCAGCGCGAGCACCGACACGTATACATTAGGACCCCACGATTCGCCGACCTTCAGGTCGACGGTCGGGTTCGTACCATTCAGTTCGACGATGTGCGTTTCCATCACGCCGCCGCGTTCGACCGCCACGAGTGCCGTTGCATGGCGGAACGGCATCCGCACCTGGAAGCGCGCCGTTTCGCCCGGTTCGTACGAAGTCTTCTCCGGGATCACGTCGATCCGGTCGGTGTTGTCGCCGCCGAACCAGAGTTGATCCTCGCGCGTGACCCACACCGACGTCGATGCGTTCGACGCGCGGCCGTCGCCGTCCTTCGCGACCGCGATCAACTGCACGTTGCCGGCCTGTTCGAGTGTCGCGTCGCAGGCCATGCGGCCCTTGTCGTCGGTCTTGCCCGAGCACAGCACGCCCAGGTCGCGCGTGTCGCTCTTGTTGTCGTACGCATAGAAGCCGCCGACCATCCGCTTGCGCGACGACGTCGTGATGTGCGCGACGCCCTTGATCTCGATCGGCACGGACGCGCGCGGCTTGCCCTGCAGGTCGACCGCGAGCGCCTGCACCGGCACGCGCTGCCCGACCGACACCCAGCGGCCGGCCTTGATGCCGGCCACCACCGCGGCCGGCCACAGGATCGTGTCGCCGCGGATCGTCTGCACTTCGCCGTTCGGGTCCGCGAACGTCGCTTCGAGCGCGATGCGCTTCGGTGCGTCGACGTCGGGCAGGCCCTTGAGCGTGACGGAACCTGCGCCGTTGCGGTCGAGCGTCAGCGGCAGCTTGTCCGCGATCAGCCTGGTCGCGTCGGGATCGTTGTGCGCGGCCGCTGCGTTGTCGCCGTCCTGCGCGTCGTCGTCGGCGTTGCCGTCGCTCCGGTCGGGGCGATAGGGCGTGAAGCTGAAGTCTTCGAAGCGCTCCGCGAACGGCGGCGACGCCCACTTCATCAGCGCCGACACCTGCACGGGCAGGTTCGATGCGCCGCCGCCCGACACGTAGTCGATCTGCACCGCGAGCGGCGCTTCCTTCACGGCGACGAGCGGGCTCTTCTGCGCGTCGCGCGCACTGATCGACCCCTTCAGCACCGGCAGGCGGAACGCCTCGACACGAAAGTTGCCGCTGTAGTAGCTGGCGGTCGGTGCATCGTCCGGGCCGCCTTCGAGCGTGACGCTGTATTCGCCCAGCTTCGCCGCGGGCGGCAGCGTGAACTGCGTGTCCGCGCTGTGGTCGGCCGACCACGTGAGCGGCAGCTTGTACGTCTGGTCCGAGCCGAGATGGCGGAGCGTCACGCGCGTCGGGTATTGCGACGGGAACGCGAGGCTCTGCAGCGTCTCGGTGCGCAGGAAGTGCTTCATCGACACGGTTTCGCCGGCCCGCAGCAGCGTGCGGTCGAACACGGTATGCGCGCGAACCGTCGGCGCACTGTCGGTGTCGGTCGGCACGTTGAAGCGCCACGATTCGATCCCGCGGTTCCAGTTCGAGCTGACGAACGCCATGTCGGGGCCCGTCTTCGGATCGTCGACGCGCGCCGACACGAAGTAGTCGTCGAAGCGTTCCGACTGGCTGCATTGGTGCTTCGGCTCGAATTGACCGTCGATCGTCAGCAGGCCCTGCGCGTCGGTCTTGCCGGCCGCGATCTCGTCGCCGTTGCAGTCCGACACGCGGATCTGCGCGTTCGGCACGGGCTTGCCCTTGTCGAGCGTCGTGACCCACACCAGGTTGTTCTCGCGGCCCTGTTTCAGGTGCACGCCGAGGTTCGTGACGAGCACCGTGGTGCGCACGTACATGCTCGACGGCTTCGCGAGCAGCGAGCGGCCGAGCGCGGGCGACGCGAGTTCGAGCACGTAGAAGCCGGGCTTGTCGATCGGCACGCCGACGACCTCGAACGGACGCAGTGTCTTCGGATCGGCCTTCGGCAGCGTCAGCGCCTGCGCACCGGGTTCGCCGGCGAGCAGCGACAGCGAGCGCACGTCGATGCGGCGGTTCTGCGGCGCGGGCATCTTCTCGCCGGCCACGAGCGGTACGTAGACGGGGTGCTGGCCCTTGCGCCTGAGCAGGCCCGGGATGCGCTCGTCGATCGTGCCGGCCGTCATCGACCAGTTGTCGAAGCGCTCGACGGTGCGCATCCATTGACGGATTGCGGTGTCGTTCTCGACCTTCAGGTTCGCGAATTGCGCACCGCCTGCATTGAGGCCGGCGATGTGGAGATCGGCCTCGACGTTGCGCAGCGTGACGGGCACGAGCGCGGGCGTATCGGGTTCGGCGAAGCGCTCGACGATCCCGAAGGTGCCCGACGAGAATTTGGCGAGCGGCGGCATCGGCGCGGTGCGCGTCGCGAGCGGGAACAGGTCGGCGTTCGCGAGCGAGCGATCGGTCACGTCGCGCAGGCCGGACGGCAGCTCGATCGTCAGGTTGGCCTGCGCGGGCAGCGGCGGGTTGAACGTGACGGTCGTCACTTCGTCGCTGTGGTCGTCGGCCGCGAAGGTCGGCGCAATCGAACCGTCAGGACCGCGCAGCTTGATCGCCTCGGCGTTCTTGCGCGAGATCGGCGCATTGAACGACAGCGTCAGCGGGCGCAGCGGCGTGCAGGGCGCCTTCGCGTTCTCGCGCTCGCACGAGAAACTCGCGGCGAACGGCGCACGCACGGTGAAGTCGAAGCGCCGCTCGGTGTCGTTCCCGATGCCGCTCGGGCTGGCCACGCCCTTGCCGTAGACGAGCTGCATCTTCGCGCTCGCCGGCAGCGCCTGCGCGCACGACAGCGTCAGCACGCGCGCGGCATCCTTCTTCAGGCCGAAGTGGTCGAGCAGCGCGTTGCGGGTGTCGTCGTCGGCGACGGTGACGGGGATGCGGTTGCCGATGCCGGCCGCTTCGCACCAGATGTTCGCAAGCGCCGAGCGCGGTTCGGCCGGGCCGTTCAGCTTCAGCACGAACACCTGGCGTTCCTCGATCTCGCGCGAGCCGGGGCGGACCGTCACCGGGAACGGGCCGCCGGTCTGAAACGTGAAGCGGCGCGGGCCGCTGACCGCATTGCCGGCGACCGAGCGCAGCGTGTCGTTGAGCGCGACCGAGCAGCGCACGCCCGGCGGCAGGTCGTTCTCGAAATCGTAGACCCACGTCTTGTCGTCGAGCCAGTGACCCTGGCCGCGCGCGGCGACGGAATCGTTGCAGGTCATGCGCGCGGGATTCGGCGCGGACGCCGAGCCGAACGCGACCATCGGTTCGTCGAACTTGACGACGCTCTGCCGGACTTCGGTGACGGTGCCTTGCGGCGACACGCTCACCGTGCGCGCCGCGCCCGCATGCAGCGAGAGTGCCGCGGCGGCGCCGAGCGCCGCGACCGCGCCGATGCGCCAGAGCAGCCGAGTGGTGTGACTGGTTTGATTCGTGTTGTTGTGTTGGTCGTGCTGCTTCATCGCTCGATGCCCTCGGAGGGAAGCTTTCTGTTTGATTGCGGCGATTCTAACCGACGCGCATGTGAGCGGATGACGGGAGGGGGCGTGTCGTCCGCTTGCGACATGCCGCATCCCGATGCAGAATTGTCGCGTCGACGACACAAAGATGCAGCGAAATGTCGATTGTGTCGGATTGCGGAACATTTAATGGACTATAAAGCCATTGTCGGTTCCGATTTGTGCACGTACATTTCATGGCCGCGCTAATGTTTGAGAAATATCAAGCGTGGTTTTCCCGAATCCGGTGTTCGAGAGAAGGAAACATGCACAACGACAACACTCCCCACTCGCGTCGCGATAACGACGCAGCCGCATCCGGCATCACGCGGCGTCAATGGCTGCAGGGCGCACTGGCGCTGACGGCGGCGGGCCTCACCGGCGCGCTGGCGTTGCGGGCCCTGGCCGATGCTCCCGGCACCGCGCCGCTCGATACGTTCATGACGCTCTCCGAAGCATTGACAGGCAAGAAAGGGCTGAGCCGCGTGCTCGGCGAACGCTTCCTGCAGGCCTTGCAGAAGGGCTCGTTCAAGACGGCCGACGGTCTGTCCCAGCTCGCCGGCGCACTCGCATCCGGCTCGTTGAATCCCGATCAGCAGGCATCCGCGCTGTCGATTCTCGAAGCGTGGTATCTCGGCATCGTCGACAACGTCGTGATTACGTACGAAGAAGCATTAATGTTCAGCGTCGTGTCCGATACGCTCGTGATCCCGTCGTATTGCCCCAACAAACCCGGCTTCTGGGCCGAAAAACCGATCGAGAGGCAAGCCTGATGGCCGATACCGATACGCAAAAGGCCGACGTCGTGGTCGTCGGGTCCGGTGTCGCGGGCGCGATCGTTGCGCACCAGCTCGCGATGGCGGGCAAGTCGGTGATCCTGCTCGAAGCCGGCCCGCGCATGCCGCGCTGGGAAATCGTCGAACGTTTCCGTAACCAGGCGGACAAGACCGATTTCATGGCGCCGTACCCGTCGAGCCCGTGGGCGCCGCATCCGGAATACGGCCCGCCGAACGACTACCTGGTGCTGAAGGGCGAGCACAAGTTCAACTCGCAGTACATCCGTGCGGTGGGCGGCACGACGTGGCACTGGGCCGCGTCGGCGTGGCGCTTCATCCCGAACGACTTCAAGATGAAGACCGTGTACGGCGTCGGCCGCGACTGGCCGATCCAGTACGACGATATCGAGCATTACTATCAGCGCGCGGAGGAAGAGCTCGGCGTGTGGGGCCCCGGCCCCGAGGAAGACCTGTACTCGCCGCGCAAGCAGCCGTACCCGATGCCGCCGCTGCCGTTGTCGTTCAACGAGCAGACGATCAAGAGCGCGCTCAACGGCTATGACCCGAAGTTCCACGTCGTGACCGAGCCGGTCGCGCGTAACAGCCGTCCGTACGACGGCCGGCCGACCTGTTGCGGCAACAACAACTGCATGCCGATCTGTCCGATCGGTGCGATGTACAACGGCATCGTGCACGTCGAGAAGGCCGAACAGGCCGGCGCGAAGCTGATCGACAGCGCGGTCGTCTACAAGCTCGAGACGGGCCCGGACAAGCGCATCGTCGCCGCGGTCTACAAGGACAAGACGGGCGCCGACCATCGCGTCGAAGGCAAGTACTTCGTGATCGCCGCGAACGGCATCGAGACGCCGAAGATCCTGCTGATGTCGGCGAACCGCGATTTCCCGCACGGTGTCGCGAACAGCTCCGACATGGTCGGGCGCAACCTGATGGACCATCCGGGCACGGGCGTGTCGTTCTACGCGAGCGAGAAGCTGTGGCCGGGCCGCGGCCCGCAGGAGATGACGTCGCTGATCGGTTTCCGCGACGGCCCGTTCCGCGCGACCGAAGCTGCGAAGAAGATCCACCTGTCGAACATGTCGCGCATCAACCAGGAGACGCAGAAGATCTTCAAGGCCGGCAAGCTGATGAAGGCCGGCGAGCTCGACGCTCAGATCCGCGATCGTTCCGCGCGCTACGTGCAGTTCGACTGCTTCCACGAGATCCTGCCGCAACCCGAGAACCGCATCGTGCCGAGCAAGACGGCCACCGACGCGGTCGGCATTCCGCGCCCGGAAATCACGTATGCGATCGACGACTACGTGAAGCGCGGCGCCGTGCATACGCGCGAGGTCTATGCGACGGCCGCGAAGGTGCTGGGCGGCACGGAGGTCGTGTTCAACGACGAGTTCGCGCCGAACAACCACATCACGGGCGCGACGATCATGGGCGCGGATGCACGCGACTCGGTCGTCGACAAGGACTGCCGCACGTTCGACCATCCGAACCTGTTCATCTCGAGCAGCTCGACGATGCCGACCGTCGGTACGGTGAACGTGACACTGACGATCGCGGCGCTGGCGCTGCGGATGTCGGACACGCTGAAGAAGGAAGTCTGACCGTGCGGATATCTACTCTCACCTTCCTGCTCGCCGGTTGCTTCGCGCTGCCGGGCCTCGTGCGCGCGGCCGACCCGGCCGATCCCGCGCAGATCAAGCGCGGCGAATACCTCGCGGTCGCGGGCGACTGCATGGCCTGCCACACCGCGAAAGGCGGCAAGCCGTTCGCGGGCGGCCTCGGGATGCCGGTGCCGCTGCTCGGCAAGATCTATACGAGCAACATCACACCGGACCCCGACACCGGCATCGGTAACTGGACGTTCGACGACTTCGAGCGCGCGGTACGCCACGGCGTGTCGAAGAACGGCGACAACCTGTATCCGGCGATGCCGTACGTGTCGTACGCGAAGGTCAACGACGACGACGTGCAGGCGTTGTACGCGTACTTCATGCACGGCGTCGAGCCGGTCAAGCAGGCGCCGCCGAAGAACGAGATTCCCGCGCTGCTGAGCATGCGCTGGCCGCTGAAGATCTGGAACTGGCTGTTCCTGAAGGACGGCGCGTACCAGCCGAAGCCGGCGCAGAGCGCCGAGTGGAACCGTGGCGCGTATCTGGTGCAGGGCCTCGCGCACTGCAGCACGTGCCACACGCCGCGCGGTATCGCGATGCAGGAGAAGTCGCTCGACGAGACGGGCGGCAGCTTCCTGTCGGGTTCGGTGCTGGCGGGCTGGGACGGCTACAACATCACGTCCGACCCGAACGCGGGGATCGGCGGCTGGACGCAGCAGCAACTCGCCCAGTACCTGCGTACCGGCAGCGTGCCGGGCGTCGCGCAGGCGGCCGGCCCGATGGCCGAGGCGGTCGAGCACAGCTTTTCGAAGATGACCGACGCCGACATCGGCGCGATCGCGACGTACGTCCGTACGGTGCCGGCCGTCGCCAACGGCGACGCGAAGCAGTCGCGCTCGTCGTGGGGCAAGCCGGCCGAGGACGGCCTGAAGCTGCGCGGCGTCGCGCTCGCGTCGTCGGGCATCGACCCGGCGCGGCTGTATCTCGGCAACTGCGCGACGTGTCACCAGATGCAGGGCAAGGGCACGCCGGACGGTTACTACCCGTCGCTGTTCCACAACTCGACGGTCGGTGCGTCGAATCCGGCGAACCTCGTGCAGGTGATCCTGAACGGCGTGCAGCGCAAGGCCGGCAGCGAGGACGTCGGGATGCCCGCGTTCCGCAACGAGCTGTCGGACGCGCAGATCGCCGCGCTGACGAACTACCTGACCGGGCAGTTCGGCAACCCGGACGCGAAGGTGACCGAGCAGGACGTCGCGAAGGCGCGTTGACGCCGGGCGCGGCGCAGTACGAAGCAGGGCAACGCTGACAAGAGGAGGCGCACAGCACATCGGGCGGGCCCCGATGCCGGTTGTTGCAGAGCGGGGCGGGTGGCGCTGGCGGCCGCCCGTCCTGGTTCATTGGCAATCCGGTGCGTGTCGTTCGCGCATCGTTTTCATTGATCGCACCATGACACCGAATCAACCGTTTCTCGCGTCCCAGCGCGATGTGCTGCTGCTGCTTTCCCGAATCCTGCTCGTGATCCTGTTCGTGATGTTCGGCTGGAAGAAGATCGCTGACTTCTCCGGGACGATCGCGTTCATGGGAAGCGAGGGCGCGCCGGCGCCGATCATTTCGGCGGCGATCGCCGTCGTGATGGAGCTGTTCGCCGGCATCGCGATCCTCGTCGGCTTCCAGACGCGGCCGCTCGCGCTGCTGCTTGCGCTGTATACGATCGGCACCGGCATCATCGGCCACCACTACTGGACGATGACGGGCGGCGAGCAGATCAACAACATGATTCATTTCTACAAGAACATCGCGATCTCGGGCGGCCTGCTTGCGCTCTGCGCGGCGGGCCCCGGTCGTTTTTCGATCGATCGCGGATGAACGGACCGCCGGCGCGCGCATGGGGCGCGTGTCGGACAGTCGAGACTCGGAGGGGGGCATCATTTTGCGACTCAAATACTTCGCATGGCTGATCGTGGCCGCCGCACCGGCGGCCGCGTTCGCACAGAC